>JAKBBY010000003.1 GCA_021808315.1 Pseudomonadota bacterium | reverse complement strand
TACAGTTCCGAAATTTCAGCGAGCGAGCTTATGCGCGTCCAAAGCCGGGTGAGCAGGCCTGCGCGGATCAACACGCCGGGGCGTTCGCAAATGACGTGCTCGCCGAACAAAATTTCATAGGGGGCATCGAGCACCATCACCACATCACCCGCGTGGATTTCAACATTTTCGGGAATCGCGTGAGCATGGAAGCTGGCCGCGGTTTGTTCGATGTCAATGGAACAACGGAGTGGAATATGTTCGCCAGCCATAATCAATTCCTTTTTGGTAGGAGGAGAGCGGCGAATTGCGCTTGGTTCGCTGGGCCGAAGGCTTGCAGGAAAATTTTCCGCCCGGTCTGCGGATCATCCAACAGCAAGGCACCGCCGCGCCCGGGGATCAGCAGAAACGGCGCGGTGCGTGATTTGCCTTCGCGGGCGCGCGCTTGCAGCATGGTGCGCATGGTCGTGCGCAAGAATGCGTCCTGCGTCGGTGCAATCGTCGCGATGGCCGCACCGGTGCGGGTTGTCACGGTGATCGCGTCATGTGCTTGTTGGCGAAATACCACAGCGACAGCGCCCGCTTTCCAATCAACCGGGTGCCCGCCCGTATGATTGATCCGGGCGACGGCGGCGAGGCCGATTGTGCCGGTCATCAATAATCCAGCAGCCACCAATGCCCAACGCGGCACTCGGGGTGCCTCATCGCGCATGGACGGTGCGCCGCGCTGGGCTTGGATGCCACTCATGCGGCGTGCGCTTGGCCTAAGGCCGGTTGCTTGGCGCGTGCCGGGGTGGCTTGGTCGCGCAGCACGAAGTTGGCGGTCTCGCCTTGATGCGCGGCCCAGGCATCCGCCAGAAGTTTGGCCACCGATCCCGCATCAGGAACCGCACGCATCATCGGCTCCACGCCAGCCTTTTTCCCCGCTTTAACATGCGGCCAGAGTAAAATGTAGGAAAGGCGGGTCTGCCCGTCGAGCGTCAGCGGGATATCACCAACGCCTTGCTCGTTGATCCGAATTCCAGCCGCTTCGATTTTGGCAAAGGGTAAGTTCAGATGTTTGCGAATGCTCGCCCCGTGCGCGATGACGACGCGGCGCGACGTGATGGTATAAATTGTGCTGCGCGCCGTCAGCCAAGCCATTAAAGTTATCAAGGCGAGGGCGAGTGTGCCCAGACTCATCGCCCAGACGGCTGAAGCCAGTATCTCGCGCGGATCATACCCGGCAAAGGCCGCACTCACCACGCTCCAGACCACGATGGCACCGACATAGACGCTGAGCATCCGCAGACGAAACGCATCCATCAGCAGGCGACGAAAATCGGGCTTGCCCTGCCAAAGCAGCGTTTCGCCAACGGGCAGGCCATGCGGCAAGCCATCGGGCGTGACTGAAGAATTGCTCATAGGTAAGGCTCCGAGCGTTGCGGGGTGGCGTAGAGATGACCGGAGGCGAAATAGGCCATCAAGCGATCCTCCTCGCGCGGAGTGATCCGATCCGGTTCAGCGAGGGACGGCGCTTCAGCGAATTGTTGCGCGGTTACCGAAGCAACTTTGACTTTGATCGCACTGCCTGAGCCTTGCACACAAACCAAAGTCGCGGGAAACATCACGCGGCGGGTTGGCGTGGTGGCAGCATCCGCCTCATACCAAACCAATTGCTGATCAGCGAGGTCGACCCACAAATCAACCACAGTGCCGGCAATTTTGCCATCGAGCGTGATAACCGGCGCGCCGCGTGGATCAGGGTCTTCGCTCGCCACACTATAGCCATGAGCAACCCGGATCGGCACGATGCGATCTTCGCCTTCTGGCATTTTCTCAGGCTCATCATCGCGCTGGGTGTAAGCGGCGGGGCCAAGCCCGTCTTGCATCGGGTTGCCAAGCGGTATGATCGGCGCGCCTTCCCACGGCGCCGACTGGCGCGCGTTGAGCACTTCCAGCGGCTCGTTCCAGGGCACTGATTTGGTTTTGCCGTTCGGCAGCAGGAATGTTTTGGGCGCAGGAACCGGCACCAAACCGCTCGGGCGCTCGCCGGGGCGGTTCGTCACAAGCGGATAACCTTCGCGTTTATTTTCCTTGATCAGATACCAAATCAAAGCCGCAAAGAAAATCCAGAACGCATAAAGCACCAGCTGGGCGACATCGATATAAGGGGTTATGGCACCGGTTTGCATGACGGACCTCGTGTTAGAGTTGTGCTGTTAAAGAGCGAGTGGGTCGGCTGGTCTTAGCGATCATCGGGTTTGGTTCGTCACGGCGAACCAATGGGCCAATGGCAATGAGCGAAATAAACAGGAGCACGATTTCGACTTCATAGACCGCGAGATAACCCGCGGCAGGACTATGGATCGCGGGGCCTAATGCGCCGGATTGTGCGAGCGCGCCAACAAAGTGACGCAGGAGACCGGCTGTGGCGATAGCGCAGCCAGCGGCGAGCGCTTGAACCGCTCCCCAGGCCCCGAGCGCGAGGCCACTCATGCCGCCCACCACCCTTCCCATCGCGTCCGACAGGGTGCCGAGTAAAAATAGGCCGCCGCCAAGCCCGACGAGGAACACCCCTGCGGCAAATAACGGCGCCAAATTCAACGGGCTTGAGAAAATGACCGCACAAAAGGCAAACAGCCCGATGATTGTGCCAAATGCCGCCAGCCGATACGGGTCCGCACCGCACGCAAGACGCTTGCCGCCCAGCACGAAGGCGATGCCAGCGCCCGCCGCAAGCATTGCAGTCAGCGCCGTGGTTTGCCCCACGGCGAGATGTAAAATTTGCCCGCCATACGGCTCCAACAAAATATCTTGCATTGAGAAAGCGAGCGTGCCGAGGCCGATAGCGATGAGGCGGCGGATCGCGCGCGGCTGGGTGCGGAACACCATCCACGCATGGCGCAAGGTTCGTTCACCGGCGGTCGCGGTGAGGGCTGCGACCTCGGCATCGCTGCGGCGTGGCTCTTGCTTCCACATTGCCACACCGTTCAAAATCATGGTGATTGCGGCGGTGCCTTGTAGAACCTGAATCAACCGAACCAAGCTGAACGGGGTGAGCAAGACGCCATAGATGAGCGCGCCGCCGATCATGCCCACGAGCAGACCCGATGACAGCATAGCGACCACTTTGGGGCGTGCCGCTTCCGGAGCCAAATCGGTCGCGAGGGCGAGGCCCGCCGTTTGCACCGTGTGCATGCCAAGCCCCACCATCAAAAATGCGAGAGCAGCGCCAATATGCCCGATGGTGGGGCCGATATGCGTGCGCACATGGCCCGACAGCACGATAAGTGCGAACGGCATGATCGCGAAGCCGCCAAACTGACCCAACGTGCCAAACCAGATAAAGGGCACGCGGCGCCAACCAAAAGCCGAGCGGTGATGATCAGAGCGAAAACCAATGATCGCGCGGGCGGGTGCTAACAAAAGCGGCACGGCGATCATGAACGAGACCAAGGCCGCCGAGACACGCAACTCGACGATCATCACGCGGTTGAGCGTGCCGATCATCAGCGCCAAAGCGAGGCCCACGGTGACTTGGAATAACGATAACCGTAACAACCGGCGCATCGGCAGTTCCGGGGTGGCCGCGTCAGCAAAAGGCAGCCAGCTCGTATCGAGCCGCATCCAAAATGGCGCTATTTTGCTGGGGCCTTTGAGTTTCACCGGCGCAACTCCAGGGCTTTGGAGACGTAAAATCCGCTCGTGATTTTTTCGCTGCGCCCGATTGAGAACGCACGGAGGCTTGGCGTGCTGCGGATCGCTCGATGCAAGGCGCGTTCGCCCAGTGGCTCAATCATCGGTGCGCGATCGCTGCGGGGGAATTGCCGACCCACGAGATGCATGGTTGCCAGTAACGGCGTGCGCGGCGCGAAGGTGAACAAGATCGCCTGATCGACCCGAGGGGCAAGGCTCGCTAAGGCGGCGATGACCATGGGTTGGGCGTAATGGATCAGTGAATCCATAGCGATAACATAATCGAAACGACCATAAGCCGGATCGAGCATGTCACCCGCGCTAAATTCGATCTGCGCCATCGCCGCATCGTTGGCTGCGCGTTCACGGGCGATGCCGATCAGTTGGGGTGAGATATCGATGCCCACGACCTGCGCGCCGCGCCGCGCGGCTTCCAGCGCAAGGGCGCCGGTGCCGCATCCAGCATCAAGCAGGCGGGCGCCGGTCAAATCCGCTGGCAGCATGGCGAGTAGGCTTGCGCGCATCGCTTCGCGGCCGGCACGGACCGTCGCGCGAATCCGGCCTAACGGCGCATCCGAGGTCATCCGCGCCCAGGCCGCCAGAGCGGTGCGATCAAAGTAGGTTTCGATCTCGCTGCGGCGACGCTCGTAAGTGGAGGTGCTCATTATTCATACCCCAGGAGATCGAAAATCTCGCGATCTTTGAGCGGCACGGCGGTGAGCGGCTCAACGCCAGCCCAGAGCATTTCAGCGAGATCAAGATAGCTCTGCTTGACCTCCGCCAGACCGGGCGTGTCTTCCATCTCGAACAAGACGCTCTTTTTCAACCGTGATCGACGAATGACATCCAAATCAGGAAAGCGCGCTAAGGTGGAAAGGCCGGTAGCTTGGTTATAGCGATCCAACTGATCGGTCTCGCGGCTCCGATTGGCGATCACGCCGCCCAGGCGCACGCCGTAGTTTTTCGCCTTAGCCCCGATCGCGGCGACGATGCGATTCATCGCAAAAATACTGTCAAAATCGTTCGCGGTGACAATCAAAGCCCGATCAGCATGCTGGAGGGGAGCAGCAAAACCACCACAAACAACATCACCCAACACATCGAAAATGACGACATCAGAATCATCGAGCAAATGATGCTCTTTAAGAAGTTTGACGGTTTGCCCAACAACATAGCCGCCGCAGCCAGTGCCGGCGGGAGGGCCACCGGCCTCGACGCATTGCACGCCGCCGAAGCCTTCATAGACGAAATCCTCGACGCGCAGTTCTTCCGGATGGAAATCAACCGCTTCGAGCGCATCAATAACAGTGGGCACCAAACGCTTGGTGAGGGTGAAGGTTGAATCATGTTTTGGATCGCACCCAATTTGCAAAACGCGTTTGCCGATTGTTGCGAAGGCTGCTGAGAGGTTCGATGAGGTTGTGCTTTTGCCAATGCCCCCTTTGCCGTAAACGGCGAACACTTTGGCACCGCCAATGCGCAAGGTTGGATCGAGCGAGACCTGCACGCTGCCCTCGCCATCGCCACAGGATGAGCCGCAACTGGCCCCGGCTAGACGCTCGGCGATGCTGGCGGGTTTGACGATTGTGTTCATGCCGCGCGCTCCAAGGCTTGTTGATGGCTGGTGGGTGCGGATTCGGGGGCAAGCCCCTCTAGCCGGTCTTCAAGTTCGGCGCCTGCATCACGCAGGGCGGCCAAGGTTTCGGCGTCCGGTGCCCAATAATTGCGCTCATGGGCTTCGATCAGGCGGTTCGCCAAACGCGCCGAAGCAATCGGGTTCAACGCGGCGATCCGATCACGCATCGTGGGATCGAGCACGAACACGGCGCTGATTTCTTGATAAATCCACGGCTCCACTTTGCCGGTCGTAGCGGACCAGCCGAGCGTGTTCGTAACCGAGGCTTCGATATTGCGGACACCCTCAGCACCGTGGGAGAGCATGGCCTCGAAATATTTCGGGTTGAGCATGCGGGTGCGGGTTTCCATGGAAACTTGCTCGCTAAGTGTGCGCACCAAACCATCGCCGGTTGTTTGATCGCCGATATAGAGGGCAGCGTCTTTGCCGCTGGCGGCTTTCACCGCACGGCTCATCCCGCCCAGACCATCGAAATAATGATCGATCGTCGTCACACCCAAATCAAGCGATTCAAGGTTTTGATAGGCAACATCGACCGTTTTCAGCATCGCCGCGAAAACCGCGTCGTGCCGACAGGCTTTACCATCGACACCATAGGCAAAGCCTTTGCGTTTGACGAAGGCTTGGCCCAACTCTTCCTCGCTTGACCAGCTACCGGAATCGACGAGTTGGTTGACATTAGCGCCATACGTGCCGTCCGCATTGCTAAAGACGCGTAAGGCAGCCTCTTCCACCGTGCCGCCATGCTCGGCGATGATGGCATTCACATGCTTGCGAATAAAATTCTGCGCCTCCGGCTCGTCAGCCTGTGCGGCCAGCAAGGCGGCTTCGGCCAGCAAGCGGGTTTGCAATGGCAATAGATCGCGGAAAATGCCTGACAATGTGACCACGACATCGATACGGGGGCGGTTCAATGTCGCAAGCGGGACCAGTTCTGCGCCGGCGAGGCGGCCATAAGAGTCGCGGCGCGGTCGAGCGCCCATGAGCCAAAGCACTTGAGCGATTGGCCCACCTTCGGATTTGAGATTATCGGAACCCCAAAGCACCAGGGCGACGGTTTCCGGCAGCGCGCCGGATTCTTGGCGATGGCGGGCGATCAGCCGTTCGGCTTGACGTTCCCCATCGCGCATGGCGAAAATGCTGGGCATCCGGAACGGATCAAACCCGTAAATATTGCGGCCCGTCGGTAGAATAGCGGTATTGCGCAAAATATCGCCGCCGGGGGCCGGTTTGATATAGCGGCCATCAAGGGCGTGGATGATGGCGGGAAGTTCGCTATCCGTCGCTAACAAATGATCGAGCCTCGCATATTCTGCAGGATCGACAATGCCTGCGGCTTCAAGCAGGTCACGGCGCTGGTTGGCATCCGGCGGACTGCCGACGACATGGAGGCCGACCGGGATCAGCGCATATTCCAAATCAAGCAGGGACGTGGTGAGGGTGTTGATCTGGTCCGTTGCGTCATCCCCCCACGCCGGTTCGGCTTTGGCGAGATCAAGCTTCGCAGCTTCGGCTTGGATCAAGGCTTCCAGATCCCGACGGTCCGCCAGCGCGGTTTCAGGCGGTAAGCCGCGCCAATGCAACACCGACGCCTTTAGATCAGCAAGGCCACGATAGAGGCCGGCTTGGGTCACGGGCGGGGTGAGATGGCTGATCAGCGTGGCGTTCGCGCGGCGCTTGGCCAGCATGCCTTCTGAGGGATTATTGGATGCGTAGAGATAGAAATTTGGCAAATCGCGGATCAGGCGATCCGGCCAGCATTTGCTGGTCAGGCCCGCTTGCTTGCCGGGCATGAATTCCAGCGCGCCATGGGTGCCAAAATGCAGCACCGCGTGCGCTTTGAAATCCTCACGCAGCCATCGATAAAATGCGTTGAAAGCGTGAGTCGGCGCGAAGCCGCCTTCGAACAGCAGCCGCATCGGGTCGCCCTCAAAACCGAAGGCGGGTTGCACACCGACGAAAACATTGCCGAATTGCGCGCCGAGTACGAAAATCGAGGCGCCATCACTATTTTGGCGGCCCGGCGCCGGGCCCCAAACCTGTTCGATCTCGGCGAGATAAGGCTCACGGCGGACATGATCATCGCGCGGGATACGCACTACGACATTGGCATCTGCGCCATATTGGGCTGCGTTGCCCACGCAAATTTGTGCGCGTAATGCATCCACCGAGGCGGGGACGTCCACCGTGTAGCCCGCTTGATGCAAGGCGGTGAGCGTATTGAACAAAGATTGGAACACCGAAAGATAGGCCGCCGTGCCCGTCGCGCCGGAATTGGGTGGGAAGTTGAACACAACAAGGCCAATGCGGCGCTCAGCGCGTTCGGTTTTCCGCAATTCGACAAGTTTGGCCGCGCGGGCGGCGAGCATATCGGCGCGTTCGAGATGCGCGGTCATGGCCCGACCGGGTTCGGCGAGCCCGCCGGCACGGCCACCAAAGGTCATCGGCACGATGCCACCATCAAGCTCCGGCAGGGCGACCATCATGGTGGCTTCAACCGGCGTTAGTCCGCGCGGGTCCGCCTCCCAAGCCGAGATCGGCTGGAACATCAGCGCGTGCGCGGAGAGATAGGGCAGATCGAGTTTTGCGAGAATGGCTGATGCGGATTCGGAATCATTATAGGCGGGGCCGCCGACCAGCGAAAATCCGGTGAGGGAAATGACCGCATCAACAATAGGTTTGTTATCAGCGAAGAAATATTGATTGATGGCCGGGCGCGCATCAAGACCAACGGCAAAAACCGGCAAAACTTGATAGCCGCGCGCCTCAATCGCGGTGATCACCCCGTCATAATGCGCCTTGTCGCCCGAAAGCAGCATGCTGCGCATCAACACGAGCCCGATGGTGCCGCGCGCATGCGCGCAGCGCGGCAAAGCCGTGCGATCTGTGCCGAGTTGCGGCGTCATGCGCGGGTGATAAACGCCGAGTTCGGGGTAATCATGCGGTTCGGGGATGGATCGTTTCGTTTTGAGTGCGGCGCGCGGCCCAGCGGCGTAACGTTGGATGAGCAGGCGAAACATGTTTTCGATGTTATCGGGCGAGCCAGCCAACCAGTAGGATAGGGTAAGAAAATAATGGCGCAAATCCTGCGCGGTGCCGGGGATCAGCCGCAATAATTTGGGCAAGGTGCGCAGCGTGCGCATTTGCGATTGGGCTGCCGACGCATCGCGCTTTTTCGGGCGCAGATTTTTCAGGAATTTGAGCGTGGCACTCCCTTCCTTGCTCATATCGAGCTTGCCCATGCGGGTCAGGTTGGTAATTTCGGCGGCGGAGAGCGCGCAAACCATCGCATCACAGCGCTCGCGCCGGGCGAGCAACGCCGGGCGCACCAGACGCACATGCTCATCCAAAAACAACATCGCGGCGATCACGATATCTGCATTGGCGATTGCGGTTTCGCACGCGGCCAAGGCCGTGCGATCCGATGCCCAGCAATCGCCGCTATGTAATTCGATGCTCAAGCCGGGATAATCGATGCTCAACTGGTTGCGCACACCCGCCATGACGGCATTCAAATTGCCGTCCATGGTAATCACCGCCACGCGAATAGCGGTGTGATTAGCGGGCGAAATGGGCTTTTGCATCATATAAAGTCTCAATGGTGATCAAGCTGACGCCGTGTTCGGCAGCAAAACTCTCGGTGTTCCGGCGCGCTTTGCCGCGCACAAAGAACGGGATTTTTTTCAGCTCCGCTTCCGCCGCTTGATCCCAGCCGGAGACCAGGGTTTCGGGGCGTACCGCAACATCACCGCCCAGATGCGAGGGGGCTGCATCGGCGTGAAATTCGAAATCCTCCCGGAACATGCCAATCAGATGCTCTTCCAGCCCCATCATCAGCGGATGAGTTAACGTATCAAACAGCACATTTGATCCTTCAAACCCCATCACCGGCGCGCGGCGGGCGGGAAAATCCTGCACATGCATTGGCGCAGAAATCACCGCGCAGGGGATGCCGAGACGTTTGGCGATATGGCGCTCCATTTGCGTGCCGAGCACAATTTCCGGAACGGCGGCACCAATGGCGGCTTCGATTTCCAGATAATCATCGCTGATCAGCGGCGTGACGCCATATTGGGCCGCAGCCTCGCGCAGTTCGCGGCCAAATTCCCGGCTATAGGTGCCAAGCCCGACCACGGTGAAGCCCATTTCCTCCGCGGCAACGCGCGCCAGTGCGATGGCGTGGCTGGCATCGCCAAAAATAAAGGCGCGCTTGCCGGTAAGGTAGGTCGAGTCGACCGAGCGCGTATACCAGGAGGAGCGTTGGTCGGCCTCGATGTCATCTGGGCATGCCACGTCCGCGAGCGTGGTGAGTTCGGCGATGAATTCGCGCGTGGCATTCAGGCCGATAGGCACCGTGCTTATCGTTTTTTGACCGAAGGTGCGGGCGAGATATGCCGCCGCGGTGCCCGCGATTTCGGGGTACAGCACGATATTGGCATGGGCCAAGGGCAGGCGCTGTAAATCGGCAAAGCGCGCATTCCATGGCGCAATCACGTTGATGCTGATGCCCAGCGCGCGGATCAACGCGGTGATTTCGGCGAGATCATCGCGGTGGCGAAAGCCCAGCGCGGTGGGGCCGAGAATATTGACCGAAAATGCGCCGCGTTGCGGCTTCGCACCCAGGGTCGCGGCGCGAACCAAGCGATAGAGCGTTTCCGCCGCACCCCAATTTTCCTTGCGCTGATAGGCAGGAAGCTCAAGCGCGATCACCGGGATGGGCAGGCCGAGCGACTCGGCGAGGCCGCCCGGATCATCCTGGATCAGTTCGGCGGTGCAAGACGCGCCAACGATCATCGCTTCCGGGCGAAACCGATCATACGCCTCGCGCACGGCGTTTTTGAACAAGGTCGCGGTGTCAGCACCCAAATCGCGGGCCTGGAAGGTGGTGTAGGTGACCGGCGGGCGGCGATCACGCCGTTCAATCATGGTGAACAGCAAATCGGCATAGGTGTCGCCTTGCGGGGCGTGCAGCACGTAATGCACACCGCGCATTGCCGTGGCGATTCGCATCGCGCCGACATGGGGCGGGCCTTCATAGGTCCAGAGTGTCAATTGCATGATCTACACCTTGACCCTGGCGCGGCGCGCGAGCGGCCGGGCGAATAAATTGGCGAGATCGGCCGCCTGTTCGAAGCCCTGGGTGGGGGTGAACACCAGCTCGATTGACCATTTAGTGGCCAATCCCATCGCTTCGAGCGGATTGGCGAGGCCCAAGCCGCATACAACCAAATCCGGCCTCGCGGCCTCGCAGCGATCAAGCTGGCGCTCCACATCCTGCCCCTCGGCGAGCTGGGTGGCGGGCGGCAGAAGCGATAATTCACGCGCCATCAAATCACGATGCAGAAACGGCGTGCCCACTTCAGTGAGGTGCATGCCGCATTCGCGGGCCAGAAAGCGCGCCAGCGGAATTTCAAGCTGGGAATCGGGGAAAAAGAACACCGATTTACCGGCGAGTTCGGCGGCAATTTTCGCAACCGCGTCACGACCGCGCTTGGCGGGACCGGCGATGGCGTGAGCAACGATGGCCGGGGCGATGCCAAAGGCCGCAGCGGCGGCTTCAAACCAAAGCGTGCTGCCCTCGATCCCGAGCGGGAACGGCGCATCAATCCGTTCGGCGCCTCGCTCTTGCAAAGCGCGCGCTGTGGCCGCGAGAAAGGGCTGTGCGAGAATAAACTTGGTGCCCCGGCCAATTGGCGGCATCGCACTTGCGCGGCGGGCCGGCAGGAACGCCACGCGATCAAGGCCGATTGCAGCGAAGAGGCGCTGAAACTGATCTTCCACCGCATCGGCCAAGGCACCGACCACCACGAGTTGGGCTTGATCGCTCGCCACGAGGCTCGGCACCAAAGCGGTCAGGCAGGCATCCTCGCCTTCAGTGAAGGTCGTCTCGATACCACTGCCCGAGTAAGCGAGGATCCGGACCGCACCGTTGGCGCGCGAATCGAGCCGAGCGGCGGCGCGGGACAGATCGAATTTGATCACTTCCGATGGGCAGGAGCCGACCAGGAACAAAAGTTTGATCTCGGGGCGCCGTGCGAGAAGCTGGCCCACCACCCGGTCCAACTCATCATCGAGATCCGCCCGGCCAGCAAGGTCGCGCTCTTCGATAATCGCGGTGGCAAAGCGGGGTTCGGCGAAAATCATTACGCCCGCTGCCGACTGGATCAGATGCGCGCAGGTGCGCGAACCCACCACCAGAAAGAATGCGTCCTGAATGCGTCGATGCAGCCAGACAATGCCGGTGAGGCCGCAAAATACCTCGCGCTGACCCCGTTCGCGGATGATCGCGGGGGCTGCAACGGCTGGCATGATCGGGGCGACGCATCCATCCATCACGCGATGTGCCCCAAACTCGATTGCGGGGCCTCAAGGCGCGCAGCGCGCAGTTTCATCACGAATTGGGTGGCATTGATCAGATAGGCGGCATAGGCAGCGAGCGCGATTAGCATTTGCGCGCGGGGCGAGGCCCAACCGGTGATCAGTAATGTGACGTAGGTGGCGTGTAGCGCCACCACCAGCATCGAAAACACGTCCTCCCAAAAGAAGGCACGGGCGAATAAATATTGGCCGAAAACTTTTTTCTCCCAAACCGCACCGGTCACCATGATGGTCAGCAACAGCGCGGTTTTGACCAGCACCGAGATGGTGGCGATTTCAAAGCCGGTGCCTGCGGCGAGATAATGCAGCACCAGGCCCGCGCTGATCAGGAACACCAGGAACTGCAGCGGCGCCAAAATACCCTGCACCAGGGTCCATTTCGTGGAGTCGCGGCGGCGACGTTCCTCGGGCGTATAGAGATAAGGCGTGCGGCGCGTGGGATGACGCAGCGACTCGCCCTGGTTCATGCCGTAAGCATGACCCTGCCAAGGGCAGCAATTCACAGCGCCGGTCAGACGCTCAATGACCCTTGTAAACATCACTTGACATCCTTCGCATCGCGGTGTTCGCTACGATTTCGACGTGCCGGATGCCGCGCGCCAAGCCAGCTATATCGCTGGACCACACAGCATCGAGCGTCGGGGAGGCTAAAATGCCAAAAAGTCCAAGCTTCACTTGCATCCATCAGAGTTTCCTCGGTCGCACGATGGCGACCAGGGAAGGCTACTGCGCCATCGCCCCAACTGTCAATCTTTATTTACGTCAATTTTGCTTGACACTTCTGGCCGTCTTGGCGCACCATTCATTTCAGGCGCAGGAGAGGGCCGATGCGTAACGCAAGTCAGACAAACGACGATCCAACCAACCCGACACCGTCCGATCCGACGCCCGCATCCGGCACGTCGACCGGTGAGGCCGCGCAGGCCACCAAGGTGCGGCCTTGGACGGCTTTGTTGGAGGCCGCAATTGAGAACGAGGTTCTGCCCCGGCTGTGCGGCACTTGGTCGCGCCCGGCAGCACACAGCATTGATCGGTCGCAACCGAGCGAAACCGATTTGACCTTATTTGTTGGCTTTATTCTTGAGGATGATCTCGACCATGCCCGCGCCTTGGCCGACGGGCTGACCGTCCGCGGGGTGAGTCGGCACGATCTCTTGCATAATTTGTTGGGCGCGGCGGCGAAGCGACTCGGCGAATTATGGGATCAGGATCGCTGTGACATTGCCGTGGTCAGCCTTGGAATGATCCGGCTCAATCAAATTCTGCGCGATACCGCTGATCATGCGGTTGAGGCGCCCTTGATGCGCGATTTCGGGCGCAGCGCCCTGATCACGCCGGCACCGGGCGAGACCCATAATTTCGGCGTGGTGGTGCTGGATGATTTATTCACCCGGGCCGGTTGGCAGGTTGATACGCCATCGCGAGTGACGAGTGCAGGATTATTGGTGCTCGCCAAGCGCAATTGGTACGATCTGGTCGGGATTTCGGTGAGTGCCGAGCGGTTTTTACGCAGCCTGCCCGCGACAATTCGCTCGTTGCGGCGGGCGGCATGCAACCCGGCTCTGGTGGTGTTGGTGGGCGGCCAAGCCTTCAACGCCCATCCTGAGCGCGCCCAATTCATCGGGGCCGATGGATTTGCGCCGGATGCCGAAACAGCCTTGATGATTGCCCATAAACTTTGCGCAAAAATGACGCAAGGAGTCAAAGTTGCCAAAAATTGACATATATCAATGGTTCGGCAGGTTGACGGCGGCAGGCCGATGCCACATGTCCCGAAATGTCCCAGCCCTCATCCGAAATATGGGTCAGTCCGGGACTGAAAGTGTGACACCTGATGAAAGCCTTTCGGGCTCCCGCCAAATGGCTGACCGATGTGAGCGCCGACTCCGCAGCCGCGTTGATCGCAGCGGCAGCCGATATCGCGTTGATTATCGACCGCAAGGGCATTATCCGCGACATCGCGTTTCAGAACGATGGTTTCGCAGCCGAATTCGTCCAGATCGACACTTGGTTGGGCAAGCCATGGGGCTCGACCGTGACGATCGAAAGTCGTCAGAAAATCGACAGTCTCATCGCCATTGCTGCGGATCGTGATGGCCATGCCGGGTCGGCCAATCTTTCTCGCCACGTCAATTATCCAGGCGCCGACGGCACCGATATTCCAATTTTATTCTCGCTCGTGCCGCTGGGGCGAAGCGGCGAAACCATTGCGTTTGGCCGGGATTTACGCCCGCTGGCGGCATTGCAACAGCGACTGGTCGATGTGCAGCAATCGCTTGAGCGCGATTACGCGCGGCTGCGCCAGATCGAGACGCGCTATCGGATTTTGTTCCAGATGTCGACCGAGCCGGTCCTGATCCTGGATGCCCCCTCGCGGCGGGTGACCGAAGCCAATGCGGCGGCGCAGGCCTTGTTTGGTGGTGGCGAACGCTTGGTCGGTGCGGCTTTTGGCGATTTGCTGGAGCCAGACAGCGACGCGGCCTTTGATGGTTTGCTCAACGCCTTGCGCGCCGGTGGCCGGGCGGATGATGTGCGCATCAAGCTCGCGCGCGGCGAGGCGAGCGATGAATTGCACGTCGTTGGATTTTTATTTCGCCAAGGCGATCAACAAAGCGTCTTGCTGCGGCTGGCGCCGGTCAACGCGCTCGACCCACGGCATTTGCTTTCCGATAGCAAGGCGAAATTGCTGAAATTGATCGAGAGTGCGCCGGATGGCTTTGTCGTGACCGGGCCGGATGGGCGGGTGATTTCGGCCAATGCCGCGTTTCTGGATATGGCGCAGATCGTCAATGAGGAACAAGCGCTGGGCGAGTCGCTCGATCGGTGGCTCGGGCGGCCCGGGGTCGATTTGGGTGTGCTGATCGCGAATTTGCGCGAACATGGCTCGGTGCGCCTGTATCCAACGGCGCTGCGCGATGCATTTGGCGGCGAAACCGACGTGGAGATTTCGGCGGTCAATGTGATGAATGCAGGCAAGCCATCATTCGGGTTTGCGATTCGCAATGTCAGCCGCCGCCCCGCACAAGAATTACTACCGCCCGCCGGCAGCCGGGCGTTGCCGCGCTCGCTGGAACAAATTGGCGAGTTGATCGGGCGGCTCTCGCTCAAGGATATTGTGCGCGAAACCACCGAAGTGATCGAGCGGCTATCGATTGAAGCGGCCTTGAACCTGACCGGCGATAATCGGGCTTCGGCGGCGGAAGTGCTCGGCCTGTCGCGCCAGAGCCTTTACGTCAAATTGCGGCGCTATGGCATGATGGACGCCGACCCGCTCGGCGCGGATTAAGAGGAGTTTGGATGGCGGTTTCAGAAAAGACCAGCGTTACTTTCGAAGCCGTCACTCTCGCTCCCGCGCATGCCGTGCGCCTGCCGTCGCTGAAGACATGCCTCGAATTGCTCAAGCCCGTCACTTGGTTTGCGGCGATTTGGGCTTTTATGTGCGGCGTGGTTTCGACCGGCGTGCCGCTTGAGCGGCGCTGGCCGGAAATTCTGCTCGGCGTGCTGCTCGCCGGGCCGATGGTGTGCGGCACCAGCCAGGCGGTCAATGATTGGTATGATCGGCATGTCGATGCCATCAATGAGCCGAACCGGCCCATTCCCTCCGGGCGCATGCCGGGGCGTTGGGGGCTGTATCTGGCCATCATCTGGTCGCTGGCCTCGTTGGGCGTTGCCATACCGCTCGGGTCGTGGGGATTTGGCGCGGCCTGCTTCGCGCTCATCGCGGCTTGGGCCTATAGCGCGCCGCCATTGCGCCTGAAAATGAATGGCTGGTGGGGTAATGCCGCCGTTGCGCTGTGTTATGAGGGTGTGCCGTGGTTTACCGGAGCGGCGGTGATGCGCGATGCGCTACCCAGCGCGCCGATTTTGATCGTGGCGTTGCTTTATAGTGCGGGTGCGCACGGCATTATGACGCTCAATGATTTCAAATCGGTCGAGGGGGATTTGCGCATTGGCATCCGCTCGCTGCCCGCCCAACTCGGCGTCCCGGCGGCGGCACGGCTTGCCTGTTATGTGATGGCCTTTGCCCAGATTGCGGTGATTTTCCTGTTTCTCGGCTGGCGGCATGACGGCGTCGCCTTCATCATTTTGGGCCTGTTGATCGCTCAGCTCTTTCTAATGCGCCGCCTGCTGGAACAGCCCCGCGAGCGCGCCCCCTGGTATAACGGAACGGGCACCACGCTTTACGTCATCGGCATGCTGGTGAGCGCCTTTGCACTCGCCGCCGGAGGAGTTTGATCATGACCCATGCGGCAATCGAATATGACGTGGTGGTGGTGGGTGGTGGCCCTGCGGGGGCAACCGCTGCCGAAACCTTGGCCCGCGCAGGGCGCACGGTTTTGCTGCTCGACCGTGCCGGGCGGATCAAACCCTGTGGCGGCGCCGTGCCACCCCGGTTGGTGCGCGATTATGCCATCCCCGATCACTTGATTGTCGCGAAGGCGCGTGGCGCTAACATCGTCTCGCCCAGCGCCAAAAAAGTGGCAATGCCGATTGATGACGGCGGCTATGTCGGTATGGTTGATCGTGATGTTTTCGATGAATTTCTGCGCAATCGTGCGGCCCAAGCCGGTGCGGAGCGCCGAACCGGTCGCTTTGAGCGGTTAGAGCGTGACAACAAAGGCCGCACATTGATCCATTACAAAACCCCCGATGGCACGGGATCGGTGAGCGCCCGTGCGGTGATCGGGGCCGATGGCGCGGTGTCCGCTGTGGCGCGGCAATGCATCAAGGATGCAGACAAGCATAAACGGGTGTTTGCCTATCACGAAGTTATCAAATCACCGCCCGCAGGCACGCCCGGCTGGGACGGCGCGCAGTGCAAAATCTATTACGATGCAAAAATGTCTCCTGATTTTTACGCTTGGATTTTTCCCCACGGCGAGACCGCGAGCATTGGCACGGGCAGTGCGGTCAAAGGGTTTTCGCTGCGCCACGCGGTGGGCGATTTGCGCGCCCATGCCGGGCTGGATGCTGCGCAAACGATTCGCTCAGAAGGCGCACCTTTACCGCTCAAACCACTGCCGCGCTGGGATGACGGCATTAACGTGCTGCTCGCCGGTGATGCGGCGGGCGTCGTTGCGCCCGCCTCGGGCGAGGGTATTTACTATGCCATGTTGGGCGGCCAATTAGCGGGCGAGGCGATGGATGAATTCTGCGCCACCGGCGATGTGCGCGCACTCAAACAAGCCCGCCAGCGCTTCATGGCAGCGCATGGAACGGTATTTGCGATGTTGGGTTTCATGCAGAATTTTTGGTATTCCAGCGACAAGCGCCGGGAATTATTCGTGGCGATTTGCGGCGATGCCGATGTGCAAGCGATGACGTGGCAGGCTTATATGAACAAGGCTTTGGTCAAGGCCAAACCAATGGTGCATGCGCGCATTTTTGCCAAAAACATGGTCCGTCTGACCCGACTGATCCACGCGTGAGGGCGCGATGGCGGCTGGAGCGCGCAGGCAGATGACAATATTTGGAGGCCATTGGGAACCGATTTTAATCGCCGCCGGCTGCGCGACCCTCGTTGCTGGCGCCGGTGGCGCGGTGAGCACCATCGGCCCGTGGTATAAGAGCCTGCGCAAACCAACATGGCAGCCACCCAACTGGCTGTTCGGCCCTGCCTGGACCCTAATATTTGCCTTGATCACCGCCTCCGGCGTCATCGGCTGGGAAGCGACGCCCAATGCCGCAAGTGCCGCCTGGTTGCTCAGCTTGTTTGGTATCAACGCAATCGCGAATTTCGCCTGGAGCTATTTATTTTTTTCACGCCGCCGCCCCGATTGGGCATTGCTTGATATTGCACCGCTCTGGCTCAGCATTCTAGCCTTGATTGTGACCTTGGCTTTTTTAGCGAAAATTGCAGCGTTGCTGATGCTGCCTTATTTGATGTGGGTTAGTTTTGCTGGCTATTTGAACTACGTGATTGTTCGTCTCAATGCGCCTTTTGGCGCCAGCACGGAGGGGCGATAACATGATCTATCCATTCTCCGCCATTGTCGGGCAGCAGGATATGACCAACGCGCTGCTAATTGCAGCGATTGAGCCCGCCCTTGGCGGCGTCTTGGCATTTGGTGATCGTGGCACCGGCAAATCCACTGCGATCCGAGCGCTCGCCGCCTTGCTGCCCACGATGCGCGCTGTGGCTGGTTGCCGCTATCGCTGCGATCCCGCTGATCGGAAGCGGCTTTGCACCGATTGCCAAGCCCGCTTGACGCAAGGCAAGCTGCCCGTGACCCGGATTGCCGCACCTGTTGTTGATTTGCCGCTGGGTGCGACGGAAGATCGAGTGATCGGCGCGCTTGATCTGGAACGCGCCTTGGCGGATGGGTCTAAACATTTCGAGCCGGGATTGTTAGCGGGCGCCAATCGCGGATTTTTATATATCGATGAAATCAATCTGCTCGAAGATCATTTGGTTGATCTGTTATTGGATGTCGCGGCTTCGGGTGAAAACGTCGTTGAGCGCGAGGGGTTGAGTCTGCGCCATCCCGCGCGCTTTGTGCTGATTGGCAGCGGCAACCCCGAAGAGGGCGAGTTGCGCCCGCAGCTTTTGGATCGGTTTGGCCTGTGCGTTGAAGTTCGCACGCCAACGGACATTGAGCAACGGCTGGAGGTGGTGCGGCGGCGCGATGCCTTTGAGCATAATCCAGTAGCCTTTGCCCGGCGCTTTGCCGAGGCCGAACGGGTTGTGCGGGCGCGCATCAAGCGCGGGCGGGCGTTATTGCCCAAGGTTGACGTGCCTGAGTCGATTTTACGGCGAGCGACCACCCTATGCATCGCACTGGGCACCGATGGGCTGCGTGGTGAACTCACGCTGACGCGCGCCGCACGCGCGAAAGCGGCGCTCGATGGCGTTGACTGCGTTACCGAGGCGCATCTTCGCGAAATAGCCCCGGCTGCCTTGCGCCATCGGCTCCGGCGTGATCCGTTGGATGAAAGCCTCGCGAGCACGCGGGTCTTGCGGGCCATGGATGAGGTTTTCGCACCCGCCCGTGAGGCCGCCTAAGGCCACACTCATGAAAACCCCCTCGCCCCTCGCATTATTGGCGGTTGATCCCCACGGGTTGGGCGGATTGCTGCTCCGTGGTTCATCGTCGCTCGGCTGCGAAGCAGTGTTCGATCAGATACGGGCGATGCTTCCCGCTGATGCGCCCTGGCGCCGACTGCCCGTGTCGATCACCGATGATCGGTTGCTTGGCGGGCTTGATCTTGCGATGAGCCTGCAAAGCGGGCGCCGCATTCATGCGCCGGGCGTGTTAGCGCAGGCGGATGGGGGCGCGATTATACTCCCCATGGCCGAAAATTTACCGGCGGACCGCGTGGCTAAATTGCTCGGTGAATTTGACCGGGGCACGTCGCGCTTCGCGATCATTGCCTGCGATCAGTCCCACGATGATACCTCGCCCTTATCCGCCGGGCTTGCGGACCGGTTGGCATTCTGGCTCGATTTAAGCGATGATTTGACGGGATGTTCGTCAAGCCGCCCACGGATAGCAGCGGCGCGCTCGCGCTTGCCCGATGTGATGATCGATGCGGCCCTGCTCGATCAACTCACGGTTACCGCCTTGGCGTTAGGGATCGCTTCGCTGCGGGCGCCGATTTTGGCGGCCCGCGTTGCGCGCGCGTTGGCGGCACTCGCGGCGCGCGGCACTGTGTCCGCTGCGGATGCACAGCGCGCTGCACAATTGGTGCTGGCACCGCGCGCCACCCGCCTTCCCGCCACGGATCCGCAACCCGCCCCACCGCCAGAACCGCAGCAAGCAGGGCCGGAACCCGCCAATAGCCGCGATGATCAACCGCCAAATGACCAGAGCGCCCCGCAACCCTCATCGTCCAAGCCGTTGGAGGAGCTGATTTTAGAGGCGGCGATCGCTGCGATTCCAACCGATTTGCTGGCACGCCTCGCGGCGAAGGCAACATTGCCCGCTCGGCAAGGGGGTGGCGCGGCATCCGGGCAATTCATGGGTACGCGCGGTCGCCCGGTTGGGGTGCGGCCCGGCAAGCCGCGAACCGGCGTTCGGCTGGCCGTGCTGGATACGCTGCGCGCCGCCGCTCCGTGGCAGAGCCTGCGCCGCCGCAACGATCCCGATGCGCGACCCGGCCCGATTGTGCGGGTGAGCGATTTTCGGATCCGCAAATTCAAGGAACCCACTCGTTCTGTTGCGATTGTAACCGTCGATGCTTCCGGCTCCTCAGCCCTGAACCGGCTGGCCGAGGCCAAAGGGGCGGTGCAATTATTGTTAGCCGAATGTTATGTCCGGCGTGATCAAATCGCGTTGATCGCCTTTCGCAACCGCGCCGCCGAGATTCTCCTCCCCCCAACGAGTGCGCTCGCGCGCGCCCGGCGCAGTCTCGCCGGATTACCGGGCGGTGGTGCGACGCCGCTCGCCGCCGGTATCGATGCCGCACGGCAGATGGCACTGGCCGAACGGCGGCGCGGCAAACGGCCAATGATCGTGCTGCTCACCGATGGCGGCGCGAATATCGACCGGGAGGGCCGGCAAGGACGCAAACAAGCCATGGACGATGCCCTGGCTGCAGCAAGCGCATGTGCGACCGATCGACTGACCGCATTGGTGATTGATACCGCACCGCGCCCCTCGGCCTTGGCCGCGGACTTGGCGGGTCGGCTGCATGCACGGCATTTCCCGCTGCCTTTTGCCCATTCAGGCGCGTTGAGCGAAATCATCCGTGCTGAGCAGCGTGCGTCATGAGTGCAACAACCGCATCACGCTCGGTCGCGCCGGACCCGGCCTTTCCCGATTGGGACCATGATGGTGCTGATTGGCCCAATCGCAGCGCGAGCCGGTTCATCAAAGCAGGATCGATCCGGTTTCACGTGCAAATCATGGGCCAGGGCCCCACCATTTTGCTGCTCCACGGCACCGGTGCCGCGACCCATTCCTGGCGTGACCTGGCACCCTTGCTGGCCGCCGATTTCACCGTGATTGCACCTGATTTGCCAGGTCATGGTTTTACCGAACCGTTGCCTTGGTCGCGCATGTCGTTGCCAGGCATGGCGGCTTCGGTCGCATCCTTGTTAGGCGCGCTGGGGCAAGATCCACCCGCCTTGGGCATCGGTCATTCGGCGGGTGCGGCCATCGCCGTGGAAATGGCGTTGGATGGCATGATCGCACCGCTTGGCATCGTGTCGCTCAACGGCGCCTTGCGCCGGTTCAAAGGCGTTGCTGGGCAGATTTTCTCACCACTGGCGAAACTCATGTCGCTAAACCCGCTGGTGCCGCGCCTGTTCGCCTGGCATGCGGCGGACCCGCTGGTGATTGGGCGGTTATTAAACGGCACCGGCTCACGCATTGATCAGCGGGGGGCTGAACTCTATGGGCGCTTGGCCCGGCGCAGTGGCCATGCCGGGGCCGCACTCTCAATGATGGCCAATTGGGATCTCGACCGCGTTGAAGCCGATTTGCCCCGCGTCACGCCACGTTTATTGTTGGTCACCGGCGCTGAGGATCGCTCGATACCGCCATCGGACGCCGCTTTGTTAGCGCGCCGGGTGGCAACAGCGAAGCATGTGCGCTTGCCAGGGCTTGGCCATCTCGCCCATGAGGAACAACCGGCGATGATTGCCGCCATGATTGTTGAATTCGCCCAAAAGCTCGGTGTGCTGAAAGCAAGTCACGATGAACGCAATTAACCCGCCCGGCTTTGCCGATCCTCGCCCCCACGCGCTGGTGATTGGCGCCGGATTTGGCGGCCTTGCCGCCGCCATTCGGCTGGGCGCGCGCGGCTACCAGGTTACGGTGTTAGAAAAACTCGATCAACCCGGTGGCCGCGCCAGCGTGTTTCGGCAAGATGGTTTTACCTTCGATGCCGGACCAACCATTATCACCGCGCCGTTTTTGCTCGAAGAATTATGGCAACTCGCTGGCAAGCGTATGGCCGATGACGTGACATTGCGCGAAATATCGCCGTTTTACCGGATTCGCTTCCATGATGGCAGCCATCTCGATTGCTCATCAAACCCTCCCGCCATGGCCGCCGAAATTGGCCGGATCGCGCCGAGCGATGTGGCGGGGTATCATCGGTTCCTCACGCTCACTGAGGAAATTTATCAAATTGGCTTCGAGAAATTGGGCCATGTGCCCTTTGGGTCCATCAGCGACATGGCGAAAATTCTGCCTGATCTGCTGCGGCTATCAGGCCATCGCAGTGTCTATGCGCTGGTCTCGCGCTATGTGCGCGATGAACGGGTGCGCCAAGCGTTGAGCTTTCATCCGTTGTTAGTAGGCGGCAACCCGTTCAAAGTGAGTGCGATTTATGCTCTAATTTTGCATCTGGAGCGGCGTCATGGCGTGCATTTCGCCATGGGGGGCACCGGCGCCTTGGTTGATGGTTTAGCACGGCTGATTGCGCATCAAGGCAATGCGCTGCGGCTGAATGCCGAGGCACGCCGAATTTGCGTGATAAACGGGGCGGCGTGCGGGGTTGAGTTGACCGATGGCAGCGTTATCGACGCCGATTTGGTGGTGTCGGATGCTGATGCTGCCTACACCTATCAAACCTTGCTATCCGAGCATCCACGCAAACGCTGGACTGATCGGAAACTAACGCGATCACGCTATTCGATGGGGCTGTTCGTTTGGTATTTCGGAACTAACATTCAATATCAAACAGTGCCCCATCATGCGATTATCATGGGTCCGCGTTATCGGGGATTGCTTGAGGATATTTTCGAGCGAAAAATACTGGCCGATGACATGAGCCTGTATTTGCATCGCCCGACGGCGACTGATCCTACCTTGGCGCCTGCCGGATGCGATGCGTTTTATGCCTTATCACCCGTGCCGCATTTGGGTGCGGCGATCGATTGGGCGGAGCGGGCGCAAGCCTATCAAACCTTGATCGCTGAGCGGTTGGAGGCAACCATGCTCCCGGGCCTGCGCGATCATCTTGTGACCTCGCTGGCGATGACGCCGGCAGATTTCGCGAGCCGCTATCGCTCGGTGCTCGGGGCCGGTTTCGGGCTGGAGCCGGTCTTGACCCAAAGCGCCTGGTTCCGCCCGCATAATCGCAGCGAGGAAGTGAAAAATTTGTTTTTGGTGGGGGCTGGCACCCATCCCGGTGCCGGGGTGCCGGGCGTGTTATCGACAGCGAGGGTGTTGGATCAGTTGATTCCGGAGGCGGCGCATTATGTTCGAGCCTAATCACGATCATTTAGCCTGTGCGGCGTTGCTGCGCGGCGGCTCGCTCAGTTTTCACGCCGCCTGCCGTTTATTGCCGGCGACGTTGCGGCGCGATGTGGTGGCCCTGTATGCATTTTGCCGGGTTGCTGATGATGCAGTGGATTTCAGCGCCAATAAGGCAGAAGCGGTGAAACAGCTCTCCGCACGGCTGGATCGCACTTATGCCGGATCGCCGATCGATGATCCGGTGGATCGTGAATTTGCGGCCCTGGTTGCGCGGCATGCGATTCCGCGCGCCCTGCCCGATGCGTTGATTGAGGGGTTGGTGTGGGATTCCGAGGCGCGGCGCTACCAGGATCGTTCTGCGTTGCGCGCCTATGCCGCGCGCGTGGCGGGTGCCGTTGGCGCCATGATGGCCTTGCTGATGGGGGTGCGCGACGCGCAGGCCTTGGCGGCGGCGTGCGATTTGGGTGTTGCGATGCAATTGACCAACATCGCGCGCGACATCGGCGAGGATGCGCGCGCGGGACGGCTCTATGTGCCGTTGGATGCGTTGATCGCCGCTCGGCTTGATCCTGAGCAGTTTTTGGCAGCGCCGGAATTCAGCCCGGTCCTTGCCTCGGTGATTGCTGATTTGTTGGACGAGGCGGAGTTTTTATACCAGCGCGGCTTTGCCGGTATCGCGGCCTTGCCGCTGCGTTGTCGGCCCGCCATTGCGGCGGCTGGGCTGATTTATCGCGAAATTGGCCGCGAACTTGCCAAATCGGGGTATGATTCAGTAACCCGGCGGGCGCGCGTCTCGGGGCGGCGCAAGGCTGCTTTGGCGTTAGGCGGCCTCGGATTGGCGCTGTGGCGTCAGCCCGCGACGGACGGCGCCCCCTTGCCCGAGACCGCGTTTTTGGTCGATGCGGTGGCGCTGCCCCGCACCGAAATGGCAGGGCCGGGCGTGCGGCTCTTGCTGCTGATCGAAAAGCTGGAGCGCGAAGACCGGCGTAAACGCGGCGAATCTGCTTGCATATCGGGCAATTTCGCGTGAACATCGCCAAAGGAGGTTAACATGCACCCTGTTGATGATGCGATTGGCGCCGCGCTGTATATCGCCAGTGCCGCGCTGCTGTTTCATGGTCTGCGCGCACGCCGGTTGCGCCGGATTGAAATGCTTGCCCCCGATTACGAACCGATGAGCCCGATGATGTTTGCTGCCGGCGAGATCATGCGGCCAATTTTGCAAATCTGCCTGGGCTACGCCGCCATCAAAACCGGATTGATGTATTATATGCTGGGCGGCCCAAAGCTGATGCCGCTTTATGATTTCCTTGGCTTGCCGGTTTTTCTGGCGGCCTACGGCATTTGGCTGACCTTGAAACTGAAGCCGTTGGCCGAGCCAAAATCGGATCGGGATGCGCCCGCACCCACACCGCGCCCGGCACTGCCTCCCGAACTTATCCCGCAAACCATGACCCCGGTGCGCTCGCTTGACCCGGTGCGCTCGCTTGAATTAACCGATTAGCATGTTGGCCCTGATCGGCCATTACGCCACGTTCCTGGAATGGGCGATGGGCGATGTGTTGGTCCTCGGCTTTGGGATTTGGCAAATTATCTCGGTGCGGCGCAGCCTGCGGCAGGATCGCGCGCGCGACGCAATCGCGCAGCGCTCCGAAGCGCCGCACGCGCCAAAAGCGGTCCCCTCCCAACCTGCCGATCCGCAAAATTCGCATCATTGAGCCTGATCAAATCCGGCATCGCGGATTGCGCATCACGGGCTGAACCCAACATGCCTTGGGCAAGGCCAAAATCGGCGCTATCATCCTAGCCGAGTGGCAAAAAGGGCATAATGGCATGAACAAGGAAACGGTGGACGTTGCGGTAATCGGTGCGGGGCCGGTGGGAGCAGCACTGGCATGCCGCCTGGCCAATCAGGGCCGCTCGGTGCTGTTGGTCGATCGGGCCGCGTTGCCGCCGATGGAGCATCCAGATTTCGATGGCCGCGCCTACGCCATCGCCTATGGCTCGCGCCCCTTGCTGGATATGGCGGGGCTATGGGATCGGCTCGCATTCACCCCCTGCCCGATTGAGCAAATTCGGGTCTCGGATGGCAAACCAGGGCAACCAGCTTCGCCTTTGCATTTGCATTTCGATCATCGCGCGGTCGGCGAGAACCCGTTTGGCTGGATTGTCGAAGCGCGGGCCTTGCGCGTTGCGATCAATGCGCAGTTGCGCGCCGAACCCCGCGTCATCCTGCGCGCCCCGGCGGATGCGGTGGTCACCCGCAGCGCCGAGGAGGCGATCATTACCATCGCCGGTGATACGACCTATCGGGCGCGGCTGGTGGTGGCCGCCGATGGCCGGGGCAGCCAGTTACGCACCCAAGCGGGCATCGCCGTCACCCGCTTCGCCTATCGGCAAAGTGCGGTTGTGTGCGCCTTGGCGCATGAGCGGGGGCATCAGAATGTCGCACTCGAACATTTTTTGCCCGGCGGCCCGTTCGCCCAATTACCGATGACCGGGATTGAGGGCGCGCCGCACGTTTCCGCCATCGTGTTCACCGAAGGACACGCCATCGCTGATCGGTTGGCGGTGATGGATGATGCGCGCTTTACCGCCGAGGTGGCTCGCCGGTTAGGCCCGCATCTCGGGGCGGTGCGGCTGATTGGCAAACGCTGGACCTATCGGCTCAGCGCGTTGCATGCACATCGCTACACCGCGCCGCGCCTCGCTCTGGTGGGCGATGCCGCGCACGGCATTCACCCGATTGCCGGGCAGGGTTTGAATTTGGGGCTGCGCGATGCGATGGCGCTGGCGGCCTTGATCGATCAGAGCGATGATCCCGGCACACCGGATTTGTTGCAACGTTATCAGCGCGCGCGGCGGCCCGATAATTTGCTGATGCTCGCCGCAACCGATGGGCTAGACCGGCTATTCTCCACCGATTTGCCCCCGGTGCGGCTCGCGCGGGATTTGGGCCTCGCGGCGGTTAATCGGATGCCGCGCCTGAAGCGCGCTTTTATGCGGGCGGCGATGGGTTAGCCCCGGCAACCCGGTCCGCAAACCGTCCCGAAAACCGGCCTGGCAGGCGCGGCGCGAACCCTTCGATCCGTTTGCGCAGCTTGCCGATTTGCGCGACATTGTTGAGGCGGCGATCAAGAAACGCAACCGTGTCCTGATCATCCTCTGACCCATCGCGCAGCCAAAACAGCACGGTGCTGGAATAGACCCCGGCCAGCAAAGCGCGTTTGGTATACCACGCGAAATCGGCGGAACGATCACCGGCAGCAAACCATATTTGATCGACCGTGCGAGCCGTGAGTTTGGCGGCGAGCCGTGCATGCTGCGGCAGGGCCAAAAGCGCCAAGGCGCGGCGCAGCGCCTCTTTGTGCGGGCGCACCAAGTCAAACCTTATCGTGATAATCGCGCGCACCCGCCCTGGCGTGCGATAGGCGGCGAGGTCCGCCGCCGTTGCCTCGGTCAACATCGCCCGGTCGGTCATGGCGGACCATAGCTCGATCATTTCCGCGGCGCCGCCGGGAAATAAAATGGGGGCATCCGCCGGATCACGCCCCATATCAGTCAAGGCCCGACGCACCGCCCGCAGGGTCCAGCCGTCAAAGGCGACATGATCGAGCATGGCGGCAACAATCATTTCGCGATCCGTATCAGCCACGGGATCAACAAACGGTGCAGACATGGGATCGGTTA
Organism: Pseudomonadota bacterium; assembly: GCA_021808315.1. GTDB lineage: Bacteria > Pseudomonadota > Alphaproteobacteria > Acetobacterales > Acetobacteraceae > Acidiphilium. The sequence goes on along the minus strand of JAKBBY010000003.1, from coordinate 35,596 downwards.
CGGTCATAACAGCTCCTCGATCGCCGGGCGGTGCCGGCTAATCTCCTCGTTAAAGCCCAACGCCCGTGGGTCGGCCAAGCGGGCAAGATACACAATACCATCCAAATGATCCGCCTCATGCTGGATGACCCGCGCATGAAACCCGGTGGCCGGGCGGGTGAAATAAGCGCCGGTCTCATCCTGCCCGCGCAGCACGATGCGCGCAGGTCTGCGCACTTTGCCAGTAAGACCGGGGATCGAGAGGCATCCTTCCCAATCATCCGCCATCTCCGCCGAGGTTTCAATAATTTCAGGATTAATCACGACGCTCAGTGATCGCGCTTGATCCTCCGGTGTGCCGCCCGCCCGGTGCTCAGGCACCCGATAAATGAACAGGCGCAGCGCTTGATGCACCTGCGGCGCAGCCAGTCCAACACCGCCCGCGTCATCGAGCGTCTCGATCATATCGGCGATCAACCGTTGGATTACCGGATCAGTGGCATCGGCAATCGGCGCGGCGCGGCGCGCCAGCACGGGATGACCCAGTTTGGTGAGTTTCAGGATTGACATGACTGCATTATGGGCGCGCAGCGCGGGAATGCAAATGTTTTCGTTCAACAATCGCTGACCAGTGGATCGAGCAAAATTTTGCCCGGATTGAGAATGCCGCGCGGATCGAGTGCCGTCTTGATCGCCCGCATCATCGCGAGGGCAGGCGCGCCATGTTCGCGCTGCAAAAATTCGCGCTTGCCCAAACCTACACCATGCTCACCGCTCGACGCGCCTCCGAGATCCAATGCCTGCGCAACGATCTCACGATCCAGCGCCCAGGCCCGTGCCGCGGCCTCTGGCGTGTCGGGAAATAAAATCATCACATGAAAATTGCCATCTCCAACATGACCGACCACACAAGCATCCAACCCGGAGCGGGCAACCGCCGCGTCAGCCTGCGCAATCGCCTCGGCGAGGCGCGAGATGGGCACGATCGTGTCGGTGGTGAACACGGCATAGCCGGGGCGCGATGCCCGCGCCGCCCAAAACGCGTCATGCCTGGCCTGCCAAAGCCGGTTGCGATCCTCCGCTGCCGTCGCAAAGGCGAAAGCCGCACCGCCATGCTCGGTGGTAATCGCCTCGGCCTGCTGCGCCTGCTCTGCGACACTCGCGGCGCTGCCGTGGAATTCGAATAACAATGTCGGCAACGCTTGCAGGCCGATCAGTTTGGAATAGGCAATCGAGGCCGCCATTTGCGCGGCATCGACGAATTCGATCCGCGCGACCGGAATACCCGATTGAATAATCTCAATGACGCTGGACACCGCTGCCGCGACGCCTGCGAACTGGCAAATAGCCGCCCCGGTTGCCTCAGGAATCCCGAACAGACGGAGTTGAATTTCAGTAATAATCCCAAGCGTGCCCTCCGAGCCGATCAGCAGCCGGGTCAAATCGTAGCCGGTCGAGGATTTGCGCACCCGCCCGCCGGTATCGACAATGGTGCCATCGGCAAGCACCGCGCGCAGCCCGAGCACATTTTCGCGCATCGTGCCGTAGCGCACCGCATTGGTACCGGAAGCGCGCGTGGCGCACATGCCGCCAATGGTGGAATCAGCACCCGGATCGACCGGAAAAAACAAACCATGATCGCGCAATGTGCTATTGAGCTGCCGACGGGTCACGCCGGCCTGCACGCGGACATCTAAATCGGCATCATTTACCGCCAGAATCTGGTTCATCTGGCTCAAATCGAGGCTGATGCCACCTTGCACCGGCGTGACATGCCCTTCGAGCGATGTGCCGGCACCAAACGCCGTCACCGGGATATGGTGAGTGTGGCAATGGTTGAGCAGTGCTGCCACCTCCTCGGTCGCGTGCGCGAATACCACGGCATCCGGTTGATGCGCCGCCGGATTGGCCTCGCCATGAGCATGGGTGGCACAATGGGCGGGGTGCTGGCTGAACCGATCACCGAAGCGCTGAGTGAGGGCCTGGATCGTCTGATCATGGAGCATGACATCAACCTAACTGAGCGGTGCCCCGCTGTCATCCGTTCCGTCCAATTGAACGCCGGTAACGAGCCGAGCACGCTCGACCGCTGCATTGAGCTGCGCGCCGAAGAGTAAGGCATAGGCGGTCAAATAAAACCACATCATCAACCCAATAATCGTTGCGAGCGGTCCATAGGTTTGGCTGTAGGCGGCGAACCGCCCGACATAAAGCGCAAACAGGTAGGACATCACCATCCACAGCATGATCGCGACCATGGCGCCGGGCACCACCGCATGGCCCCGGGCGAGCCGGAATGAAGGGCCGAAGCGATAGAGCAGACTCAACGCCAGCGCCATGAACAAGGTCAACATGATAAAGCCGAGCAGCACAACCAGATTGCCCGAATCGGCCCCGAGACCCAGCAAATTGAACAAGAGCGGCAGCACCACCAGCACGCCAATTGCCAAGATCGCACCGACCATGGCGAGCAACGTCATGCCCAAAGCCGTGGCCTGAAACCGCACGAACCCGCGCGTCTCCTCACGCCGATGGATCAGGTTCAAGGCGTAAATCAGCGACTTGGTGCCTGATGACGACGAGTACAACGTAAAGGCCAGCGATACCGCAAGGCCGATGCCAAGGCTGGTATTACCTGCCGACACTAAATGCTTGATCCGCCCGGCGATCAGCGCGTAGGCGGTGGCGGGCATGAATTGCTGCAAATAATGCAATTGCGGAGCGACCGATTGCGGATCGAACACCAGCCCGTAGAGCGAAATCACCGTAGTCAGCGCCGGAAACAACGCGAGCGTCGCATAAAAGGCGCAACCGGCTGCCGCCAGGGACATATCGCCCGACATCAGCGCCATGACCGCCCCCATCACAACCCGGCGCCAACGCAGCTCTGTGACACCGAGACGGCGCGGCGGTTTCGCGCTCATTCATCATCCAGAAACCGACGGATCGCCGCAATGGTCGGCGCATCCATCAAGGCGGGCGCATGCCCGCAATCAGCCACTGTCAGCGTTTGCGCGCCCGCCTGCGCCATTTGCGCAAAACTTGCCTCCGTGAGTAGATCGCTGGATGCGCCGCGAATGGCCAGCACGGGCGCGCGCACCCGATCCCAAAACACGCTCAAATCGGCGTCCACCGGCACGCTCGCCTTGATCGGCGTCGCAATCGCCGGATCATAATGCAGTGCGAAGCCGCCATTCGGCAGCTTGCGCGCCGAAAAGCGGGCCAAATGTCGCCATTGCGCATCGCTCAATCGGCCAAAGGGCGCATGGATCACGCGCAAATGCGCCTCCAGCGCGCCAAGATCGGCAAACAGCTCAGGCCCCTCGCCGATATAATCGCGAATCCGCGCCAAGGCCGCGGCTGGGATCAACGGGCCAATATCATTGAGCACCAGTTTGGTGATCGGCGTGTGCGAAGCTGCCGCGACCATCATGCCGCAAATACCGCCCAGCGACGTGCCGACCCAGGCCACGTTCTTGTTGATATAGGCCAATAAATGGCTGAGTGCGGCGACATAACTTACCGGCTGATACAAGGCCGCATCGGGCAACCATTCCGAGGCGCCGCGCCCTGGCAGATCCGGGCAAATCACATGATAGCGATCCGCTAGTGCGTCCGCTAACGGATCAAAATCACGGCCATTGCGGGTCAATCCATGCACGCACAGCACTGCCGGCGCGGCGGGGTTGCCGAATTCGACAAAAGCCAGCCGATGAAACTGGGTGCCCAGCAAATAAGAAATGGCTCCTGGCCTCGCCATCTCAGATCACACCCTGCGCCCGTAAATCCGCTTGCTGTGCGGCATCGAGATCGAGCAAGCGGGTCAAAACCTCGTCGGTATCCGCGCCCAGCCGGGGCGGCGCGCGCCGATATGATACGGGGGAGGCGGATAAGCGCACGGGATTGGCGATCAACGGCACCTGTTCGCCACCAGCCTCCATGTGGATCACCCCGCCGCGCGCCGCCACATGCGGATCGGCGAAAACCTCGCTCAGCGTGTTGATCGGCCCGCAGCCAATTTTTTGGATCTCCAACTGCGCGAGCCACCAGGCACTCGGGTGCGCGGCGAGAACTGGCGCCAAGGTTGCGGTGACCAGATCGCGATGCGCCACGCGGGCCGCATTGGTCGCGAATCGTTCGTCATCGAGCAAAGACTCCAGCCCAAAAGCCCGGCAAAACCGGGCAAAAGTCGGGTCGTTGCCAATTGAAAGCACGATATGCCCATCCGCCGTTGCAAATACCTGATAGGGCACGATATTCGGATGTTGATTGCCGAGCCGCTGCGGATTCTTGCCGGTGGCCAGAAAATTCATCGCCTGATTGGCGAGCCAAGCCAAATTAGCATCCAGCATGCCAATATCGATATGCTGCCCCTCACCCGTTGCATCGCGATGCCGCAATGCCGCCAGCACGCCAATCGCGCCATAGAGGCCGGCGAATAAATCCGCGATCGGCACGCCAACCTTCATCGGCTCGCCATCAGGCACGCCGGTCAGCGACATGATGCCGCCCATGCCCTGCACCAAACTGTCATAACCAGGGCGCGCCGCATAAGGCCCGGTTTGGCCAAAGCCGGTGATCGAGGCGTAAATCAAGCCGGGATGCGCAATCCGCAGCTGCTCATAACCCAACCCGTAGCGCGCCAGCGCCCCCACCTTGAAATTCTCGACCAGAATATCGCATTGGCCCAGCAAATCATGGATCAAATTTTGACCCGCCGCACTCGCGATATCCACCGTGACCGATAATTTATTGCGGTTCGTGCCAGCAAAATAGGCTGAAAGCCCGGTATCGCCCAAAGTCGGCGGCGCGAAACCTCGTGTGTCATCACCCGCGCCGGGCTTTTCGATCTTGATCACCTCGGCCCCCAGATCACCCAGCATCTGCGTGCAGGTGGGCCCCGCCAGAACGCGGGTCAGGTCCAGCACCCGCACGCCGGCGAGCGGCCCGCTGGCTGGCGCCTGCGGTCCCGAATCCGCGTCCGCACGTCGTTGGTCACCGCCCCGGATCGCGGTGGTTTGCTCAAGGTTGGCCGAATGTCCGGTATCGTATTGCTGCATGTCGCTCCCGTCTGGTCCGCGGACTGGATGTGCCGCCCATTGCAGCCACCCGATCTATGGTTCCAGTTGGATCGCGAACACACAAGCCGTCAAGCCGCACCGCCCATAGGTGTCGCCAAACACGCCCCAATCGACCGTCGCATGGACCGCCGCGCGGGCCGCCGCGTTGGCCGGTTCTCGCAAATACGTAACGCCAAGCGCAATAAATCACCGGCGACCGGGCGCAATCCCGCCTGATCGGCGTCCTGCGCCAGCGTCATAAGCTGATCGCTCAACATCAATGGGCTGACCACGCGGCGCGATGGCAGGTTGTTTTCATCGTGACGTGATTCGATTGCAAAATTAATTGTCATGATATGCCCCTTTCGGTTCGGCCATTTTGGCCAAGACCGACCATGGGCAACATTCATGAGGATTTAGTTAACATTCCCAAAAAATTTCGAAATTTTTGGCGATATGTTGGGGAGCGACGCTCAGGCCACGCCGCTCCGTCAAGCATCGAGTCGCCGAACCGCAGAGCGCGTTCGCAATTAGCGTTCGGCGTCTTCGCCGTCGCGTTCAACCTCAATATCGGCGTCGATCACCGCATCATCATCGATGTCTTCCGCGTCTTCGAGCAAATCCGCGTCATCGGCATCGACATCATCATCGATTTCCACGTCATCGCCCGGTGCGACCGCCGCTTTGATCGGCTTTTTCACATCCTCTTGGATCGGCGCGGCCCGCTTCAGCTTCGGCAGCTCAATCGGCTGCTCGGTGCTGCATTTTGGGCACACCGCCGGTTGCTTTCCGAAATCGAAAAACCGTGCACCGCAGTTGGTGCAGGTATGTTTGTCGCCCAGCTCCGGCTTGACCATGCTTGCCTCGTGGAAATTTGGAACAGATCGCTTCAGGCCGGGCGCCATGCCACCCATCCATGACTATGTCAAACCCGACCCAACGTGCTAATCGCGCGGCAATGACCCAACGTGCTCCAATCCTCGCTCAAGCCCGCCCCGCAACCACCGGTTTGACCGGCAAAATCCGCGTGCCCGGCGACAAATCAATTTCGCACCGCGCACTGATGTTTGCCGCCCTCGCGGTCGGCACCAGCCGGATCACCGGGCTGTTGGAGGGGGAGGATGTGTTGCGCACGGCCGCCGCCATGCGCGCTTTAGGTGCCAGCGTGACCAATCATGGGGCTGGCGTCTGGAGCGTGACCGGGCTTGGCCTCGGTGCCTTGCAAACGCCTGATGATGTGCTCGACATGGGTAATTCCGGCACGGCGGCGCGCCTGCTCTGCGGTGTGCTGGCCAGTCATGATCTGTTCGCGGTGATGACCGGCGATGCCTCACTCCGGCGCCGCCCGATGCGCCGGGTGATTGAGCCCTTGGCCGCCAGTGGCGCCATGTTTGCCGCGCGCCCTGGCGATTTTTTGCCGCTGTCGGTCAAAGGTGCCGCCGAGGCGATGCCGCTCACCTATCGCCTGCCGGTCGCATCCGCCCAGGTCAAATCGGCTTTGCTGCTTGCCGGGCTGAATGCCCGCGGCATCACCAGCATCGAGGAGCCAGAACCTACGCGCGATCACTCGGAGCACATGCTCCGCCATTTCGGCGCGCATCTGACCATCGAGCCTTGCGGCGATGGCCGCCTGATCCGCCTGACCGGCCAGCCCGAGCTGACCGCCGCCGACATCGCGGTTCCTGGTGATCCATCCTCGGCAGCGTTTCCCATCGTTGCCGCGTTATTGATCGCGGGATCGCGCATCACCATCGAGGCCGTTGGCCTTAACCCGCTGCGCACCGGCCTGTTCACCACGCTCCAGGAAATGGGCGCAGACCTGTCGTTCAGCCATCATCGGATCGAAGGCGGCGAGCCGGTGGGCGACATCACGGTCACCGCTTCAGCCCTGCGCGGCGTGGATGTGTCGGCGGACCGTGCGCCGTCGATGATCGATGAATATCCGATCCTCGCCATCGCCTGCGCTTGTGCCGCCGGCCCCTCGCGGTTGCGCGGCCTTGGTGAATTGCGGGTGAAGGAGAGCGACCGCCTGTCAGCAACGCTCGCGCTGCTGCAAGCCAATGGCGCAGCGGTCAGTTTGGAGGGTGATGATCTGATCATCGCGGGAGCGGTTAATAAGCTGGGGGGTGGCATGGTCGAGACCCGGATGGATCATCGCTTGGCCATGAGCGCGTTGGTGCTCGGCCTCGCGGCGGATGACCCGGTGCAGATTGATGATGCACGCTTTATCGACACTAGCTTCCCCGGTTTCGTGCCGCTCATGCGCAGCTTGGGTGCAACGATTACGCTGGCTGACGAGGCGGCATGATGCGCAGCGCCCGGCAAAAACTGGTGATCGCCATTGATGGCCCCGCCGCCTCCGGCAAAGGCACGCTCGCACGCCGCCTCGCCGGGGCGTTCAACCTGCCCTATTTGGACACGGGCTTGCTCTATCGCGCCGTCGCCCGCCGGGTATTGGATACGGGCGGCACGGCGGCGCAGGATGCCATCACCCAGGCAAAATCGCTCAATCGGGTTGATCTGACGCGCGATGACCTGCGCACCCCGGATGTTGACCGCATGGCCAGCGCCGTTGCCTCCATCGCTGCGGTGCGCGCCATTTTGCTCGATTTTCAGCGTGATTTCGCGACCGCCTCCGGGGCGGTGCTGGATGGGCGCGATATCGGCACCATCGTATTTCCCGACGCGCCGGTGAAGCTCTATGTCACCGCCTCGCTCGATGTCCGGGCGGCCCGGCGCTATGCCGAACGGGCCGCCACCGGCATCGCGACCACGCTGGAGGCGGTGCGCGATGATCTCGCCGCGCGCGACGAGGCGGATCGCACCCGCAGCGCAGCGCCGCTGAAGCCCGCGCCAGACGCGCACCGGCTGGACACCACCGCGATGGACGCCGATCATGCGTTTGAGGCAGCGGCGGCGATTGTGAATCGCACCCTCGCGCATTTATAACCACGATGCCGTCGGCCCGCGGATGGGGTTGCTGAGCTGGTGGGTTGGATAGATGAAATCGAGGATAGGGTGAGCGATTTATTTGCGAAAACCGGGCCGGACCAAAGCTATTCCGCGCGCGATATCGAGGTTTTGGAGGGGCTCGAGCCGGTGCGGCGGCGCCCGGGCATGTATATTGGCGGCACCGATCAGTCCGCCTTGCATCATTTGGCCGCCGAATTGCTCGATAATGCGATGGATGAGGCGGTGGCGGGCCACGCCTCGCTGATCGAAATGGGCCTGAGCGCGGATAATTGGCTGACCGTTCGCGATAATGGGCGCGGTATCCCGGTTGATGCCCACCCCAAATTCAAAGACAAATCGGCGCTCGAAGTGATTCTCACCACCTTGCATTCGGGCGGCAAATTTTCCGGCAAAGCCTACGAAACCTCAGGCGGGTTGCATGGCGTTGGCAGTTCGGTGGTCAATGCGCTGGCCGAGCGACTCGAGGTCGAGGTGGCGCGTGACCGCGTGCTGTGGCGCCAAGACTATGCGCGCGGCAAACCACTCGGCCCGCTGGTCAATGCGGGCGCCGTGGCCAATCGGCGCGGCACCTTGTTTCGCTTCGTGCCCGACCCTGAAATTTTTGGGCCGCTGCGCTTCAGCCCCGCTTTGCTCTACAAGCTCTGCCGCTCGAAAGCCTATTTATTTCGCGGCGTGCGGATCCGCTGGAGCTGCGATCCGGCGATCCTGCCCGCCGGCTCAGATATTCCCGCCCAAGCCGAACTGCATTTCCCTGGCGGTTTGGCCGATTCGCTGGCCGAGGAGCTCGGCGCCAACCCGGCCTTGGTGGTGCCGGTCTGGGCCGGATCGGCGGATCTGCCGGAGCAAGTTGGCAAGCTGGAATGGGCTTGCGCGTGGCAGGAGAGCGGCGAGGCCAGCCTCGCCACCTATTGCAACACCATCCCAACACCGCAGGGCGGCACCCACGAAGCGGGGTTTCGCGCCGGCCTGCTCAAAGCGTTGCGCGGCTTTGGCGATGCGCGCGGCAATAAACGGGCCGCCATCATCACGTCTGAAGATGTTACCGCAACCCTCGCCGCCAAACTCTCGCTGTTCATCCGCGACCCGCAATTTCAAGGCCAGACCAAAGAAAAACTCACCTCGCCCGCCGCCCAGCGCCTGACTGAATTTGCGCTGCGTGATCGGTTCGAACATTTCCTGACCGGCGATCCGGCGAATGCGGATAATCTACTCGCCTTCGTCATCGAACGGGCGGAGGAGCGGATCCGCCGCCGCGAAGCCAAAGACACCCCGCGCAAATCGGCAACGCGCCGCCTGCGCCTGCCCGGCAAATTGACCGATTGCACCCGTGAATCGCGCGAGGACACCGAGATTTTCCTGGTCGAAGGCGATTCCGCCGGGGGGTCGGCCAAGCAGGCGCGCAACCGCGAAACCCAGGCGGTGCTGCCCTTGCGTGGCAAAATCCTGAACGTGGCTTCGGCATCCACCGAAAAACTACGGCAAAATCAGGAACTCAAAGACCTGATTGAGGCGCTGGGCTGTGGCGTTGGTGATCGGTTTCGCCTCGATCAGCTGCGCTATGGCCGGATCATCATCATGACCGATGCCGACGTCGATGGCGCGCATATCGCCTCGCTGCTGATGACGTTTTTCTATCGCGAACTGCCGGACTTGATTCGCGGCGGCCATGTCTATCTGGCCCAGCCGCCGCTCTATCGGCTGACCCAGGGCAGCAAATCGGTCTATGCGATGGACGATCAGGCCCGAGACCGCCTACTAAAAACCACCTTCAAAGGCAGCGCCAAAGTTGATATCAGCCGGTTCAAAGGCTTGGGTGAAATGCCACCCGCGATGCTGAAGGAAACCACCATGGACCCGGCCAAACGCGTGCTGCTGCGCGTTGTCGCCCTGCCCGAGCGGCGCGCGCAGACCGAGGAGATGGTGGAAAGTCTGATGGGGCGCAAACCCGAATTACGCTTCCGCTTTATCCAGGAGAATGCTGGCAATGTCAGCGACATCGATATCTGACGCCCCCACCCGCCCGATCCTGATGCCAAGCCCCGATGATCGATAAATTCGTCCCCTCGCTGGAAGCCGCCTTAGCGGGGATTACCGATGGTGCCAGCATCATGGTCGGCGGCTTTGGTGCCATTGGCCAGCCGCATCGTCTGGTCGATGCGCTGAGTGGTCGCGGGCTGCGCAACCTGACGCTGATTGCCAATAATGCCGGGGGTGATTTCGGCGGTCTGCCCGCCTTGATCGCCGAAGGGGCGGTGAGCAAAGTCATTTGCTCTTATCCCCGCGCCCCGACCAAAACCGCGTTTGATCGCCTCTATGCGGCGGGCGAAATTGAGCTTGAATTGGTGCCGCAGGGCACGCTGGCCGAGCGGATTCGCGCCGCCGGAGCCGGTGTTCCCGCATTTTTCACCCCAACCGGAGCAGACACCGCACTGGCCGAGGGCAAGGAAACCCGGATCATTGATCATCGTCTTTGCGTGCTGGAATCGGCCCTGAGTGCTGATTTCGCGCTGATCGAGGCTTGGTCAGCGGATCGCTGGGGCAACCTGACCTATCGCGCAACCGGGCGCAATTTCAACCCGATCATGGCAACCGCCGCCACCATCACGATTGCCCAAATTCATCAGCGCGCTGAACTCGGCGCGCTCGATCCGGAACATATCGTCACACCCGGCCTCTATGTTCAGAGGCTGTTTCTCACCGATGACACCGACGAAAGCCCCACAGATCAGACGGCATAATCTGATCTGTGGGGCACATAATCAGCGAAAATCCGCTTAATCGGCAGCGAGCGCCATGTGCTTGCGCGCAATCTCGGCGCTGACATACGATTCTACCGCCTCGGTGATCAAATCGGCCTGCTGGGCGAACACGTGATCAGCACCCGGCACCACCCGATAATCAACCGCAACGCCCTTTTGGGTGTTCAGCTTATCGACGAGCTTACGCACCGAATTTTCCGGCACCAACTCATCGGCCTCGCCATGGATCATCAATCCACCGCACGGGCACGGCGCTAAGAACCCGAAATCATAATGCGCAGCGGGCGGTGCGATGCTGATCCAGCCCGACACTTCCGGACGCCGCATCAATAGCTGCATGCCCACAAACGCGCCGAACGAATAGCCGGCAATCCAGAGGCCGCCATGGCCCGGATTGAGCGATTGCATCCAATCCAGCGCCGCCGCCGCATCATTAATTTCGCCCATGCCGCCGTCGAATTTGCCCTGGCTGCGCCCAACCCCACGGAAATTGAACCGCATGGTCGAAAAGCCCAAGCGCTGAAAAACCTGATACATCGAATAGGTAATGCGGTTATTCATCGTCCCGCCATGCAGCGGGTGCGGGTGCAGCACCAGCGCCAACGGCGCACCGCGCTCTTTTGCATGATGATAACGACCCTCGAGCCGACCATCCGGCCCCGCAAACATAACTTCAGGCATTGTTCTCTACACTCTCTCGTTCTGCTTCATCTAAGCCTTGCGGGCGGCACCGTTGGCGGCCCCGCACCCCGTCCAACATCAGCGAAACTTACCCTGGCACTGTCCCCACAGCCCCTTCACTTTGTTGACCACACCCGGCAAAGCTCGCGCGCCTCAGCACACCCCGCTCCACCGTCATAAACCTGACTTATATATAGGACCGTCTCCGGCAATCTATATAAAATATATTCACAATGCAGGAGACGCCGCCGGATAATGCCAGGCCCCCGAAAAATCGCGCCCGGCACCGCAAAATCCGCATCGTTTCACCCGCCGTCTTGGGTTGACCTTCACCCCAACAGACACCACACTCAATAGTTATCGAGCGGATCCATCCCTCGGGGTCTGCCTTTATACCCTATTGACCGCTCCATTCCTACGGAAATGTCGCATGACCCCTATGTTTTTTGGCGAGACGATCCGAGCCTACCGGCAGCGCGACCCCGCCGCCCGCTCCAATTTGGAAGTTATTCTCTGCTATCCCGGATTGCATGCGGTGCTGATCCATCGGGTCGCTCATTATCTCTGGGGCCATCATTTGCGGCTACTCGGTCGCCTCGTGTCGCATTTTGGGCGGATGATGACCGGCATCGAAATCCATCCGGGCGCCAAAATTGGTCGGCGCTGCATCATCGATCACGGCATGGGTGTGGTCATCGGCGAAACGGCGGAACTGGGCGATGATGTGTATTTATACCATCAAGTGACGCTCGGCGGCACCGCAACCGACCATGGCAAGCGCCACCCAACCATTGGCAATAATGTGATTATCGGCGCCGGGGCGAAAGTATTGGGCGCAATTTTGATCGGCGAAAATGCGCGGATCGGCGCCAATGCCGTGGTGGTGGCTGAGGTGCCAGCCGGAACCACCGTGGTCGGGATTCCGGCCCGCCCGGTTGAACGGCGCGATGAGCCGCGCGTTGCTCATGAGCGCGAAACAGTCCGGTTTGATCCGTATGGCACCCCTTGTGACCCGTGCATCGACCCGCTGCTGAGCGAGATTGAGACCCTGCGCGCCGAATTGACCGATCTGGAGCAGCGCGTCGCCCGGTCTGACGCGCGCATTGCCGCGCGAACCGCGCCGCGCGATCCGGTTACGTCCAGCCCGCGAGATGGTTTTGCCCGCGACTGACCCGCTCTATCTCGACGCCAACGCCAGCGAAACGCTGCGCCCCGCCGCTCGCGCCGCCATCCTTGCCGCCCTTGATGCCGCCAACCCGGCCTCGATCCATCGGCTAGGCCGTGCGGCGCGGCATATTTTGGAAAAATCGCGCGAAACCATCGCCCTGCATTGCCACGCCCGCCCACAGGATCTGGTGTTCACCTCCGGTGCCACCGAGGCCAACGCCCTCGCGATCCACGCGCTCGGCGCCAACCGACCCCTCTTGATCGGTGCCACCGAGCATGACGCCATCCGCGCCCCTGCCCAGGCCGCGGGCCGGGCAGTCACGGTGCCGGTTACCCGATCCGGTGTGATCGATCTTGCCGCCTTGGAGCGTTTGCTCGCTGCCCATCAAGGTGCCTTGGTGTGCCTGATGGAAGCCAACAACGAAACCGGCGTGATCCACCCGATCCCCGCAATCGCCACACTCTGCGCGGCACATCAGGCGATCTTGCATGTTGATGCCGCACAATCGGCGGGCCGCCTGCGCACCGATCCGCTCGGCGCAGGGGCCGCGAGCCTCGCGCTATCGAGCCACAAACTCGGCGGCCCGAAGGGCGCCGGCGCGCTGGTGCTAGCCCCAGCCATCGCCGATCGGCTGACCCCGCTGATCATTGGCGGCGGGCAGGAGCGCGGTCGGCGGGGCGGCACGCCCGATTTGCCCGCGATCGCCGGATTTGCCGCCGCGATCGCCGTGATCGGGCCTGAGGAAGCCCCTCGGCTGCAAAGGCTCCGCGACCAGATCGACGATGGTGCGCGCGCCCTCGGCGCTGAGATTATCGGGCAAGACGCACCGCGCCTGCCCAACACCACCTGTCTCGCGGTAAGGTCACTCCCCGCGCAAACCCAAGTGATCGCGCTCGATTTAGCCGGAATCGCGGTCTCCGCCGGTTCCGCCTGCTCCTCAGGCAAGGTCGCTCGCAGTCCGGTGCTGGATGCCATGGGTCTCGATGCGCTGGCCGACTGCGCCATTCGCGTCTCGCTGCCATGGAACTGTCCTGATGACGCGCCGATGCGTTTTCTTGATGCCTATCAAAATTCAATCACGCGCGCCTTGCACAAAGCGGATCGGTCTCATATTGCCTCAGCAGAACCGGTCGTTTGACGCGCCCGGTCGCGTTTGTTGCCACCGTTGATCGCCGTGCAACCGGCACCCACCCACAGGATATCGACCATGCCACAGATGATTTTTGTCGAGCGCGATGGCGCGCACCGCACCGTTGACGCCCCCATTGGCCTGTCCGTGCTGGAAATCGCCCATAAACACGGCGTGGACATCGAAGGCGCGTGCGAGGGGTCGCTGGCCTGCTCGACCTGCCATGTCATCGTCGATCCGGCATGGTTCGCCAAGCTTGAGCGCGCCTCTGAAGATGAGGAAGACATGCTTGATCTTGCTTTCGGCCTCGAAAAAACCTCACGGCTGGGCTGCCAAATCGTCATGAGTGAGGCGCTCGATGGATTGGTGGTGCGCTTGCCCTCCGGCGTGCGCAACGCCCAGTCCGGCTGAGATCGCCTTGCCAGGATTATTGCAATGAGAGTGGTGGTTGCCATGTCCGGCGGCGTGGATAGCTCGGTGGTCGCCGGTCTGCTGCATGAAGCGGGCCATGAGGTGATCGGCGTGACGCTGCAGCTCTATGATCACGGTGCCGCTGCGGGCCGAAAAGGGGCCTGCTGCGCCGGACAGGATATTCATGACGCCCGCAACGTCGCGGACCGGCTGGGCATTGCCCACTATGTGATCGATTCCGAACAGGCGTTTCGCCGTAACGTGATCCAGGCTTTTGCCGATTCATACGCCGCCGGGCAAACGCCGGTGCCCTGTGTCGCCTGCAACCAGCATTTGAAATTCGGCGACCTGCTCGGCCTCGCCCACGATCTGGGCGCCGAGGCCTTAGCGACCGGCCATTACGTGCGCCGCGAAGACGGGCCCGCCGGGCCGGAGCTGCATCGCGCCGTTGATGATGCGCGCGATCAATCCTGGTTCCTGTTCGCCACCACCCGGTCGCAACTGGCCTTCGCCCGGTTTCCGCTCGGCGCCATGGCCAGCAAAGCCGAGGTGCGCGCAGAAGCGGCCCGCATGGGTCTGCCGGTGGCCGATAAGGCCGACAGCCAGGATATTTGCTTTGTCCCCTCTGGCTCTTATGCCGATATCGTCGCCCGGCTGCGTCCGGATGCGGCGGCGCCGGGCGACATTGTCGATGCCGAGGGCCGCGTGCTCGATCGGCATCAGGGTATTGGTCGCTACACCGTGGGTCAGGCCAAGCGGCTGGGCGCGGCGACCGGGCAGATCGTCACCCGCATCGATCCGGCGACGCGGCGGATCGAAGTTGGCCCGCGCCATACGGGTTCGCAAAAAATTCTGCTCCGCGACTGTAATTGGCTGATCGACAGCCCCGCCGAGCCGCACCCGGCGATGGTGAAATTGCGCGCCCGCGAAGCGCCGCACCCAGCCTTGATCGATTTTGCTGCGGGCAGCGTCACGCTTGCGCAGCCCGCCCTCGCCGCGCCCGGGCAGGCCTGCGTGGTCTATGATGGTACCCGCGTGCTTGGCGGTGGCTTTATCCAGTGAGGAAAAAATCCCACAGCCCGGCAAAAGCTGCCGCGCTGTTCAGCCTTAACCATTTGCACGGCGCAAAATCTTGCTATAGAGCGAAGCAAGAATTAGGTCGCGATGCCGCCTCCGGCTGTGTCGCGCCGTTTGTTGTGTGGTTTTAACGGTTTCGCTCACCCAGCAGAGCCGTCGCGTGCGTGCCGACTATCGATGTTCATCTCAACTGGCTAGCAAGGAGTATTCAGCCAAGTGCAAGTTCTCGTTCGTGACAACAATGTCGACCAAGCGCTGAAGGCGCTCAAAAAGAAACTGCAACGCGAAGGCGTGTTTCGGGAAATGAAGCTGCGGCGTCATTACGAAAAACCGTCTGAGCGCCGCGCCCGCGAAGCCGCCGAGGCCGTCCGCCGGGCGCGTAAAATGGAGCGCAAGCGCGTCGAACGCGAAGGATTCTGAGCCGCACGACGCCGCCATTGAGGGTTTCGATCATGGATATGCTCGATCTCGATCGCTTTAAATCCACGCCCGTTGCCACCGACCCGTTCCCGCATGTGGTGGTGCCCAATTTCGTGCGCCCCGAATGGCTCGCAGCGGTCGTCAGCGCCATCCCGCCGATTGGCGCGCGTGGTTCCGTGCCGGTCGAAGCCTTGCGCCTCGGCCCGGCTGCTGCGGATCTGATGGCCGCCATGGCGGGGAGCGCCGTGCGCGAGGCGATTGCCGAAAAATTCGCCCTCGATTTGCATGAGGCGCCGGTGATGGTCACGGTGCGCGGGCAAACCGGCGCTCGCGATGGCCAAATCCATTGCGACTCGGCGGCCAAGCGGGTGACGATCCTGCTCTATCTCAATCCGGCGGATGCCGCTTGGGACCGGCAGGAAGGCTGCCTGCGGCTGTTGCGCGGCCCGGATCATCTTGAGGATTTCGCCGTCGAAGTGCCGCCGGTCAATGGCACCTTGCTGGTGTTTCCCAACGGCCCCAACACGTGGCACGGCCATAAAACCTTCATTGGCAAGCGCGTCACCGTGCAAATGAATTACATGACCGATGACGCCCACGCGAAATATGAAATGCGGCGCCATCGGGTTTCCGCCTTTTTCAAGCGACTGAGCCGGGCTGCCTGATCTGCTATGCTCGGGGGTCAGCGCATCGCCGTGGTGCTCCCTGCCTATAATGCCGCCAAAACTCTGGCCCGCACGATTGAGGATATTGATCGTGATATCGTCGATGATCTGATCCTGACCGATGATGCGAGCCATGATGATACCGTGTCGCTCGCTCGGGCGCTCGGCCTTCATACCATCGTGCATGAGCGCAATCGTGGCTATGGCGGCAATCAAAAAACCTGCTACCAGGCCGCCCTCGGGCGCGGGGCTGACATCGTGGTGATGTTGCATCCTGATTATCAATATTCGCCGAAATTAATCCCCGCGATGGCGGCGATGATTGTCTCAGGTCATTATGACGCCGTGCTGGGGTCACGGATTCTCGGCGGCGGCGCACTCAAAGGCGGCATGCCGCTTTGGAAATATATCGCCAATCGCGGGCTGACCTTCGTTGAGAATATCCTGCTCGGGCAAAAACTCTCCGAATACCATACCGGCTACCGCGCGTGGTCGCGCCGGGTGCTGGAGCGATTGCCGTTGGAGCGCTGCTCAGATGATTTCGTCTTCGATAATCAAATGATCGCCCAAGCGGTGCATGCTCAGTTTCAAATCGGCGAAATCTCATGCCCCACGCGCTATTTCGAAGACGCCTCCTCGATCAATTTCCGCCGCTCGGTGCACTATGGCTTCGGCGTGCTCGACACCGCCGCCCGGTTTCGCCTGGCGCGGGCGGGTTTGATCGCGTGGCCGGTGCTCGGCCCGTAATGCCCTCCTGGCCGGCATCGCTGCGGCGTGATCGCCCCGTGATGACAAGCGTGATCGGTGGCGCCGCGCTGCTGGCCGCCGTCGCGGTCGGCAGCCTGTTTGGCGAACAATGGAGCGGTGCCGTGCTCACCGTGCTGGAGCGCTTGCGCCATCTCGGTTGGATCGGCTGGCTGATTTTCGCCTTATTGCAAACCCTGGTCGCCCTGATCGGCATCCTGCCCGCTTCGCTGCTGGGCCTTGCCGCCGGTGCGGTCTATGGCGTGGCGCTGGGCTTTGGCTTGTCAGCCATCGGCATCATGCTCGGCGCGGCCATCGCCTTCGCGCTCACCCGCTCAGCCTTGCGCCCCGCGATTGCCCATAAACTCGCGGCCAATCAGCGCTTGGCCCGGCTCGATCACGCCGTTGGGCGCGATGGCTGGCGCTTGGTGCTGCTGATGCGGGTCTCGCCGGTCATGCCGTTCTCCCTGACCTCCTACGCGCTCGGCCTGTCTGCCATCAGCCCGCGCGATTACGCGCTCGGCACCCTGGCCGCCCTGCCCGCTTTGCTGCTCTATGTCGCGATTGGCACGCTCAGCCGGTCCGGCCTCGCGGCGTTGCACGGCCATGCGCCGATCCATCTGGTGCTCGTTGGCGTGGCGATCATGGCCACCTTGCTGCTCTCGCTGCGGCTGGGACGCTTAATCGCCAACGCTCTGCGCGGCGTCGATCACTGAGGATCGGCCATGGAGGATTTGAGCTGGCCGCAGGCCGCCAAAATATCGCGCCCGCGCGGCGTGCGCACCGGTGAGGCATAGCCGGCATTCATCACGATATCAGCAAAACGGCGAATCGCATTGCCGCTTGATGTTTCATAGGTCGAGCCGGGCCAGGGATTGAACGGGATCAGATTGACCTTGGCGGGTATTCCCGCGATCAACCGGACCAATTCATGCGCATCCGCCTCGCTGTCATTAATGCCTTTGAGCATGACATATTCAAACGTGATCCGCCGCGCATTCGATGCCGCCGGGTAGCGCCGACAGGCAGCAATCAGCTCGGCGATATTATATTTGCGGTTCAGCGGCACGATCACATCACGCACATCATCGCGCACTGCATGCAATGACACGGCCAGATTAACCCCAAGCTCCGCGCCGCACTGATCCATCATCGGCACCACGCCGGAGGTTGAGAGCGTAATGCGCCGCCGCGACAGGCCGATCCCCTCGCCATCCATGATGATTTTCATCGCCGTTGCGACGTTCTCGTAATTATAGAGCGGCTCGCCCATGCCCATCAGCACAATGGTCGAGAGCAAACGCGGCGTTTCGCCTTTGGGGCTGGGCCATTCGCCATAGGCATCGCGCATCGCCATGAATTGACCGACGATTTCCCCGGCGGACAGGTTGCGCGTCAGCCGCTGGGTGCCGGTATGGCAGAACCGGCAGGACAAGGTGCAGCCCACTTGCGAGGAAATACACACCGCCCCGCGATCCTCAGTGACATCTGGGATATAGACCGTCTCGACCGCTTCCTGATCGCGAAACCGGAACAGCATTTTCCGGGTTTCATCGGCGCTGCGCTGATCGAGCGCCACCTCAGGCCGCGAAATCACGAAATGCGTGGCCAAAGTTTCGCGCAACGGCTTGGCAATATTGGCCATCAGCGCAAAATCGGTCACCCCTTGGTGATAAATCCAATGCCAAAGCTGCTTGGCACGAAACGGCGCCTCGCCGATTGAGGCGACCGCCGCCGCGAGTTCGGCGCGCGAGAGGCCAACCAAATCACGCCGACCATCGGGGAGTTGCGCGGAGGGCGGGGCGAACAACGCCGTCTTCGCCAAAATGCGGGCGCGTTCAGCCTCGTTCAGCGCCAACGGGATGGCGTTCATGGTTATTTCGCGCCGGGATCAGCCGGGCAAGCTTTCACAATCGCCTTATATGCACTGGAAAACCCATCAAGCCCGAAATGATCGACGACATCGGACGCTTTGGGGGCCGAGGCGGTCGCGGTCACTTTATTGCCGGCCAGAAACGCTTTGATCGTCGGCGTTTTGTGCAGCGCATAGGCCATATTGTCTTTGTAAAAAAATTTGAGCGCGGTTTTGCCAACAGTCAGCACGATTTTCGCGCCTTTGCTGTAGGTAATGCCCTGCGCCAGCGAAATTTCATCGCGCTGATCATGGCGCTCGGTTACCGTCAACATCGCCGGTGCGGCCTTGCTGCCCTTGGGCAACTGGCTCAGGGTGAAGGCGTAGCAGGCTTTATGCGCGCCAACGCCATAGGTCGCCGCCGTCCAGGACGAAAACACGCCAAGCGGCTTAGGGGCATCCGCCGCCGGTGCCGCCAAGGCGGTGGCCGTGCAGACCAGCAGCGCCGCACCACCCAGTCCAATGAGAATTCGTTTTTTCATAGGGCGAGAAATAGGCCGCACGGCGCGGCGGGGCAAGACGGGGGCGCGAGAGAAAGGGTCAGCGATTCGGCGCGTGACCATGCAGCGCGCCAATCATGACCGCCGCGACAATCACCCCGCCATTATACAAAACATGCAGCACCATGGCGGGTTTGATCGAGCCGCTGCGCAATCTGAGCCAGAGCGCCGCGACCGCAAGCAGCGTAATATCGATAAAGCCCGGCGGATAATGAATTTTTTCCGGCGCGTGCAGTGCGACAAAACAAGCCGTCACAATCGCACCGCTCACCCAAACCCCATGGCGCGAGGCCAAGGCGGCAAATGCACCGCCACGAAAAATAAACTCCTCCGCCGGTGGGGCGATCAAGATGAACAAAATCAACGAGGCCACGCGCGGCCATCCGGGTGCCAGCATTTGCTTGAGCGCGCCCAAATGCCCATCGCCATAGTGCGCGAACGGAAACAGCACGGTCAAACCGCTGGCCACTGCCACAATCGCGAGCGCGAGCAAAACCGCGACCCCATAAAATCGCGCCTGCGCCGCACACCAAGCCACACCCGCCGATGACGCCTGATAGAGCCGGGGGCCAACCCGGTCGGTGATATATTTGGCTGACCAAATCGCCGCGATCACATAGGCACCAATGCCCAAAGCCGTGATGAATTGCGCATTCGGCGGCGGTGGCATCGGCACGTTGCCCAGGTGAAATGGATTGATGGTTTGATGCTGGGCCGCCGCCTGCAAGCCGCGATGCATGCCGACCATAATCCCGAAAATAACACTGCGCGCCAACATCGCGACAATGCCCACCAAAAGCTGCACCAGAAAAAACCCGATCATCAAAACCCAGCCCTGACGCGGGCCAAACGGGCGCGCCCCCAACGGTTGTCGAGTGATACGATCAGGCATGCTGGACCAAGGGCTCATCCCATTATCAATGTCGGGGAGACTAATCGCTGGCAAGCAACTTGAAGTTGTGTCACGGTCAGGCCATGTCCGCTGAACCGCGCCCGCCGCAGCGTGCCTCCCCCCCCCGTCTGCATCTGTTTGATGGGCTGCGCGGTGTGCTCGCTGTTTATGTGATGCTCGGCCATCTGACGCCGATGCTGCCCTTGCCCGCGCCTTGGGCGCATCTGCTGGGCCTGCTCTTCGGCCACGGATTCGCGGCGGTTAATTTGTTCTTTGCGCTGTCCGGCTTGGTGATCGTGCAATCTTTGGCGCGGTTCGAGGGGCGGATTGCCGCGTTTTGGCGGGCCCGCGCGCGGCGCTTGCTACCGGTTTATTATCTGGTGCTCAGCGTCGCGATCCTGGGCCTTGCATTACCGACGCCATTTTCAGTGATGCCGTGGCTGCATCCGGGTGATGTCGCCCATCAAATCTGGGAATTGAGCCTGCCCGCCAAACTCGGCACCCATATTTTGGTGCATCTGTTCCTCGCCCAAGGGATGCTGCTGCGCCATAGCCTGACCGATGCGCAATTTTCCCTCCTCGGCCCGTCCTGGAGCCTGTCCACAGAATGGCAATTCTACGCCCTGATTGCCGTGCTCTCGCTCAAATTTCGCCCCACCGGCACCGGCTTGGCGCCCTTGGTTTGGATTTTTCTCGCACTGGCATTGGCGGGTCGGGCCTATGCCGCCTTGGCCCCGTTCGATTGGCAATTTCATCGCGCGTTCCTGCCCAACGAGGCGGGGTATTTCGCCCTTGGCATCGCCGCCGCCGGGTTCTGGCGCGGGGGGCATGCGCTTAAGCTCTTTCTCGCCACCTTACTGATCACCACCCTCCTTGGCGCGAGTCACGGCGCGGACGCCCCAACCATGCTGGCCAAGGCTCTGCCGCCGTTGATTTGGGCGATGGTGGTCAACGCCCAGCGCACGCCCGATCACCGCTTTTATCAGCCGGTCGCGGCCCTGCTCAGCCACAAGGCGGTGCAGTGGTTGGGCGCGATCTCGTATCCGCTTTACCTGCTCAACGAGCCGGTCAGCCGCGCCCTCGCGCTGATCATCGCAACCGCGACCGGCCAGAACCGGCTCTGGTTCACCTTGCTTTGGCTGCCGCTCAGCCTTGGCCTATCGATCAGCCTTGCCGCCCTGTTGCATTATCAAGTCGAGCGCCGCTTCACGCGGACGCGCCAACCACCGGCGCGAATGGCGGCGTCGGCGTCGTAACGTCTGCCGGGCCGGTCCAGACCAGACTGCCAACCACGCCGCAACGCGGGCAATCATGACGCCATTCCGGCGTCTCGGCTTGGCATTGGCTGCAGACAAAACGCGTGCCCGCCTGATCCGCTCCCGCCCGATGACGCTGTGCCTCCCCTTCAAGACGGGCTCCGCGCGCAGTCTCAGCCAGTAATTTTTCTGACTCCGGATGCTTGGGATTAAGCTCGGCCAGCGTTTGCGCGGCCCGGGCGCGTTCCAACGGAGCCTCGATATCCTGGAGAAACGCTTTGGCGATATCCGGGTGCGGTGCCGCCCGCCAACCGGCACGCAAAGCGGCGCGGGCGCGGGCCTGATGCCAAGCGCGCGGAAAACCGGCGCGCTGATGCGCCGCCGCCAACGCCAGATACGAGGCCGAAAGGCTCGGCGTGGCTCGAATTGCCTCGCGCGCCCAATCAATCGCCAAAGTCGGGTCAGAGGCTTGCCGCGACGCCATCACCGCCAGCGCGCCAATCTCGGTCTTTGTGGTCGCCAACCGCGCCGCCTCAGCATAATCGCCGCGCGTGGTGGCAAGACGCACCCGCGTCTCCCGCAACCAAGGCGATCCCGGATGCGCCTGCGCCGCCAAGCGCACATGCGCTTGCGCCAGCGATTGCGAACCCGCATCGTTCTGGCTCGCATGATGCTGCACCAGCCCGCGCCAGCCGAGGAAGCCAGCATGCTTATGCTGGGCCAGCGTCGCAAAATGCTGATCCGCCGCCGCATGATCACCCGCCTGACGCGCGGCCTCACCCGCCACATACAGGCTGATCGGCGAATCCGGCGCATGGCGCTGGGCGGTTTTGGCATGACCCCGCGCCGCCGCCGTATCGCCCGATGCCAGGGCCGATAAAGCGCGCACCGCCGCCATCTCCCCGGTGTCACGGCGCGCCGCCGCCCGCCGATCCGCCAAATGGCGCGGGGCGCGCAACAGCGCCCGCAGCCCATTGATCAGCACGATCACCACAACAGCAAGCAGCAACAGCAGCAAAATCGCGACCGGCACGCCCGCCGCAAAATGATACGACCCGGCATCAACCCGCATTGTGCCGGGCAGCGTCGCAATGCCCCAAATCACCGCCAGCGCCATAATGGCGATCAGGCCAAACCGAAAAGCGCGGAGCATCAATGTTGCTCCGCCATCTGCGCCAGCGCCGCGCGCGCCGCCAGCAAATGATCCGCTCGGGTTAGCCAAGGCTGCATGACGGCTAGCGCGGGTGCGGGGAGGGTTTTCACCGCCGCCACCGCCCCCGATAAATCGCCCAGCGCCAGATCACGGCGCGCCATCGCCAACGTGCCATTTGCCCGGCTGCCGATCAGCACCTGATCGCCCCGGCGCAGCGAAATCAAATCGACCACATGCGCGCGCAGCCGCGCCCACAAACCGGTCACACCACTATTCGTCATGCCCGCACGCTGGGCCGCGCGCGGCGCGAGCGTTGCAAATTCGGCGCGCAGTTGCGCTTCGGTGGGCGGCGCCACGGTCGCATAGCGCACCAAAGCCTCGGGCGCGTTCGGGATGGTGCCAAGCGTCTGGCCCGATTCCAGCGCCATCGATGCGGTGGCCAGCATCGCCATGGTCTGCGCCTGCGCCGCCAACTGCGGCAGCCGGGCAGCGCTCGCTTGCAGGCGGACCATTTCTGCGTGATCGGCCAGCACCGTCGCGGAAAGCTGGGCAATTTGCGCCTGCATCGCCGCCATTTTCGCCGCGTCCGGGTCCGAGGGTGCGGATGACCCGGATTGTGACGACCCATGTTGCGACGACGCATTGGCCTGAGACGACGGCCCAGAAGGTGAAGGCCCAGAAGACGAAGACGTCGGTGAAGTCGCCGATGCTGCCGGGTGCGGCGCTGGTGAAGTCGCCGGTGCCGACGCGGGCGGCGCACTCGGCATTGCGCTCGGCGTTGCTGTCGGTGTCGGCATTGGCGGAGGGGCGCTGGCGTGTATCGGCGCAGGCCGCCTCGTCAGTAACGGCCTGATTTTATAAATAATCGCGCCGCCCGCCGCGATGATCACCACCAAAACCAGCAGGCGCAAAATCCCGCGCCCACGGCGCTTGGGTTTCATCGGCGGGGCTGCGCCCGCAGGATCGGCAGGGGATGTCGCAGAACGGACAGCAGAATCAGGATCGGTCATGACAAAAGCGCTAGCATATGTTTCTGGTCTGGCGCCATGGCGATTCGCACCGCACACAACGGCAAGCCCGCGAGCGGTGCGGCGGCAGCGGGGCTGATCGCAATCGCAACAACCCGCCGCAAGCCCGGCTCAACCCGCGCCGCCCGCACCAAGGCAACGAATCGCCGCGCACTCGCTGGCGAAAAAACCAGCACAAAATCAACCTCATTCGCCTCCAGCGCCGCAACCGCCGCTATCTCCAGCGTCTCCGTCGGCATGCTCCGATAGGCAACCCGGCGGCTGACCCGCAATCCCGCCGACCGCAAATCATGGGCCAGATCAAGGCCGTTGCCCGCACCGCTGGCCAGCAGCACCGCCGCCCCTGGTGCTAGTCGATCCACCATCAGCCGCGCCAAATCCCGCGCCGTGCCGGCCGCACTTTCCACATGGCGAAACCCCGCCGCACGAGCACGCGCCGCACTCGCATCGCCCACCGCAAATAAGGGCAAGGCCCGCAAGGCGGCTGGCAAACCCGCCACAGCCTGACCGCTGGTCACCGCAATCGCCGCCACATTGCGCGGTGCCGCCACGATCTGTGGTTCAATACGCAGCACCGGCGCCAATATCGGCACATGCCCGCGGGCGCGCAGTGCTGCCGCCGTTTCGCCCGCCCCTGGCTCCGGCCTCGTGACCAGCACCATCGCGCTGCGCCGAACGATCATCGGGCGCTGACCTAATCGAGAAAAATATCAGCCGGCGAATCGCGGCGCAGTTCTGCTCCGAGCGTCGCGCCGAGGCGTGCCGCATCACGCGCGGCCCCCGTCAGGCTGCGGCGCAGCAAAAATGTCCCATCGCCCCGTGCGGCGAGGCCGGTGAGCTGCACCTGATCATCCGCATCCAACTGTGCATAGGCACCAATCGGCGTCCGGCATGATCCATCCAGAGCGGCCAGCAGGCTCCGCTCAGCGGTTGAAACCACGCGCGCCGCCCGATCTTCGATGCTGGCCAGCAGCGATAGCAAATCCGGATCATCAGCGCGCGCCGTGATACCCACAATGCCCTGCCCGGCGGCGGGCAACATGTGCTCCGGATCAAGCACCAAACTGACCTCATCGGCAAAGCCGAGCCGCTTGACCCCGGCCAGCGCCAGCAAGGTCGCATCGATGCCGCCCGCCTGCACCCGATCCAGCCGGGTGCGCACATTGCCGCGCAGCAGCGAGACCGCCAAATCGGGCCGCGCATGCAGCAATTGCGCCTGCCGACGCAGCGAGGCGGTGCCAATCTGTGCGCCTTTCGGCAGAAGGCTGCGAAAATCCGCCGTGCCGGCATCGATGCCGGGGCGCACAATCAGCGCATCGCGTGCATCCTCGCGCGCCATGGTGCCCGCGAGGACAATGCTATCCGGGAAGCTGGTTTC
Organism: Pseudomonadota bacterium; assembly: GCA_021808315.1. Taxonomy (GTDB): domain Bacteria; phylum Pseudomonadota; class Alphaproteobacteria; order Acetobacterales; family Acetobacteraceae; genus Acidiphilium. The sequence goes on along the minus strand of JAKBBY010000003.1, from coordinate 10,411 downwards.
TAAATCCTTGAGACTATGCACGGCACAATCAATGCGCCGATCCAGCAAGGCTTCATGAATCTCTTTGGCGAACATGCCCTTGCCGCCAATCTCGGCCAAGCGCCGATCCTGGATCTGATCGCCCATCACGGCGATGACCTCGATGGTGAAATCATCCGGCGCGAAGCCGAAATGCGGCCCGGCTTGCCGCAAATGCGCCTGCACCGCCTGCAAAAATGTTTCGGTTTGCCAGCGCGCCAGCGGCGAGCCGCGCGTGCCGATGCGCACGCGGCGATGGTTCGTGCGATCCGTGGTGGCAGAGGCGTGGTGCGTGGCGGTTTCCTGACCCATGGGCAAAGACTAATGTGCTCCGGATGGAAAAGAAAGCGGCCCCGATTCTGGCAATCGAATCCTCCTGTGATGAAACCGCCTGCGCCATTCTGGACGCGGATGGCACGGTGCGCGCCGATCTGGTTGCGAGCCAAATCGCCGACCATGCTCAGTTCGGCGGCGTGGTGCCCGAAATCGCCGCACGCGCTCATCTCGCCATCCTGCCCGGCATGGTCACCGAGGCCCTTGATCGCGCCGGGCTAACCCCAGCCGATCTGAGCGCGATTGCCGCGACCACCGGACCCGGCTTGATCGGCGGGCTGATCGTGGGCAGCAATTTCGCCAAGGCCATGGCGCTGGCGGCGGGCAAACCGTTTTATGCCATCAACCATCTCGAAGCCCATGCTTTAACCGCGCGCCTGCCCGGCATCACCCCGCTGCAGCCCGAATTCCCCTATATTTGTCTGCTGGTTTCCGGCGGCCATACCTTGCTGCTCGACGTGCAAGGCGTGGGGCGCTATCGGCACCTCGGCACCACCATCGATGATGCCGCCGGCGAGGCGTTCGATAAGGTGGCCAAGCTGCTCGGCCTCGCTTATCCGGGCGGCCCGGCGCTGGAACGCCTCGCCCGTGAGGGTGATCCAACCGCCCTGAGCCTGCCGCGCCCGATGCGTGGCCGCGCGGGGTGCGATTTCTCATTCTCCGGGCTGAAAACCGCCGTCGCGCAAAAACTATTTCAATCCGCCAGCGCGCTCGCGAGCAACGCCCCCTTACCACGCCCGATGGCCGCTGACTGCGCGGCGTCGTTCCAGGCGGCGATGGTTGATATTTTTGCCGATCGGCTCGATCACGCACTACGCCAAACGCCCGTGGCCCATGTCATCGTCGCGGGCGGGGTTGCCGCCAACCGCGCCATCCGCGCCGCCCTCAGCACCATCGCCACGGCGCACGGGGCGCAGTTGATTGCCCCGCCACTGCGGCTTTGCACGGATAATGCCGTGATGGTCGCTTGGGCCGCGCAGGAACGGCGCCGCGCATCCCTCGGCCCTGATCCGCTCGATGCACCCTGCCGACCGCGCTGGCCGCTCACCGCCCTGGGTCCGGCGTCCTGACGCTAAGGGTATGGCGGATCGGCAAATCTCTGGCGATCATCGGGGGGATTTCGAATAATCATTGCGGCTGAGCGGCAATCTGTGCAACGCTCATGCGAGAGCGGTCCAATCGGGCCTGCTGCGGATCAAGCGTTATTGCGCCGATGAGGGTTGACATGGATGATGGACGAGACACGGTTCGAACCGGCGCCGCCGAGCCGGGGCCGCTTGGTGCGCAACCGCCCAAATTGCCGCCGATCCGCGATGCGGCGGGCTGGAGCGAGGTTATTCTCGCCAAACTGGTCTATGGGGTTGGCAAAAATATCTACGCGGCCACCGAACGCGATTGGTTCGTGGCACTCGCCCTGGCCCTGCGCGATCGGGTGGTTGAGCGCTGGATTCAGACCAGCAACGCGGTTTATAGCGGCGGGCATAAGCGGGTTTATTATTTATCGCTCGAATTTTTGATTGGCCGCCTGCTGTTCGACACGCTGACCAATCTTGGCCTCACCGAAATCACCCGCGCCGCCTTCCAACGGCTCGGCGTTGATTTGGATGCGGTGCGCACCGCCGAGCCGGACGCCGCCTTGGGCAATGGCGGGCTGGGTCGGCTGGCCGCCTGCTTCATGGAAAGCATGGCGAGCCTGGGCATTCCCGGATATGGCTATGGTATTCGCTATGATAACGGATTGTTTCAACAATCGATCCGCGATGGCCGCCAGCTTGAATTTCCCGAAGATTGGCTATCCTTTGGCAATCCTTGGGAGTTTGAGCGTCCAGAACTTGCCTTTGACATCGGCTTTGGCGGCCATGTTGAAGCAATCACCAATGAGGATGGCGAAACCACTCATCATTGGCATCCTGCCGAAAAACTACAGGCCGTGGCCTATGACACACCGGTGGTGGGTTGGCGCGGGCAACATGTGAATGCGCTCCGGCTATGGTCCGCCCGGGCGATTGATCCGATTCATCTGGAAAGCTTCAATGCGGGCGATTATCACGGCGCTTTAGCCGCCGATGTGCGGGCGCAATCCATTTCGCGCGTGCTCTACCCGAGCGATGCGACACCCGCCGGGCAGGAATTGCGGCTGCGCCAGGAATATTTTTTCGCCTCCGCCTCCTTACAAGATTTACTGCGCCGCCATCAGCGCCAATATGATAATTTCCAGAATTTACCTCAGAAAGTTGCTATTCAACTGAACGATACCCATCCCGCAATCGCGATCCCGGAAATGATGCGCCTGCTGGTTGATGCGCATGACCTACTCTGGGACGAGGCCTGGGAAATTACCCGCGCGGTGTTTTCCTACACCAACCATACGCTGCTGCCTGAAGCGCTGGAAACCTGGCCGGTGCCGCTGTTAGAACGGCTCCTGCCCCGGCACATGCAAATCATCTATATGATCAATGCTGAGCATTTGGAGCGCGCCCGCGCTGAAGCACAATCGGTCAATCTCGCGTCGGTTTCGGTGATCGATGAAAGCCATGGGCGGCGGGTGCGGATGGGCACCCTCGCCTTTATCGGCTCGCGCCGGGTCAATGGCGTGTCGGCACTGCATAGCCGGTTGATGCAGGAGACGGTATTCGCCGACCTTAATCGCATGTTTCCAGACCGGATCACCAATGTCACCAACGGCATCACCTTCCGCCGCTGGTTGTTCGAGGCCAATCCTGGCCTGACCCGGCTGCTCGTTGAAGCGCTTGGCGAGCATGTTTGCGATGATCCTGCTGAGTTGGAAGGCTTGATCGCACTCGCGGATGATACTGGCTTTCGCGATCGTCTGATCGCGTGTCGTCGTGCCAATAAATTATCCCTCGCCCGCTATGTGCGCGACACGTTGCGGATCAAGCTTGATCCTGCAGCGATTTTTGACGTCCATATCAAGCGAATTCACGAATATAAACGCCAGTTACTCAATATTCTGGAAACGATTGCGCTGTATCAATCGATGCGCACGCGTCCGACCGAAACATACGCGCCACGCGTCAAAATATTCGCGGGCAAAGCGGCGGCGAGCTACCATCAAGCGAAATTGATCATCAAGCTGATCAATGATGTTGCCCGCACCATCAATGCTGATCCCACTGTGCGTGGCAAATTGCGCGTGGTGTTCATGCCAAATTACAATGTTAGCCTCGCAGAAATTATCATCCCGGCTGCCGATGTCTCTGAGCAAATTTCCACTGCCGGCATGGAAGCCTCGGGCACCGGCAATATGAAACTCGCCTTGAATGGCGCACTGACAATCGGCACGCTCGATGGTGCCAATGTCGAAATCCGTGACCGGGTTGGCGCGGATAATATCGAAATTTTCGGCCTCACCGCTGAAGACATCGCCGATCACTGGCGTCATGGCTGGTCATCCGAAGCCGCGATTAACGCTTCTCCTGCATTAACTGAAGTGCTGGACGCCGTCGAATCTGGTGTCTTTTCGCCGGACGAGCCGGATCGGTTTCATCCAATCACCCGAGCCCTACGCCATGATGACCGATTTTTCGTGACGGCTGATTTCGACGCTTATGCCGCAGCCCAACAGCGCATTTCGGAACGGTGGCAAGACCCCGCCGCGTGGTGGCGCGCCAGCGTCATCAATACCGCAAAAATGGGCTATTTCGCCTCTGATCGGGCGATAGGTGAATATGCCGCACGCATTTGGCGCGCGCGGTCAATCTCCGCCATTGATTGAGGCCACCGCGTCATGCCACGCCAGAATGATGAAAAACTGGAAATTACTATTGAGGGCCGCGGGTTGAACACCAAATAACCGGAGGCATCGGCGATGTATCGGTGCGGGAGGAGCGAGAAATGGATTTTGGCAAAGCGACACCGGGAGCAGCGCCCGCCGGATCGATCACCCCGCTGTCACGGCGCACCATGGCCTATGTGCTCGCCGGGGGGCGCGGCTCTCGCTTGTTTGACCTGACCGACAAACGCGCCAAGCCAGCGGTTTATTTTGGCGGCAAATGGCGCATTATCGATTTCGCCTTGTCCAACGCGATTAATTCTGGAATTCGCAATATCGGCGTCGCAACCCAATATAAAGCGCATAGTCTAATCCGCCATATGCAATTAGGCTGGAATTTTCTGCGCCGCGAACGCAAAGAAAGCTTCGATATTCTGCCCGCCAGTCAGCGTGTTTCGGAAGAAAAATGGTATCTTGGTACAGCGGATGCGGTGTTTCAAAATATCGAAATCATCGAAAGCATCGATCCTGATTACATGCTGATCCTCGCTGGCGATCATGTTTATAAAATGGATTATGAGTTATTATTGCAGGAGCATGTGAGCGCACAAGCCGATGTCACCATTGCGTGCGTGGACGTGCCACTTGCCGAAGCGAGTGCGTTTGGCGTGATGCATGTCGATCAATCGGGGCGGATTCTGGAGTTTCTTGAAAAACCCGCCAATCCGCCCGCCATGCCTGGACGCACCGATGTCGCACTCGCCAGCATGGGTGTTTATGTCTTTAACACCAAATTTCTGATCGAGGAATTACGGCGCGACGCTGCACGCGCCCATTCCAACCATGATTTCGGTCAAGATATCATTCCTGCGTTGGTGCGCGAGGGGCGCGCCTTCGCCCATCATTTTGGCCAATCTTGTGTGCGCTCAAGCGGCGAACGCCATCCATATTGGCGCGATGTTGGCACGATTGATGCGTATTGGGAGGCCAATATCGACCTCACCGATTTCGAACCCGCTCTTGATATTTATGACCGCAACTGGCCGATTTGGACTCATACCGAAGGCACGCCGCCCGCAAAATTCATCCATGACCAAGAGGGCCGGCGCGGCCAAGCCATTTCCTCGCTGATTTGTGGTGGCTGCATCGTTTCTGGTGCTACCTTGCGACGCTCCTTGTTATTTACCGGCGTCAAGGTCAATTCCTTTTCGCAAATCGCGGGCGCCGTGGTTTTGCCAGAGGTGGATATTGGCCGCCATGCCCGACTCACTAATGTGGTCATTGATCGCGGGGTGCGAATCCCGCCAGGGCTCGTGGTCGGCGAAGACCCCATTGATGATACGAGGCGATTTCGCCGCACCTCAAACGGGATCACCCTGATCACCCAGTCGATGATTGATCGTTTGCACAATGGCTAAGCCGCGCCTGAAGCCCATGAAAATTCTGATGGTCGGGTCAGAAATTTTCCCCCTGATTAAAACCGGCGGCTTGGCCGATGTCATGGGCGCTCTGCCCGCCGCCTTGTCAGCGATTGGTCTAAAAGTCACGACCCTGATCCCCGGCTATCCCGCCGTGCTGGCGGCGCTGGCACGCAGCGATATTGTCCATCATTATCCGAATTTGTTTGGGGCCGAAGCGACGCTACGCGCTGGGCGGGTGGATCGTCTTGATTTGCTGGTCTTGGACGCACCGCATCTGTTCGCGCGGCCAGGCAATCCCTATCTCGACCCGACGGGTCAGGATTGGCCCGACAACGCCCAACGCTTCGCCGCCCTTTCGCGTGTTGCTGCCGATCTTGGTTTAGGGTTAGTGCCGTCTCTCACCCCCGATATCATCCACGCGCATGATTGGCAGGCAGGTTTGGTGCCGGTTTATCTGCACCAAGCGAGCAAGCCTGCACCGAAAATAGTTATGACTGTGCATAATTTGGCCTATCAAGGCCAATTTCCAGCTGATTTACTGGGATTATTGGGCCTGCCACCAAGTTCGTTTTCGATAGCAGGGGTGGAACATTATGGTGCCATCGGATTTCTCAAAGCCGGATTGCAGCATGCCGATGCGATTACCACGGTCTCCCCAAGCTACGCCGCAGAGATCGCGACACCCGAAGGCGGCATGGGGCTGGATGGGCTGTTTCGTGCGCGCGCGGACCGGGTATTGGGGATTCTCAACGGTCTCGACACCGATATTTGGAACCCCGCCACCGACCAGGCCTTAGCCGCGCCGTTCGATGCCGAGCATTTGGCGTTGCGCGCCGCCAATAAATCGATGCTAGCGCGCGCCACTGGCCTGGATGAGCGATCCGACGCTTTGCTGTTCGGGCTGATCTCGCGTTTTACCTGGCAGAAAGGTATTGATCTGATCTTGGCGGCGATTGAGACCATCATCACCATCAACGGCCAATTGGTGGTGCTCGGCACCGGCGAGCCCGCGTTAGAAAACGCCCTGCGCGAGGCTTCAAGCGCCCATCCGGGGGCCATCAAGGCGATTATTGGATTTGACGAGGGCCTCGCCCATCTGATCCAAGGCGGGGCCGATGCCTTGTTAGTGCCGTCGCGTTTCGAGCCATGCGGCCTGACCCAGTTAGCCGCTCAGCGCTATGGAGCGGTGCCGATTGTCACGCGGGTCGGTGGTTTGGCCGATACTGTGATTGATGCCAATGACGCGGCTTTAAGCACCCAGGCCGCAACGGGCATTCAATTTCAGCCCGCCACGGAAGACGGGCTGCGCCGCGCCTTGCACCGCAGTGCCCGGTTGTTTCACGACCCGCCGACATGGCAAATGATCCAGCGCAATGCCATGCGATTGGACGTATCATGGGCGGGGCCAGCGCGGCATTACGCTGCACTCTACCGGTCGCTGCGCCCAAGCTAACGCATCATCACCGGCCACGTCATGATCGCGCCCGCAGGCACCAAGGCGCGCAGGCGCGCAATTGCGGCCTCCGCCGGATCGGGCGCTGCGCAAAACTCAACGAGGAGTGGCAAGTCGATATCGTAGTGGAGAATATCGGCGGCATGGATCACATGGCCCCCATTAAGGCCAGCGACACCACGCATGACCGAAACACTGTCGATTCCCGGCGCGTCGCGCAGCGCGTTCAGCACCGCATCCATCAAAGCGCGGCGCTGGCCGTGATCGGCGTGATGCAAATCGAGCCGGACCATTAAAGCGGGTTTGCCTTCGGTTGCTGCATTCATGTCACAAGCTCCTTGCCAAGGCCGCACCGGCCAGAACCGCGATTAACCCAAGCCCAACCGATGAGAAGAGATAAAGGCCCGCGCGGAGCCATTGGCCATTCTCGATCAGCAACAAGGTTTCCAGCTCAAAGGTCGAGAACGTCGTGTAGCCGCCGAGAAAGCCCGTTAAAATACCAATGCGCAGCGCAGGGCCAATCGAAAATCGCTCCAACGAGGCAAAAAAGAGCAGGCCGATGAGAAATGAGCCCATGACGTTGATGCTGAGCACGGCGACAGGGAAGGCCCGGCCAGCCAGGTTTTGCACCAGAATGGTTTGACCATAGCGTGCCCAGCAGCCCAACGTGCCGAATAAAGCAATGGCGAGCAACGTGCGCATCAGCTCTCCCCGATCAGAACAAGACTTTTTTCACCGCAGCGGCTTCCGCGTCAACCCGCGCGCGATTGCCAGATGGCGTGCTGCATGATTCAAGCAGATATGGCAATTCTCTCGGTGCAGTCGCAACTGGTCGATGGCGCGCTTGGCAACTCAGCGGCGGGATTTATTTTAGCGCGGCTTGGCCATGAGGTGTGGCCTCTGCCCAGCATTTTGCTGTCGCATAATCCGGCTCTCGGCCAAGCCGGAGGTGGGCCGATTGATGCTGGATTATTAATGTCGGTGATCGACGGGTTGGCGAGCCGTGGCCGGTTTGCCCAATGTTCGCTGGTGATGAGCGGGTATTTGGGCGATGCGCCATGCGCAACGATCGTGCTTGATGCCGTGGCGCGGGCGAAAGCGGCCCATCCGGATTGTTGGTTTTTATGCGATCCGGTGATGGGCGATCATGGGCGCGCTTATGTCAGTCAGGCGTTGATTGATGCATTTCGGGCGCGCCTTGTGCCGCAGGCGGATATTGTGACGCCGAACCCGTTTGAACTCGGCGTATTGACGGGCAGGGTCGCCCGCGATCGGCGGGAGGCGTTTGCGGCGCTCGACGCCCTGGGTCGGCGCTGCGCGGTGGTGACGGGGTTTTCCGGGGCCGATACGCCGCGCGCAAAACTCGATATTTTGATGGTGGCGGAAGGGCAGCGTTTCCGGGTGGGGGTGGCGCGCCATGAGGCGGCGATTTCCGGCGCTGGTGACGCGTTTGCCGCGTTTTTTGCGGCGTCGTTGCTGGACCATCGGCAGCGTATGGCTTTTAGCGCGGCGGCTGCCATGGCGCTGGGGTTTGCGGCGGCGGCGAGTGATGCCTTGATCGGTGCGACGGTGGCACGCAGCGTTGAGCAGCTCGCTATTCTTGAAAGTCAGGCAGTTTGGGGCGCTGACTTGAATTTTGTTGCGGCGCAACAATGCAGATTAAAATAATCTTTAGCTGAGCCGGTAATTTATTCTCTTGCTCTAATATATCTGATCAGATTAGTCTGTTCACAAGCATGGCATTTTTGCTGATCAACCGCTGTCGTTAGCGGATTAAATTGTTGGAGGGAATGATGACAAGTTTGAATGCGATTTTGCGTCAAAAACAACATGGACCGATCACGATCACGCCCGAGACATCAATCCGCAAGGCGGTGGCGTTGCTGGCGGAGAAGCGGATTGGCGCGGTGGTCGTGGTTTCGGCCGAGAATGAGTTGGTGGGGATTCTCTCCGAACGTGACGTGGTGCGGAGTTTGGCCGCGAATGGCGCGCAAACGCTGGATATGACCGTGGCGCAGCTGATGACGGCGCATCCGATTACCGCGACGCCGAAGACCACGATATTCGAGGCGGAGAATTTGATGACCGATGGGCATTTCCGCCATTTGCCGATTCTTCACGAAGGCAAGCTGATCGGGGTCGTGAGTATCGGCGACGTGGTAAAGCGGCTGATCGATGAGCAAGCGGATCAGGTGCGGAATTTGCGCGATTATGTTGCGGGGGTTCACGCCGCCTGATCCCACGCCGCTATTGGGGCGGCGGCAGGGGCGTTGATTGGACGCCACCTGGCCCTGCCGGGCTGTAGGTTGGCGGTGGCACCGAGCCGCTCGGCGCATTATTGGGGGCGATCGGCTGGGGCGGCGCCAGCGGTTGGGCGGGGGCGCTGGCGCTGCCGAGCGAACTGCCGCCGGTCCAAGGCGGATTGCCCAGATTAACTTGCTTGGGGGTGGTGTTGGCTGCGGTGAGCGCGCCGATACCCCCGCCAATCGCCCCGCCAACCAGCACGCCGATTGGCCCGCCCAGGAGGCCGAACGTGGCACCGGTTGCCGCCCCACCCGCCGCCGCACCGCCAACACGCGGTGGCGCGCTGGTGCCACAACCAGCCAACCCGAGGCAGGCAAGAGCGATGACACTGGATCGCCAGATCAGGTTTTTGGACCGCCGAATCGAATACATGGCTCACTCCCATTGATGCTCCACCATTCCAGACAAGCCGCATTCCTGCAACCCGACCCGCACAGTTGCCTTGCAAGCAAGGCAACCCTATAAGCGCGCCCACGCGGAGAGGTGCCAGAGTGGTCGATCGGGACGGTCTCGAAAACCGTTGTACCTTCGCGGGTACCGTGGGTTCGAATCCCACCCTCTCCGCCATTTTTTCGCTCCTTTCGCGCCATTTTGTTTTCAATCCGGAACGATTATGTCACGTTTTCTCTCCTACCGCTCGAAGTTGATTTTTGCGCTGGCTGTGGGTTCGTAAATATGGCCCGGCAGCGTGGGGCGGGGTGGCGGGGCGGGATATTTTTGGAGAAAATATTCATAGAGCGTTGGCTCTGGTTTTTCGCGCCGCCGCGCTGGTTTTTGCGCTGGTTTTGGGGCCGGTGGGCGGGGTTTGCGCGCCAATTTGAGGTAATTGGGGAGTGGAATCGCGAGCATGTGGCAGAGTGGGCGCAGCACGCGGCCTATGCGCGGGTTTTCGCTGGAGAGGAGCGACAGGTCGGGGTCTTCGAGGAAGCTTATCAGGTGACCACGCACATAGGGGATGTGATGGCCGGGGAAGGTTTGTAGCAGCCAGCCTTTTTGCCCCGGCAATTCTCTCCTTTTTGCTTCGGTTGGAGCGGTTGGTGCTGGTGCTTGTGCTGATTCGGGCGTGGTTTGAGCTTTCGCGCCGGGTTTCCGCTCGCGGATGGGGTGTGGGTTCAGGGAGAGAGAACGGAAACGGCGGGAGAGGCGCGA
>JAKBBY010000036.1 GCA_021808315.1 Pseudomonadota bacterium | reverse complement strand
ATGAGAGAATATCGCTTCGCATTGCCGCGCCGCTTGAACCCGCTGCTGCCGATCTGCCTGACGCTCCCGCTTCTGCTGAGCGGCTGCGGGCTGTTTGGGTCAAGCCATCCGAAACCCAAGCTCGGCCAAGCCGATGCGATAACCGCCGCACCGCTTTCGGCCAGCGCCCAATATGAGGCCGGAATCGAGCAGTTGCGCAAAGGCAACAACAAAAAAGCCGCAACCGATTTCGGCGCGGTGCAGGTCAATCATCCTTATTCGACCTGGGCGACCCATGCCGCGCTGCTGCAAGGCTATGCCGATTATCAGCGCCAGGATTTCACCGCCGCCATCGCCTCGCTCACCCGATTCGTGCAGCTGCATCCGGCCAGCCCCGAAGCCGCCTACGCTTATTATCTGCGCGCTTTGTGCTATTATGAGCAAATTGAGGGTGTGCATCGCGATCAAACCACCACCAAAGAAGCCGCCCAGGCGCTGCAAGACGTGATTACCCGCTTTCCCAACAGCGCCTACGCCAGCGATGCGCGGATCAAATTGCGCCTCGCGGAAAATCGGCTCGCCGGTCATGATATGGTGATCGGGCGGTTTTATGAGCGGCAAAATCTGTATCCCGCCGCCATCAACAGCTTCCAGAAAGTGGTGCAGCAATATCAAAGCACGACCTTCGTGCCCGAAGCCTTGGAGCGGCTGGTTGAGTGCTATCTCGATCTGGGCCTGACCCATGAAGCGCGCCGCACCGCTGCGGTGCTGGGGTATAATTACCCTGGTTCGTCTTGGTATCAGGACGCCTACAATAAGTTGCGCGCCCATAAGCTGCTCGCTCACGCCGCGCCGCCGCCGCATAAATCTGGCGGCTGGCTGTTCGGACTTTTCTAGCCCGGGTGCTCGGCCTCCATGCTCATCGCCCTGTCGATCCGCGATGTGGTGCTGATCGACCAGCTTGACCTTGAGTTCGAGCCGGGCCTGACCGCCTTTACCGGCGAGACCGGTGCTGGAAAATCGATCCTGCTCGACGCGCTCGGCCTTGCTTTGGGCGCGCGCGCCGATGCCGGGCTGATCCGCGCCGGGGCCGCGCAATCGGTGGTCACCGCCGCTTTTTCGCTCCAGGCGAGCCACCCCGCGCACGCGCTGCTGGCCGAACAGGGATTGGACGGCGATGACACGGTGGTGCTGCGCCGGATCGTCAGCCGCGATGGCAAATCCCGTGCCTTGATCAATGACCAAACGGTCAGCCTGTCACTCCTGCGGCGGGTTTCGGAAACATTGATCGAAATTGAGGGGCAGCACGCGGCCCTGGCGCTGGCTGAGCCTGCGACTCAATTACGCTTGCTCGATCAATTCGGCGTGCCTGCCGCGCTGCGCCAACGCACCCTCACCGCTTGGCGCGGCTGGCGCGCGGCTGAGGCGGCGCTGCGCGAAGCGCGTGATGCCATTGAGGCCGCGCGGCGCGATGAGGAATTTTTGCGCCACGCTTATGGTGAATTGCATGATCTGGCCGCTCAGCCCGATGAGGAGCAGCAGCTCGCGAGCCAGCGCCACCATTTGCAGGGTGCTGAACGGCGCGCCGCCGCGATTGATGCCGCGCTGAGCGAAATTGCGCCGCGCGAACGCCGATCTGGCGGGCCGGCGGTGGCGCTGCGCAGTGCGGCCCGCAGCCTGTCCCGCCTCGCCGAAACCGAGCCGGGCAGCCAAGCCGCACAGGCGCTGAGCGCGATTGAGCGCGCGGAAGAAGCCTTGTCCGAAGCCGAAACCTTGCTCTCGCGCGCCAGCGCTGACGCCGCCCCCGATCCACGCGCTCTCGATCAAATCGAAACGCGCTTATTTGCCCTGCGTGCCGCCGCCCGCAAATATGCGGTGGCGGTGAGCGATCTTCCGGCTCTGTGTGAAAGTTTCGCGGCGCGGATTGCGGCTTTAGAAACCGGCGAGAACGCGATTGCGGCCCTGGTGAACGCCGCCGCGACCGCGCGCGCCGATTTCACCGAGGCCGCTAACGCCCTGCATAACGCACGGCAGGAAGCTGCCCGCAAGCTGGAATCCGCCCTCGCCCGCGAATTGCCACCGCTCAAACTTGATCGTGCGCGGTTCACCATTGCCTGCACGGCGCTGCCGGAAGCACGCTGGTCCGAAGCGGGGATGGATGAAACCAGCTTTCTGGTGGCGACCAACCCTGGCGATACGCCCGGCGCGCTCGACCGGGTGGCCTCGGGCGGCGAATTATCGCGCCTGATGCTGGCGCTGAAAGTGGTGCTCACCCGCGCCGGGCCTGCTGACACCTTGATTTTTGATGAGGTCGATAGCGGCATTGGCGGGGCGACGGCCGCCGCTGTGGGCGAACGGCTCGCGCGGATTGCCAAGGCGACCCAAATTTTGATGGTGACCCATTCGCCACAAGTTGCCGCACGGGCCGCGCATCATTTCGTTGTCGCAAAATCAGCCCTGAAAAATCGGGCGCAAACCACCGTCCGGCGCCTTGATCACATTGCACGGCATGAGGAGATTGCCCGCATGCTCGCCGGTGAAACCGTTACCGATGCCGCGCGCGCCGCCGCCCACAGCCTGTTGAGCCCGACATGAGCGAGACCCCGCTTGACCAAATGACGCTTGAGACGCTGCTCGCGCAGATCGCCGCCGCTGATTTGGCGTATCACCGCGATGATCGCCCGATAATGGATGATGCACGCTATGATGCGCTCAAACGCGAAGCCGAGCGGCGCGGCGCGGTGTTCATGCAGGTTGGCGCGCCGGTGGCGGCAGGGTTTGGCAAAATTCGGCACGCGCAGCCAATGTTATCGCTCGATAACGTTTTTGCGCCGGACGAATTCAGCGAGTTTTGCGCGCGCATTCGCCGGTTTCTGGGATTGGACGCCACGGTTTTACAGTTTGTTGCGGAGCCGAAAATCGATGGGCTATCGATTTCGTTGACCTACCAAGACCAAAAATTCATCCGTGCCGCCACCCGGGGCGATGGCGAAGAGGGCGAGGATGTTACCGAAAACGTGCGCACATTGCCCGATTTGCCATTGCGATTACCTGAGGATGCGCCGAACTTTATTGAAATTCGCGGTGAAATCTATATGGCGCGCGCCGATTTTCTGGCGCTGAACGCGACCCAGGCGCGCCCGTTCGCCAATCCGCGTAACGCCGCTGCAGGCAGTCTGCGCCAGCTTGACCCACGGATCACCGCCAGCCGCAAATTATCGCTCTTTGCCTATGCGCGCGGTGCGGCCAGCGCACCGGTTGCGCAAACCCATTTTGACTATCTCGCGACGCTGCGGCGTTGGGGATTTACGGTCAATCCGTTAGCCGAACCGATCAGTGAGACCCAAGCCATCGACTTCCAAGCGCGGATCGGCGCGCTGCGGCCCGATCTGCCTTATGATATTGATGGCGTGGTCTATAAGCTTGATGATTTGGCCTTACAGGACCGGCTTGGTTTTGCCGGGCGCGCGCCGCGCTGGGCGGTGGCGTGGAAATTCCCTGCCGAGCGGGCGATCACCCGGCTCGAAGCGATTGATATTCAAGTCGGGCGCACCGGCGCACTCACCCCGCGCGCGACACTCACGCCGGTGAATGTCGGCGGTGTGATTGTGACCCATGCGACCTTGCATAATGAGGATGAAATCATCCGCAAAGACGTGCGTGTGGGTGACATGGTGGAAATTCAACGGGCCGGCGATGTCATTCCACAAATCGTTGCGGTGCTGTCCGCGCAGCGCCCGCCTGATGCCGAGCCGTTCCACTTCCCCGATCATTGCCCGATCTGTGGGTCGCTCGCGATCCGCCCGCAAGGCGAGGTTGTGCGCCGCTGCACGGGCGGCTTGTCTTGCCCGGCGCAGGTGGTGGAGCGACTGATCCATTTTTGTGCGCGCCCGGCCTTTGATATTGAAGGCATGGGCGAAAAGACGGTGCGTGAATTTCATGCGCTGGGCTGGCTCAACACTGTTGCCGATATTTTCACGCTGCCTGACTTGGAGGCGAAAATTGCGCGCCTTGATGGCTGGGGCGCGTTATCGGCCGCCAAGCTCAGTGCCGCGATTCGTGCGCGCCGCCGCATCCCGCTTGCGCGTTTTATTTATGCGCTGGGGATTCGCCGCATCGGCGAGGCGAACGCCAAGCTGCTCGCGCGCCATTATGGCCAGTTTGCCGTCTGGCGCGATGCGATGATCGCCGCCCAAATGATCGGCTCGGATGCGCGGCTCGAACTCGGGGTGATTTCGGGTATCGGCCCATCGATTGCCGAGGAGTTGGTTGGATTTTTCGCGGAGCCGCATAATCTCGCGCTGCTGGCAACGCTTGATGCGCAGCTCAACATCGAGGATGAGATCGGCCCGGCTGACAACACGCCGCTCGCGGGAAAAACCATTGTCTTTACCGGCACGTTGGAAACCATCACCCGGCCCGAAGCCAAGGCCCGTGCCGAGGAAGCTGGCGCCAAAGTGACGGAAAGCGTCTCCAAACGCACTGACTACGTGGTGGTCGGCGCCGATGCCGGCTCCAAAGCGACGAAGGCCGCCGCTTTGGGGATTGCACTGCTCACCGAGGCCGAGTTCCGCAGCCTGGCTGGTTTCTAACGGTTAGGTATTATACGGCGCGGCGGATCAAATCCGCCGCTCGCTCGGCGATCATGATGGTCGGTGCATTGGTATTGCCGCGCACCACACTCGGCATCACCGAGGCATCGACCACCCGCAGCCCGTGAACACCATGCACCCGCAAAGCCGGGTCCACCACCGGGCCTATCGCGCAGGTGCTGGTTGGGTGATACACGGTATGGGTATAACGCTCGATATAATCCCAAAGATCGGCATCGGAGGCGGAAGCCGGCACCTGATGCGGCGCGGTGATATGGGCCTGGAGTGCCGGTTGCTTGGCAATCTCTAACCCAATCCGCATCCCGGCCAGCGCGCTCGCGCGATCATCTGGGGTGGCGAAGTAATTATGGGTGATGCGCGGCTTGGAGCGCGGATTGGCCGAGCGCAGCGATAATTGGCCCCGGCTGGTGGGTTTCAACACGCAGGGGCCAAAGCCGAATGCATGGGCGGTCGGCACGCCCATGCCTTCCTGATAAAACATCACCGGGGCGGCGTGAAACTGCACATCCGGCGCATCGAGCCCGTCGCGCGTGCGGAAAAATCCACCCGCCTCGCCGATATTCGAGGTGAGCGGCCCACGCCCTTCTTTCATCAGCAATTCGGCATTTTCCGCCGTTGCGGCTGTCATTAGCGTTTCGGTGTTGGTGTACCATGTCATCAAGGTCATCGGATGATCCTGCAAGCCGATGCCAACCGGCAAATCCACCCGCACCGGAATTTGCAGCGCCGCCAGATCACCCGCCGGCCCGATGCCCGACAGCATCAGCAATTGCGGCGAGTTATAGGCGCCAGCTGCCAAAATGACTTCTTGCTCCGCATGGATCGTCTCAACTTGGCCGTTCACCACGATTTCCACGCCGCTCGCGCGCTCGCCATCGAACAGGATGCGGGTGGTGAGGGCGTCGGTGATCACCCGCAAATTGGGCCGTGCCATTGCCGGATGCAAATAGGCGACCGCAGCACTGCAGCGCATGCCGTTGCGCTGGGTGTTTTGAAACAAGCCAACGCCATCTTGCTGGGCGGCGTTGAAATCGGGGTTGGCCGGAAACCCGGCCTGCACGCCCGCCTCGACGAAGGCATCCATCAACGGGTTGCGCGAGCGTCCTTCGCATACTGAGAGCGGGCCGAGCTTGCCGTGAAACTGATCTTCGCCGCGCTCGTTATTTTCCGACCGGCGAAAATAGGGCAGCACCTCGTTATAGCTCCAGCCCGTCGCACCTTCAGCCGCCCAGCCATCGTAATCGGCGCGGTTGCCGCGAATATAGACCATCGCATTCATCGAACTGGAGCCGCCGAGCATTTTGCCACGCGGTAGATAAATCCGCCGCCCCGCCAAGCCGGGTTCCGGCTCGCTCGAAAAATCCCAATCATATTCGGACTTGAAGAGCTGAGGAAACGCCGCCGGGATGTGAATTTCCTGCGCACTATCCGGACCGCCCGCCTCGATCAGGGTGACTTGCACCGCAGGGTCTTCACTCAAGCGCGCCGCCAGCACACAGCCAGCCGATCCCGCGCCGACAATCACGTAATGGCTCATAATTTGCTCCGTTTCCTCGCCGCCTTGTTCTCCGGACCATACCGGGTGGCGTGCGGTGAGACTATCAGCCTCAAGCCGACCGTCAACCGCCGCAATCAGGAATTCAGCGAACCCGCAAGCGCGGATCATGCGGCGATGATGCGCTTTCTGCCATGATCAACGCAATTTGATCCGGCGCGTGCGCCAGCGCCGTCAGTCCCGCCCTTGATCCGGCGCGATGGCGCGGACCCGCTCGATCAAGGCGCGCATCTGGCGGCGCGTGTCATAAAGTTGATCCAGCAAGGAGAGCACCACCGGCAGCGCGGCCTCATTGACCTCCATATCGGTGCGCAGGGTGCAAATCAGGCGAACCCGTGCGACATCGATCTCAACGAACCGATAGGCATCCGGCTCGCCTTCGGGCCGCACCCATCCTTCGCGGATCCAACGCTCTAAATCCGCCCGCTCCACCTGCCCGATTTCGGCGATCAACCTGTCGATTGTCATCATGACGCCGCATCCATCGTTTGGCGCGGATTAAACGGCCGCGCCGGTTGCCATGTCTGCAAAAACGCATCCAAAGCCGGGTCATCCGGCCCGATCATTACCCGCAGCCGGACATATAAATCGCCCTCAGGCAGACCGTTATGGGCCGGAACCCCGCGCCCGCGCACCCGCAATTCGGTGCCGGTGTCAGAATGCGGCGGAATCCGCAGCCGCAACGCCCCGCGCGGCCCGGCAATCTCCACCGGCCCGCCGAGCACCGCTTCGCGCAGCGACACCGGCAATTCCATCCGGAGCGTCTGACCATCACGGCTATAGACCGGGTGCGGGTCAATCGCGATTTCGATCAGTATATCGCCCGCTTTGGCGCCCGCCCCTGCGGCGTTGGTCCCTGCCGCGTGGGCCGCTTGGCCGCGCAGGCGCAAAATATGTCCAGCCTCGGTGCCGGGGGGAATTTTCACATCCAGCACCCGCTGATCGGGCAGGGTTAACCGCTTGGTCGCCCCATTCACCGCATCGAGCAACGGCACCGCCAACCGATAGCGCTCCGCCGCATGGCGCGCCCCCTCTCGCCCGCCGGCAAACATCGAGGCGAACATCGCTTCCAAATCAGGATCGTTCCAATCCTGGGCCTCAGGCCCCGCATGGCGATAGCGTTGACCGGCCCCGGATTCGGCGTGGGCGCGATAGCCCGGATGCGCGTGCGGGTGGGCGTGTGAACGCTCAGCGCCGCTGGCATCGATCTCGCCCCGGTCGAAGCGGGCGCGCTGCTCGGCATCCGAAAGCAACCCATAAGCGGACGCCACCGCCTTGAACCGCTCCTCCGCTGCCGCATTGCCGGGGTTTAAATCCGGATGATGCTGCTTGGCGAGTTTGCGATAGGCGCTGCGAATCGCATCAGCCGTTGCATCGCGCGGCACGCCGAGCGTTTTGTAAGGATCATCCACGATCAAGCCTCTCTCAACCAATCTCGCTTGGTATCACCCGCACGCGCGAACACCGCGCGCGGCGTTACGTTAGAATTTATTCCTCGGATGCGGCAAATTCAACGTCCCGATGCACATGGATCGACATGAGCACCCCGAACCCGAGCATCACCGCGGTCAAGGCCGAACCGCCATAAGAGACCAGCGGCAGCGGTACCCCACCCACCGGGATCAGCCCCATCACCATCGCCAAATTGACAAAACAATAGAGAAATAAATTGGTGGCAATCCCCAACGCAGCCAACCGCCCGAACATGTGCTGGCAGCGCAGCGCGGTGTAGAACCCCATCGCAATCATCGAGAACAGCACGCCGATCAAGACCAAGGAGCCAGCAAAGCCGAACTCCTCGGCAATGATGGTGAACACGAAATCGGTTTGTTTCTCGGGCAAAAAATTGAGCTGGTTCTGCGTGCCGTGCAAAAACCCCTGGCCCCAGAACCCGCCCGAGCCGAGGGCGATTTTGGACTGGATGATGTTATAGCCAGCGCCCAGCGGATCGCGCCCCGGATGCAAAAACGTCAGAATCCGCTGTTTCTGATAGCCATGCAAATGATGGTAGATGAACGGCGCGGCAATCGCGACCACCACGATCACGATCACGAATTTCCACCAGCGCACCCCGGCCCCGAGTAAAATAGTGCCGCCAATACTCATGGTGATGACGGCGGTGCCGAGATTGGGCTCTTTGAGGATCAGCGCCGCTGGGACCAAAATGGCGAGGATCGGCGGGATCAAAAATGGCACTTGGCCGACCCGCTCATAGCTCGCCCGCTGAAACCATGCCGCCAGCGCCAGCGCCAGAAACAGCTTCATCAGTTCCGAGGGCTGCACATGCAAGCCACCGACATCAATCCAGCGTTTCGCGCCAAGCCCGACATGGCCGAACCGCCATACCACCACCAGCAACACGAGGCCGAGCGCGTAGGCCGGCCAAGCCAGTTTGGCGATCAGCCGGATATCGACCAGCGCAATCGCGATCATCATGATTAATGACGCGGAAAACCGGATCAATTGCGGTGTGGCGTACGGTTCGCCATGCCCGCCCGCCGCCGAATAGAGTGCGGCATAGCCAATGCCGGCCAGCGTGCAGCAGGCCAAAACGAACAGCCAGTTAATGCGCAATAATTTACGCAGCAAGCCGAACGAGCGCGCATAATAGGGCCGATAATCGATCAAACCGCTCATGAGGCCGTCACCATCGCCACTGTTTGCGGGGCTGCGACAAATCCCGGCTTGGCCGCCGGGCGCTGCGCCGTGCTGGTTAGCGCCAATGTCATCAAATCACGGGCGATCGGCGCCGATGCTGCCGCCCCTTCATTGCCGTGCTCCACCACCACCGATATGGCATAGCGCGGGGCAGCCACCGGCGCGAACGCGATGAAAAACGCGTTGGGTCGGTATTTCCAGGGTAGGCTGGCGTCATCGTAATTCGCCTTTTCCTGCGCTTGCGACAAATCATGCACCTGTGCGGTGCCGGTTTTGCCGGCCATTTGCACCCCCGGCAGCATCAGGCGCGAGGCATAGCCGGTGCCCGAAGGCGTGTTGACCACCTCGGTCATGCCGGCACGCACCGTTTCCAAATGCCGGTCCTGCAAACCAAGCGAGGGCCAACCATAATCCAGCCCATCAGCCTGATGCACCGTGCCAATCGCCCGGGTCAGCCGGGGCTGCACCGCCCGCCCGGTGGCAATGCGCGCCACCATGGTGGCCAAACCGAGCGGGGTGACCTGGGTAAAGCCCTGGCCAATACCCTGGATCACGGTGTTGCCCTTGGTCCAAACCAGCTTGCGCCGCTTGGCCCATTGATGGGTTGGTAAAAACCCGGTCGAGGCGCCGGGCATGCCAATATCCAGCGACCCCACAAGGCCAAGCCGCCGCCCCATTGCGGCGATCTGATCAATGCCCACCGCCAAGGCCGTGTGATAGAAAAACACGTCGCAACTTTGCTGCAGGGCGCTGACCACATTGATGGTGCCGTGGCCGCTATGCTGCCAGCAATAAAATGTATGATTGCCCAGCTTCAAATAGCCGGGGCAGTTGAAGGTTGTGTGCGCGGTGATTGCGCCGCTATGCAGGGCCGCAATGGCGACGCAGGGTTTGAAGGTTGAACCGGGCGCATAAAGCCCGTTCGCGGCCCGGTTGGTCAGCGGGCGCATTGGATCATGCATCCAATGCGCCCAGGTCGCCGCCGGGACGCCGGTATCAAACAAGCCCGGATCAAAGCCCGGCGTGCTCGCCATCGCCAGCACTTCCCCGGCCACCGCATCGATCACAATGGCGGCACCGGCCTGCCCGGCCAGCCTTGTTGCCGCCAAGGTTTGCAAGCCGGTATCCAAGGCCGTCTGCACCACAGCACCCGGCTTGCCATTGTCACGATCAAGCTCACGCACCACCGAGCCGTGGACATTCACTTCGGTTTGCACAATCCCCGGCGTCCCCCGCAGCGCACGATCATGCGCCCCTTCGATCCCGGTGCGCCCCACCCGCATGCCCGGCAAGGCCAGCATCGGGTCGCGCTGCGCCTGCGCCTGGGTTGGCCGTCCGACAAAGCCGATCACATGTGCCGCCTGCGGTCCGAGCGGGTAGGTGCGCGACGCCCCGACATCGACAAACACGCCGGGTAAATCCACCGCCCGCACCTCGATCCGCGCCATGTCTGACCAATCAAGATCATCCTTGAGCAAAATCGGCACATAGCGCGGTTTGCCCGCCAAATCCCGGGCAATCCGCGCCTGCTCTTCGGGGGACAACGCCATCAGCGCGGCGAAGCGATCAATCACCGCTTGCGGGTCATGCGCCTGCGCCATCATGAACAAGGCCCGCCAATGTTGGCGATTTCCCGCGAGAATCACCCCATATCGGTCGGTGATCAGCCCGCGTTCGGGCGCGATCAGGCGATCATTGATCGAGTTTTGTTTGGCCAGCGTGGCAAACCGCCCATGCTCGCGCACTTGCAAACGGTATAAATTCACCCCCATCGCGCCAAACGCGGCTGTTTGCGCTGCCCCCACCAGCAAGGCCCGCCGGGTGAAGACCGAGCGCCGCTTGGTCTCGCGCCTCATTTATGCGAACTCGGGCGCGGCAGCACCACGATGCGCCTTGATGAGCCAGGGCGCCAACAGCGGATAGAGTAAAACGCCAATCATCGCCTGGATCAACACCGGCCCGAGCGGCAAAAACTGCAAAATGAGCAAAGACCGGATCAGATATTCAAGCCCGCTGGTTCCCACCATGCTCGCGGCCAAGGCGAGCCAAACCAGGAAAAATCCCTGCTTGGCCAACACCCGCCGGAGCGCCAAAACCGCCGCCTGGTTCAGCAACAACAACACCGCCCATAGGCCGAGCGGCGAATTGCCGATCAAATCGAGCAACACCCCGAGGATCAGCACCACCGGTGCGGGCAGCGCCGCCGGGCGATATAAGGTCCAGAAAAATACCGAAATCAACACAAAGGCCGCCCGAAAGGCACCAGGGTCCGGCAGCAGCAACGGCACTGAGGCGACCATCATGATCAGCATAATCGAGCAGCTCGGCAGCGCATGCCGCGCCGCGCGATCCAGATCGCGCCACAAACTCGGCCACGCAATCACGGACCGTGGCCCGCAAGCGGACCAGTCGCTGTTTGGGCCTCGCTTTGACCACCCAGATGATAATCAAACAGCCGTAGTAATTGCAGCCGGTGCAATCCGGCGAATGGCAGCACGACCGGGTTATTACGCCCTTGATAATGCACCACGCCCACCGGCAAGCCGGGCGGAAACACCCCGCCCGCCGCGCTGGTCAACACAATTTCCCCCTCATGGGGCGGATGATTGGGCGACCAATATTGCAAGCTCGGCATGGCACCATTGGTGCCCACCATCAGCGCATGCGCGCCGGAGGTGCCCATCGCCACCGGCACCCGGCTGTTCAAATCATTGATCAACAACACCCGCGCACTGCGCAGGCCCGATTGCACCACGCGCCCGACGACGCCGCGCCCGTCCATCGCAATCGCGTCAACAAGGTTCGGCGCGCCCGATGGCACCGAAACCAGCACGGAATGGGCGTATAACCCGCCATTATCGGCGATCACGCGGGCGGTGAAAAATTCCGGCGTCGGCGTTGGCACGAAATGCAGGGTTGATTTGAGCGCCTGATTTTGCGCAGCCAGCGCCAGCGCCACCGACTGCCAGCGCCTCAGCCGGGCATTCTCCGCCCGCAACGCCAAGATTTGCCGATGCATACCGACCCAGGCCCCGAGCGCCGTATCATCACGGGTTAGGCTGACGATGGGGCGTGACATCACGCGGAATGCCGGCGCCAACGCATCATCAAGGCCCAGACGCAGCGAGTCCGTCAGCCGGCTATTGGCGCGGCCTGCGATCATTAACCCCAGCGCAAGCAGCAGCATGACCGGGAGGGTCAGCCGCGCTAATACTAAACGGACCGGCACCGAGAGCCGAAACATATGATCAGTCCCTATGGAAGATCGGGTGTGGATGATCGGACGCGAGAGCGCAGACTTACGACAGTCGGCAGGTTAAGCCAATGTCCTGACCCGATTATTTTGCCCTGACGGGATCGTCAATCGGCTAAATTAATTCTGTCGCTCCAGGATCCAACCTTCAATCAGAGGGCGAGTCACTTTTTTGCAACATCGCCCGGAGCGTGCCGAGCATAATCGCGAGCAGCGCCAGCACCGCCGGGTCCCGGCGCATCAGGCTGCGCACCAGGGCCAATCCCTCCGCCAACACCGCCAACAGCGCGCCGGTTTGCGCCGGGCGCGACCGACGGCGCCAGCGATAGCGTGTGATGCCCCAGCACAGCAGCGCCAGTGCTAAAAATCCCAACCCAAAACTCAAATCCGCCTTCAGCACGCCGATCGTCTGGGCCAGGGCGCGAAATCCCGCTGCCAATAGGAAAACAAGTCCCAGCAGCGCCAGCCCCAGCGCCATTACCCCCAACAGCACGCGTTCGCGCCACGCGCGCAAGCCGATCATTTCGAACAACGGGGCGAAAAAACGCATCACCCGCGCTTGATCCAGCGCGCGATCAAATAGCCCGCCCCAAACGCCATCGCCAAGCTCACCAATGGCCGCTCTTGCACAAAGAGCGCTGTCCGATTTGAGGTGCTACGCCCGGTATCGGTCAAGCGATCCGTTAAACCCGCCATATCGCGTGTCAGCGCCTCGATCCGTTGTTCGAGATTGCTGCGCCCTGCACGCGGCGTTGGTGCGGTATCTTTCAGGCGGTCCTGCACCTCATGCAGGACGGTATCGGCCACCTGGACCACCCGATCGCGCAAATGATCGAGCTGACCGACCAGCCGCTCAATATCCTCCGCCATTTTGGTTGCGTTGAAATTATACGAGGCTTTGGCGCGAAACTGATCCATCGGGGACACTCCTGGTTATTATCATGTCACTCTGATGGAATGGGGTTCCCGCCCCCTCGGTTCAACCCAAGCGCCCCAATCAGCCCGTCGATTGCCGATCTTCCGCACCCACGCCCAATTGCTTGAGCTTGCGGTGCAGGGCGCTGCGCTCCATGCCGACAAACTGCGCGGTGCGGCTGATATTGCCGCCGAACCGCAGGAGTTGCGCTTGCAAATACTGGGTTTCGAACACGTCGCGCGCATCGCGCAGCGATAGCGCCATGATATCGGCCAGCGGATCAATCGCCAAGGCGCGCGGCGCGTGCGCGCTGATCTCGCCGGGCAATTGCGCGGCGTGAAACGGCTCACCGGCCTCGCCGGGATGCATGATCATCAGCCAGTCGATCACGTTGCGCAATTGGCGCACATTCCCCGGCCAATCATGCGCCTGCAGCGCCGCAATCGCATCCGAAGCCAAGACCCTTGGTGGTAAGCCAGAGGTTTCTGCCGCCCGCGCCAAAAACAGGCTGGCCAATTCGGGGATATCTTCGCGCCGCTCGCGTAGGCTCGGCACCCGCAGCGGCACCACGGCGAGGCGATAATATAAATCCTGCCGAAAGCTGCCCGCATTGATATGCGCCTGCAGATCGCGCGCGGTGCTGGCCAAAATCCGCACATCGACCTTGACCCGCGCCCCGCCGCCCAACCGCTCAAACCGTTGATCTTGCAACACCCGAACGATTTTGCCTTGGGTTTCCAGGGGCATATCCGCGATCTCATCGAGCAGCAGGGTGCCGCCATCGGCCCGGTCGAGCAATCCCGGTCGGCTCGCCCCATCAGCCCCCGCCTCAACACCGAACAGCGCCGCCTCAACCCGCTCGGGCGCCAGCGTGGCGCAGTTCAACACCACAAAAGGGCCGCTCGCGCGCTTGGATTGGGTGTGGATCATCCGCGCCACCACCTCCTTGCCCACGCCCGCCGCACCGGTGATCAAAATGCGTGAGCCGGTTGGTGCTGCCTTCTCAACCGCGTGGCGCAGCGCGTGGATCGCGGCGCTCGACCCGGTCAGCCGGTTTTCCGAGCCGGTGCGCAGCCGCAATTCGGCATTTTCTGCAACCAGCCGTGCGGCCTCCAGCGCGCGCTGGATCACCAAGAGCAGCCGCTCCGATTTGAACGGTTTTTCGATGAAATCATACGCCCCGTGCTGGATCGCCTGCACGGCCATTTCAATCGTGCCGTGGCCGGAAATCATCACCACCGGCAGGTTCGGGGCCTCAGCGCGCATCGCCTGCAAAATCCCTAATCCATCGAGAGCTGAATTTTGCAACCACACATCCAGAATCACCAAATCGGGTCGGCGCTCAGCGAACGCCGCCAACGCCTCGTCCGACGATCCGGCGCTGCGCGTTTCAAACCCTTCATCGCGCAAAATCGCGTCAACCAGAAAGCGAATGTCCGGCTCGTCATCGATAATGAGAATCTCAGTCATTCCGCTCCAATCCCGCCGACATAGCGTCGTTTACCAGCGCCTTCGATGGTAATAGCAAGGTTACCACCGCACCCACGCCATCCGCCCGGCTCGCGAGTTCCAGCGTGCCATGATGATCCTCCATGATCTTGCGCACGATCGCGAGTCCAAGACCAGTGCCCTTCACCTTGTGCGTCACATAAGGCTCGGTCAGCCGATCCCGATCCTGCTCGGGCAAGCCAATGCCGTTATCGATGACCTCAATCCGGTACCATGCCGCATCCTCGGTGATTCGCAAAACAACCTCGCCGTGCGGGAGCGTCTGTGCCGAAATTGGCCGCATGGCGATCGAATCGGCTGCATTTTGCAACAAATTCATCAAAGCCTGCCCGATCAACCGCGCATCGCACAGGGCGCGCGGATCATCCGGCGGCAACGCGACCCGCCAATCGATCTCGGCATGGGCGGTGCGCTGCAGAATCACCGCTTCGCGCAGAATTTTCGATAGGCTTTCCGGGCGCATCACCGGCACCGGCATCCGAGCAAAGGCCGAAAACTCATCGACCATCCGGCCAATATCACCGACATGCCGGACAATCGTATCGGCGCATTGCGCAAAACTCTCAGGATCGGACTTGATCTCTTTGGCGAACCGCCGCTTCATCCGCTCTGCGGAAAGCTGGATCGGGGTGAGCGGATTTTTGATTTCATGGGCAATCCGCCGTGCCACATCCGCCCAGGCCGCTTTGCGCTGGGCGGTTTGCAAGGCGGTGATGTCATCAAACGTCACCACAAAACCGGGAGCACGATCACCATGACGATCCGCACCAATCCGCGCCATGAAAATCCGCTTGCCGCCCTGCCCGGCATAGGCGATTTCAGCGGTAATCGGGCGGTCCGGCGTTGCTTCGGCGAGCGTGAGGGACTCGGCAAAATCCGGCAGCAGCTCTGATAATCGCTCGCCCAGATGCGCGAGCAAATCAATGCCGAGTAAATCCGAAGCCGCCTTGTTCGGCAGCTCAATCCGCCCTTGCGGATCAAGCCCGATCACGCCCGCCGAGACCCCGGCCAATACCGTCTCGGTGAATCGCCGCCGCTCATCGATCTGCCCATAGGCGCTCATCAATTCTGCCCGCTGGGCGGCGAGTTGCCCGGTCATTCGGTTGAAGGCGCGCGATAAACCGGCGACATCATCGCCCGAATCACCTTCGGGCACCCGCACCTGCAAATCGCCGCCGCGCACCCGCTCGGCAGCGCGGATCAAATGGCCGATGGGCCGGGCGATTTGATTGGCGAACACCAAGCCGATCAACGCCGCCCCCGACAGCACCAGCAGCGCCACCGTGACGAAAATCAGGGCGAAGAATAATTCGAATTGTCCGCGCTGATGCTCAAGCCGATTATATTCGGCGAGCGCCTTTTCGGTGCGTTTGACATGGGCAAAAATACTTGGATCGATGGGCCGCTCGACCATCAGCATCAATGCCGGTGCGGCTTCAAGCTGCACCATCGCATGTTCCAGCGTTGAATGCGGTGTGCTCCACACCACGATTTGATGCTTCTCGGCCAGATCAATCTGGGCTTGCGGCGGGAGCGAAACATCAGTGCCCGCGAACAGCCCCGCAGACGCGATCACCTTATCGGTCAGCGGCTCAAAAATCACCGCCTGGGTCAATCCGTGCAACGCCGTTTGGGCGATCAGCACATTGAGAAAGCCTTGATCGAAAAAATCCTGAGCACTGCCATAAAAAATCGGACCGTTCTGGTTTAGATCATTGGCAATCGCCAAGGCATCGACGCGAATATTGTTCTTTTTCGCATCCATATACCCAACCGCCACTTGCTGACTTTCCGCCAGCGCCGTGCGCACCCGCTGATTGAACCAGGCTTGAATGCCAAAATTAAAGAATACCGCAGCAAAAATCGCAACTAATATTGCAGGCACCGCCGCGATGCCGCCAAATAATAAAACCAGCCGCACATGCAGCCGCGCGCCCGCAGCACCACGCCGTGCCTCCAACACCACCCGCGTCACGCGCGCCACCAGCACGATGATCAGCAGCAGCAAAATCGCGATATCACCCACCGCCAAGCCAACCGCAGCGCCTGAATGCACGCCAAGTTTGATGCCGCCCGCCAGATAGGCGAAACTGCCAATGCCTAACGTCAGGGCTACAGCCGCGAGCAGCAAGGTTGCCACCCGGCCCACCAGAATATCGATCAGCCGGGCAAGCCCGCCGCCCGCCGGTTTGGTGCGCGGATCGCCCGGCAAGGGTGAACGTGCGATTTGGTTCATCACCGGCTCAACCAACCCGCCTTGTCACGTCAAGCTCGTGCAGGCGGATTTTTTTGCGCAGCGTATTGCGATTAAGTCCGAGCAAGGAAGCGGCCCGAATTTGATTGCCGCGTGTTTCAGCCAGCACCTGACGGATCAAGGGAGCCTCGAAATCAGCCAAAATCCGGTCATAGAGCACGCCCTCCTCGCCAGTGCCGCGCATGGCGGCGAGCACGCGCGCGATATGCTGCTCGATCGCCCGTTCAATCGGCTGGGCCGCCGCCTCACCGCTCGAGACTGGCTCGGCATGCACCAATTCGGCCAAGGCCTGATCGATAATCTCGGCGGTAATGACCGGCTGGGGCACCAACGCCGCAAGCCTGCGCATCAGATTTTCCAATTCGCGCACATTGCCGGGCCAGCGATAGGCCGAAAGCCGCGCCATCGCTTCGGGTGCCAATGTTTTGGCGCTCAGTCCTTCATTTTGGGCGCGTGTGAGGAAATGCTGCGCTAACAGCGGAATATCGCCGGGCCGCTCGCGCAGAGGCGGCAGGCGGATCGGCACCACATTCAACCGATAAAACAAATCCTCGCGGAACTGCCCGGCACGGATCAACACCCGCAAATCCCGATGGGTCGCCGCCACAATCCGCGCATTCGCACGGATCGGCTGGCGTCCACCCACGGTGGTGAACTCGCCTTCCTGCAACACCCGCAACAGCCTTGTTTGCGCCTCTTGCGGCATGTCGCCGATTTCATCGAGAAACAAGGTTCCGCCCGCCGCTTGCTCGAACCGGCCAATATGCCGATTGGTCGCGCCGGTAAAG
>JAKBBY010000236.1 GCA_021808315.1 Pseudomonadota bacterium | reverse complement strand
GCGCTTGACCATGGCTTGATCGCCGCCCGCGAGTTCGAGCGGGGCTTTGCCCATCGGCCCGCCGCCGAAGAACGGCCATAAAATGATCGCTTCCGCACCGGCGCTGGCCAGCCATTTTCCCGAGGCGGTGAAGCCGAGCGATTCGGGTTTGGCCGGATAGCCGCTCATGCGCATATGCTGCAAATCGGAAATTCGCCAGCCATGGAGCGCGTTTTCCTGCATCGCGGTGGCGACCGCATAGAGCGATGGGTGAATCGCGATGGCCAGATGGCTGCCTTTCCATTCCAGGCGCAGCGGCTTATTTTGATCCGAGCGCAGGAACCATAATGACGCGCCGTTATAATGACTGGCGCCGATGCGCTTGGCTTTCATATCCAACGCAAGGCCGGTGATGGTGGAGGGGTGAGCGAGGGTGCGCAGCGTTTGGCCGGTTTGATCGAGCAGATGCAAATTTTTGCCGACGGCGACCGCGCGGAGCGGTGCTTTGCGATCTGCAACGCTGAGCACATGATCGACCCATTTCATGCCGTATCGGGCGAGGTTTTGTGCTGCGCCCTGATGCGGCTCAAAGCGCTGCAGCGTGCCATCATCGCCGCCGCTGAGGATGCCAACGCCATCAAAATCCGCTGCCAGCGCGGTGACCGCGCCGTTATGGCTCGCATGCTCGTGCCAATCGGTGCCGGTGCGTGCGCGGAAGATCAAGCGCCCGTCACCCAAGCCGAACACCGCATGGGTTTGGTCACGGGTGAAGGCGAGGCTGGTGACATAGGCGCCGCAATCGCGCTGCACGCCGCGCTCATCGAGCATGCGATCGGCGGTTTTCAAACCCTCATTCATGCGGCGAAACAGCTCTCAAAGCCCCGGCGCAATTGGGGTCGGTTCAAATTGCGGCCAATGAACACCAATTTGCTTTCGCGAGGGCTATTGGGCGGCCAGGGGGCGATGAAATCGCCATCCGCCATCATGTGGACCGCCTGGAAGGCGAATTTGCGGTCTTCGCCAGCAAAGGCCAGGATGCCTTTGGTGCGCAGAATATCTTGACCTTGCATCGCCAGCACGCCGCTGATCCAGGCGTTGAATTTTTCCGCATCCAGCGCGGTCAGGGTGGTGAGGCTGATGCTCAGCATATGCTCATCATGGGTGTGGCTGTCTTCATCGAGAAAATCGGGCACGTTTTCCAGCACCCGTGCCAGGTCGAACGCGTTGATCCCTAACAATTTGTCGGCGGGTATATCGGCGCGGGTTGCGTGATGGATGGTGCTGAAGCGGTTGATGCTGCGCAGGCGCGCTTCGACCAAAGCCAATTCCTCGGGTGTTACCAGATCGAGCTTGTTGAGCACGATGACATCGGCGAAGGCGATTTGTTCCAGCGCCTCGCTGCTATCGGCGAGGCGGGCCAGAACATGTTTGGCATCGACCACAGTGACGATGGCATCGAGCCGGGTGCGGGCTTTGACATCCTCATCGACAAAAAATGTCTGCGCGACCGGTGCCGGGTCAGCGAGGCCGGTGGTCTCCACGATGATCCCGTCAAACCGATCGCGCCGCTTCATCAGCCCGGTGATGATGCGGATCAGATCGCCGCGCACGGTGCAGCAAATGCAGCCATTATTCATCTCGAACACTTCCTCGTCGGTATCCACCACAAGGTCGTTATCGACACCGCTTTCGCCAAATTCATTGATCACCACCGCATAGCGTTTGCCGTGCTGCTCGGTGAGTATCCGGTTCAGCAAGGTGGTTTTGCCGGCACCGAGATAGCCCGTCAGCACGGTGACCGGGATCAGCTTGTCGTTCATCATGGATATCCTCTTGAACTCTTGCCCCTGATATAAGGGCAGAGCGTCATGGGGCCAAATTGCTCAGGGCAAAGCTTGGCGCAGGGCTGATAATCGTGCCGCGATGATCGGTGTATCGAACTGGCGCGCTTGCGCAAGCCCGGCCTCGGCGCGTTGGGCGCGTGCGGTATCATCCTGCGCGAGATGCAGGATGGCGCGCGCGAGCTGGGCTGGGTCGCAAGGCGGCACCAACAGGCCACCATCGCCCACTAATTCCGGCAAGCCGCCAATATGGCTCGCGATCAGCGCCGCGCCGCTGGCCATGGCTTCCAGCGCGGTCAAGCCGAACGGCTCAGGCCAGCGGCTCGGCACCACCACCAGGGCGGCCTGTGCCATGGCGGCCAGCACCTGTTCATGCGGTTGATAGCCGGTGCAAATAATGCCGGCTTGGGCGGCTTGCTCGCGCATGGTTTGCACATAGGGCGTGCTGGGGCTGGCCGGGCCGAACCGGTCACCCCCGATGATCCGCGCCGACCAGCCGGGCAGGGCCGGGAGTGCCCGCGCGCAGGCGGCGATGAAATCGGCGACGCCTTTATTCTCGACGATGCGCCCGACGAATAAAATTTCGCGGGTTCGCTGCGCGGCGCGGGGCGGCAGATCGGCCAGGGTGAGGGGATTATGCAGCACCGCTAAGCGCTCGGTGCGGGTCAGCCCGTCGCGGTAGCGATCCGCGAGATAGGCCGAGACGCAGATGGTTTGATGCAGAAGCGCCAGGCTGCGTTGCCGGGCTTTGGCGCTGCGCAGACCGCGCATTTCTTGCGGATCATTATGCAAGAACAGCATGACCCGCGATTGCGGCACGGCGCGCGCAAGGATCCGTGCCAAGCGCGGCTGCTGATGCACCTCGATCACCGCAGGGCGCAGCCGCCGAACGGCGCGCAGGGCCGCCAGCCCGAAACCGAGCGGTGGTGGTGCGGCAATCGGGGTGTAATCGATATCAGGGTAGGCACCGTCCGGCTGGGCTGCGCCGAGCACGGCGGCGTTGCTGGCCAGCGCCAGGCGCCGGACCACCAGCGCAATCGCCCCGGCGCGATCCGGCGCGAAGCCTTCGCGGGGCGGCAACAGCATCGCGATGCGTGGTGCCGGGTCCGCCTCGCTCAAACAGAGCGCACTTTCACATATGTGCCGGGGGCGGGTGCTAAAATCGGCAAGCCTCCGGCGCCGGGGATGCGGGCCGGCAGTTTTTTGCGCGCTTTGGCGGTGACCCAGCGCTGCCAATCGGGCCACCAGGAGCCCGCGACTTCGGTGGCCTGCTCGAACCATTGTTCCGGCGATGCGGGCAGCGCGTCATTGACGAAATGATTATATTTCCCGCCCTCGGGCGGGTTGACCACCCCGGCAATATGGCCAGAGGCGGCGAGCACGAAGCGGTTTTTGCCGCCGAGCAATTTGGCACCGCGATAGGTGCTCATCCACGGTGCGATATGATCCTCGCGGCAGGAGAGAAAATAAGCGGGCACCGTCACCGCGGTCAGATCGATTTTGACCCCATCCAGGGCGAGGCC
The DNA here is from genome assembly GCA_021808315.1 of Pseudomonadota bacterium. Classification (GTDB taxonomy): domain Bacteria; phylum Pseudomonadota; class Alphaproteobacteria; order Acetobacterales; family Acetobacteraceae; genus Acidiphilium. The sequence goes on along the minus strand of JAKBBY010000236.1, from coordinate 23 downwards.
ATTGGGTTGGGCCGGTTTGTTGT
>JAKBBY010000235.1 GCA_021808315.1 Pseudomonadota bacterium | reverse complement strand
GAAACCAAGCTGGAGCTGAGCTTGCTCGATGGGCTGCCCGATTTGCGCGCCGATGCTGGGCAATTGACCCAGGTTTTCACCAATCTGCTCGATAACGCGATCAAATATGGCAAGCGCGGTGGGACGGTGACGATCCAGACCACGCTAACGCCGACGGAACAATTACCATTACCGGGCATTTTGATCGAGGTGATCGATGACGGGCCGGGGATTGCCCGTGAGCATATTCCGCGACTGACCGAGCGGTTTTATCGGGTGGATAAAGGGCGCAGTCGCACGGTGGGCGGGACCGGGCTGGGGCTTGCCATTGTTAAACATGCGGTGTCACGCCACCGAGGGCGATTTATGATTGAAAGCGTGGAACATGTTGGCACCAAATGCCGGGTCTGGCTGCCTCTTGCACCGGAGGTGGAGAAAGGGTTAACGGATACCCAGATGAAGGTGACCCGCAAGGGTTGAAACGGGAATACAGAACGCCGTTAACGCGGCGAAGCTGTGGCTGCCCCCGCAACTGTGAATGGTAAGGCGCTCCCTCAAGGCCATTGCCGGTTTGGCGTTGAACCGGTGAGAAGGCGGGAGAGGCCGATGACCCATGAGCCAGGAGACCGGCCCTCATCGAGACCAACGGCGCGGATCTGGGCGGGGTGCACCGGATGCGAAGGGTAAAGTCCCAATGTCATCGGTCGTCCTGTGGGTGATGCGCCCTGTTGCTGTTGGGCGCATGGATGCGGAGCGTATCGATGGTTTTTCGTCCTGGTAAAATTTTGTCGCCTCGGGTGATGGGGTGGTCATTCGTTAGTATTACTGCATTGACAGTTATGGCACAAGCCCAAACCGTGTCCGCGCCAACCGCCACATTATACTCGGTGCGGGTGCAGAGCGTTACGGCCTCCTATGTGGCCACGCCGGTGCGCGAGACACCTGCGGATGTGACGATTATTACGGCGGCGCAAATGGCACGGCGCGGGATTACCACCTTGACCCAGGCGCTGCAGACGGTGCCGGGATTGATGGTGGTGCCTTCCGGCGGGCCGGGCAATCAGGCTTCCGTGTTTGTGCAGGGGGCAAATTCGGAAGATGTGCTGGTGCTGCGCGATGGGGTGCCGGTGAATGACCCGTCGGTGGCGAATGGCGCTTTTAATTTCGGCAATGCGGGTATTGGCGATTTGGCGCGGATCGAGGTGGTGCGCGGGCCGATGTCGAGCCTGTATGGATCGAGCGCGATTGGTGGGGTGATCAATTTAATCAGCAAGCGCGGCCACGGCAAAGCGCATGTCGATTACACGGTGGGCGGCGGGTTTCCCGGCCAGGGCGAGGCGAGCGCCACCTTATCGGGTGCGACGGGGCGCTTTGATTATGCGTTGACGCTTTCCACCATTGAGCAGGCGGGGTTTGATGCGACGGCGCGGCGGCTGAGTGTTTATGCGGGGCATCGTGATCCGTTTCGGTATAAATTAGCCTCGGTCAATCTGGGCTATCGCCCGGTGGCGGGCACGCGGATTTCAGTGATCGTGCGTGCGCGCCAGGATGGCACGATCTATCCGGATTTGGGTTATCCGATTTTCGATGACCCCTATGAGAATAGCTATGATTCAAATTTGTTTATCCGGTTTGGGATCAAATCGCATTTTTTCGCGCGCCATTGGGTGACCTCGCTGGTGGTGGCGCATAGCCAGGATGATCGGCGCTATTTGACCTTGCTTGATCCGCTCGATCCGAACGGGTTTGCTGGGAATAGTGCCTATCGCGGGGATCGCACCACGATCCAGTTCAATAATATCGTGCATTTGCCGGATGCAGGGGCGTTCCGCGCCAGTGACGTGGTGTTTGGGATCGTGCGCAAACGCGATACCGCCTATCAGGATTTGAATGAGAGTTTCTTTGGCTCGCCTTATCTATCGACGGTGAATGCGGCGCAGACGACGATTTCCGGGCATGTGGGGGTGCAGACGGTGATTGCGCGGGATGTTTCGCTGCAAGGCGCCGTGCGGGATGATGCGGTGAGTGGCTATGGCAATGTGCTCACCGAGCGGGCCGGGGCGGTGCTGGCCGTGCCGACGCTGGCGACCCGGTTTCGCGCGTCGATTGGCAGCGGGTTTCTGGCGCCATCGCTCTATGATTTATACGGGGTGGATAGTGACGGCTATCAGGGCAATCCGGCACTGCATCCTGAGCGCAGCCTTGGCTATCAGGCGGGGTTCACCACCGATTTGGCCTTGTTGGGACGCGCACGGGCGGTGACGCTCGGGGCGAGTTATTTTCATGATGACATCAAGGATCTGATCGAGTTTGCCTATTTGGCCAATGGCGGTTCGACCGAACAGAATATTGCCCAAGCGCAGATCCATGGGGTGGAAGCAACGCTGGATGTGCGGCCCGCCTGGTGGCTGACCGCGCATTTGAATTATACCCGCACGATTGCCCGCGATCCGGCGGCGGGGACCGAATTATTGCGCCGGCCGGAAAATGCCGGATCGCTGGTGTTAGATATTCGGCCAATGCAGCGCCTGACGATTGAGCCGGTGGTGCGGTATGTCGGGCGGTTTTCGGATTATCTCTATGCGAATAGCGGCTATCCATCCGGCATTGGGCTGGCGAAGGCGGGCACGATTGCCGATTTGACCGTGAGTTACCGGATTAATCGGGCGGTTACTTTGTTTGCCGATGGGCGCAATTTGACCAATTCGCGGTTCGAGCCGGTGAATGGGTTGCAGATTCCGGGGCAGAATTTTCTGTTTGGGCTGCGCGGGCGCTTTGGGCTGTAAGCGCAGGCTATAATCGCGGTCGGCTTCTTGGTATCAGGGTGCGTGGAGATCATGCGCACCCTGACCCCGTTTCGCCTCGCTCTTGGGAGCATTGCCCTTGGGTTCGTGGTGTTCGCGATGAAATTGCTCGCGTGGCATATCAGCTTAAGCACAGCGCTCTATTCGGATGCGTTGGAGTCGCTGGTGAATGTGGCGGCGGCGATATTGCTGGCTTATGCGCTGCGCACGGCGGCGAAGCCTGCGGATCGGGAGCATCCTTATGGCCATGCCAAGGCGGAATTATTTAGCGCCATTGCTGAGGGGGGCATGATTATTGTGGCCGCCGTGCTGATTTTGCAGCGTGTATTCTCGGAGATTGGCCATCCGGCGTTGCCGCGCCATGCGGTGTTGGCGCTGAGTTTGAATGGGATGGGCGGTGCGCTGAATGCGCTCTATGCGCTGTTTTTGCACCAATCGGGGGCGGCGCGGCGGCATCCGGGGATTGCGGCGGATGCGGGGCATTTGGTTGCCGATGCCATGACGACGCTGGGGGTGCTGCTGGGGTTGGGGGCGGCGATTTTGTTTAATTTGCCGGTCCTCGACCCGATTATTGCGGCCTTGGTGGCGGTAGAG
>JAKBBY010000234.1 GCA_021808315.1 Pseudomonadota bacterium | reverse complement strand
TCTGACGTCGGATGAGAAAATTTCAGGCTGGGCCTCGATTTGCATGATATGGCGATATTTGGTGATCGACCAATAAGCGCCATACTCGCTCTCGCTGCAATAATGCACCGGCGCCTCGCGCCGCAGCCGCGCGAAATAGGGCCAGAACGCATCATGCTGGAACAATACAGGCTGACCGACATGAAACGCCGCGAGAGGCAATTCCTCCGCTTGGGCCATCAACGCTTGACGTTGCGACATGATTTTTCGCTCCCCTCCAGACTATTGCCCTATACGATAGTCTGATCACCGCATCGTGCAAATAGGGCCGAAAAAAACCCCGCCCGGTTTCCCGGACGGGGCCTGTCGCATCACGTATGGATGCGTGATTTACTCGGCGGCATCGTCACGGCGGGCCCCTTTGGCGCCCACCTGATCGGAAATATCCGCGCCCGTGGCCTGATCGACCACGCGCATCGATAATTTCACCTTGCCGCGATCATCAACGCCGATCATTTTCACCTTGACCACATCGCCAACCTTGACCACGTCACCCGTGCGGGCGACCCGGCCTTGCGCCAGCTCGCTGATATGCACGAGCCCGTCCTTCGCGCCCATGAAGTTCACAAACGCGCCGAAATCGGCAATTTTCACGACTTTACCCGTATAAATCGCGCCGATTTCAGCTTCCGACGTCAAGCCACGGATTTTATCGATGGCTTTCTGCGCCTGTTCATCGGAGGTGGCGGCAATTTTGATCGTGCCGTCATCTTCAATGTCGATTTTGCAGCCAGTTTGCTCGACAATCTCGCGGATCACCTTACCGCCGGTGCCGATCACATCGCGGATTTTCTCCTTCGGCACGCTAATCACGGTAATGCGCGGCGCATTGGAGGACACATCGGCGCGCGCGCCTTGCAGCGCCTTGGCCATCTCGCCCAGAATATGCAACCGACCATCGCGCGCCTGATCCAGCGCGATTTTCATGATTTCCGGCGTGATCGAGGTGATTTTGATGTCCATTTGCAAGGCCGTGACCCCGGCTTCGGTGCCGGCCACCTTGAAATCCATATCGCCCAGATGATCCTCATCACCCAGAATATCCGATAGCACAGCAAAGCCGCGATCTTCCTTGATCAAGCCCATCGCGATGCCCGCCACCGGACGCGCCAGCGGCACACCGGCATCCATCAGCGCGAGCGAGGTGCCACACACCGTCGCCATCGAGGATGAGCCATTGCTCTCAGTGATCTCGGATACCACCCGCATCGTGTACGGGAATTTGTCCTTGCCGGGCAGCAGCGGATGCACCGCACGCCAAGCGAGCTTGCCATGACCGATTTCCCGACGGCCCGGCGAGCCCATGCGCCCGGTTTCGCCGACCGAGAAGGGCGGGAAATTATAGTGCAGCATGAAATGCTCGCGGAACTCGCCCTCAATCGCATCGATCAATTGCTCATCCTGCGCGGTGCCGAGCGTTGCCACCACGATTGCCTGGGTCTCGCCACGGGTGAACAGCGCGCTACCATGGGTGCGGGGCAAAATGCCCACTTCTGCGAGAATGGGCCGCACGGTTTTGGTATCGCGCCCATCGATGCGAATGCCATGATCCAAAATCGCGTTGCGCACGATGTCGGCTTCCAACTCTTTGAACAGCCCTTTCGCCTTGTCGGCGGCCAGGCCTTCTTCGGTCAGCGCCGTCATCGTGGCGTCTTTCACAGCGGCCAGTTTTTCGTGGCGCGCCGCTTTTTCACGCTCATCATAGGCGCGGCGAATGCCCTCGCGGGCCAGCGCGTCAATGCGGGTTGCCAGGGCCTGTTCTTGCTCGGAGGGTTCGACCAGCGCCCACGGGTCTTTGGCGGCGTGCTCGGCGAGCGCGATAATTGCATCGATCACCGGCTGGAACGCCGCATGGCCGTAGGTCACCGCGCCGAGCATGATCTCTTCAGACAATTCATGCGCCTCGCTCTCAACCATCAACACGCCTTCCTGCGTGCCGGCCACCACCAGATCGAGCGCGCTTTTGTCGCGCTGCGCCGTGGTCGGGTTCAGCACGTAAGCGCCATCGATATAGCCAACGCGCGCCCCGCCAATCGGCCCAAAGAACGGAATGCCCGATAAGGTCAGTGCGGCTGATGCCGCGACCATGGCCAGCACATCCGGGTCATTTTCCAAATCATGGCTGAGCACGGTGACCACAACTTGCACCTCGTTGCGGAAATTTGCGGGAAAGAGCGGGCGAATCGGCCGATCAATCAGGCGCGAAACCAGGGTTTCTTTCTCGGTGGGTCGGCCTTCGCGCTTGAAGAAGCCGCCCGGTATCCGCCCGGCTGCGAAAAATTTTTCCTGGTAATTCACCGTCAGCGGAAAGAAATCCTGGCCGGGTTTGGCCGATTTCGCACCCACTGCGGTCGCGAGCACCACCGTATCGCCATACCGCGCCATCACCGCGCCATCCGCCTGGCGCGCCACTTTACCCGTCTCCAAAATCAGGGTGCGACCACCCCAATCCAGCTCTTTGCGGAAATATTTATCGAACATCATCAGATCCTCAAACAAGGACCGAAACAGCAAGCGCCGTGCGCCCCCGCCAGAACGGCGTCTCGGGCAGCATGGGTCGGGGCTGTGCGGAGCAGAACTCGTTACAGCCACGGGCCATGTGGCCGGAAACGCCGTAAATCGTGCCGGCGGAACGTGCAGCGGGCAGCAAACGCTATCCCGATCATCTCGGGGGACCATTCCCCCTATCGGTGTGCCCCCTTGGCACACGATCTCTCCTTAACCGAAACCCTCCGCCGCCGCTACTCCCCCATGGCAACCGAGCCAATCATACCAGCCAGCGTGACCGCTGACTGGTATTACCTTTCATCTTGGCACGCAGCCGCCACACCAACCCTGCGTGCATACCGGTCAGCGGGCGAGCTGACCGGTATCAGGCGCAATTCGCCCATCCTGTATCCGGGGAGCCGTGCGGCTGGCGCATGCTCAGTGCCACCCATCTCAAGCGGCCTCGGTGGCGAGCGGGTCGATCCGGGGCGCTCCATGTCCGCCATCGAACCCCACCTCGCGCGCCAAATCGGCGATGGCGCGAAAGGCTGGATCGCGTGGCGCGACCATCAAATCGGCCAAGCGGCTCACCGACTGAAACCGTTTGCGTAAATCGGGCATCGCGATATCCACCTTGCGTTTGAGCGCATCCTCCAGCCGTTTGCGGTCAAATCCACCCTTGATATTGGCATGATTGAGCATGATCGTCGGTCGTTGCGGCTGCAACGGTCCTTTCGGCAAGGCCTGCAGCCGCAACGTGTCACGCAGTCCGGCAATCGATGGGTCGAGCACGATCACCCGATGATGCACCAGCTCCAATAATTCCCGATGCGATTGCAGTGGCAAAAACGG
>JAKBBY010000035.1 GCA_021808315.1 Pseudomonadota bacterium | reverse complement strand
AGCTTCTCCCCCGAAGAAAGCGCCTTTCGCGATGAGGTGCGCCAATTCATCCACGATCATCTGCCCCACGATGTGCAAAAAAACATGATCGAAGGCCGCGAGATCGGCAAGCAAGCGATTGTCGATTGGCAGCGCAAGCTCAACGCCAAGGGCTGGGCCGTGCCGCACTGGCCGCAAGCCTGGGGCGGCAAGGATTGGAGCCCGGTGATGGAATATATCCTGCTGGAAGAGCTCCAATCAGCCCCCGCGCCGCAGCCTTTGCCGTTCAACGTTTCGATGGTCGGCCCGGTGATCGCCACCTTCGGCAGTGAAGAGCAAAAAAGGAAATTCCTGCCCGCGACAGCGAATATCGATATCTGGTGGTGCCAAGGCTTCTCCGAACCCGGCGCTGGATCGGACCTCGCGGGCCTGAAAACCACCGCCCGCCGCGAGGGCGATTTCTACATCATCAATGGCCAAAAAACCTGGACCACCCTCGCTCAATATGCCGATTGGATTTTCGTGCTCGCCCGCACCAACCCGCAGGCGGCCAAAAAACAAGAGGGCATCTCCTTCATTCTCGTCGATATGAAAACCCCCGGCATCACCGTGCGCCCAATCCAACTGATCGATGGCGGCCATGAGGTGAATGAGGTCTGGTTTGATGAGGTTAAAGTCCCCGCCGAAAATCTGGTCGGCGAGGAGAACAAGGGCTGGGATTATGCAAAATTCCTGCTCGGCAACGAGCGCACCGGCATCGCGCGCGTTGGCGCCTCGAAGCAACGCCTGCGCCGCGTGCGCGAACTCGCGGCTCTGGAACGTGCGGGTGATGGCAAGCTGATCGATGCGCCTTGGTTCCGTGAAAAGCTCGCGGATGTGGATGTCGATTTGAAAGCGCTGGAAATCACCCAGCTGCGCATCCTCTCGGATGCCCGTAAATCCGGCAAGCACGGCGTGCCCGATCCGCGCTCCTCGATCCTGAAAATCAAAGGCTCGGAAATCCAGCAGACCACCACCGAATTACTGATGGAAGTGGTCGGCCCGCTCGCCATGCCGTTCCAAGGTTCCGGCGAGCCGGAGGATGACAGCAACGCGATGGCCATCGGCCCGGAAGACGCCGCCTATGCCGCGCCAACCTATTTCAACTGGCGCAAAATCTCGATCTATGGCGGATCAAACGAGATCCAGCGCAACATCATCGCCAAAGCCATTCTCGGCTTCTAATCCCTTGCTCTAACCCCGCTCGGATCAACCTCAGGACCAAAGCCATGGATTTCGATTTTACCGACGAACAACGCCTGCTCGCCGACAGCGTGGCCAAGCTGTTCGCCAATCGCTACGGCGATTTCGAAAAGCGCAAACACTACGCCACCCTGCCGGGCGGTTTTGATCGCGCCGTCTGGGCCGAATATGCCGAGGCAGGGCTGCTCGCCCTGCCCTTCGCCGAAGATCATGGCGGCTTTGGCGGCGGCCCGGTGGAAACCATGATTGTCATGGAACAAATCGGCCGTGCTTTGGCCCTCGAACCCTATATGGCCAGCACCATTTTTGCGGGCGCCATTCTGCGCCACAGCGCCAATCACGCGCTGCGCGATGAAATATGCCCCCAGCTCGCCACCGGCGAAAAAATCCTCGCCGTCGCCCATACCGAACGGCACTCGCGCTACGACCTGCATGACGTGACCACCACCGCCAAGCGCGATGGCGATCATTTCGTGCTCGAAGGCGACAAAACCGTGGTGATCGGTGGCGACTCCGCCGATTATCTGATTGTCAGCGCCCGCATCGAGGGCAGTCGGCGTGATCATCACGGCATTGGCCTGTTCCTGATCGATGCCAACGCCCCCGGCGTCTCGCGGCGTGGCTATAAAATGCAAGACCTCACCTCAGGCGCTGAAATTTCCTTGGCCAGCGTGCGGGTGCCCGCCCATCATGATCTGGGCGCTCTGAAGCTGCTTGAACGCGCGGTCGATGAAGCCATCGCCGCGATCTGCGCCGAAGCCGTCGGGGCCATGGACTCGCTGATCGCGATCACCGTCGACTATATGAAAACCCGCAAGCAATTCGGCGTGCCAATCTCGGTTTTCCAAGCGCTGCAGCACCGGGCGGTGGATATGACGGTTGCCGCTGAACAGGCCCGCAGCATGGCGGTCTATGCCGCCCTGAGTGCCGGCAGCGACAATGCCAAAGAGCGCAGCGAAGCCATCGCCATGGCCAAAGCGGCGGTGAGCAAAGCGGCGCGCTTCGTTGGTCAACAAGCAATCCAACTGCATGGCGGCATCGGCGTCACGATGGAATATAAAGCCGGGCATTATTTCAAGCGCCTGACCATGTTGACCCTGCAATTTGGCGATGCGGACTATTTTCTCCGCCGCCTCGCCGCCTGATTTTTGCGCCCGCACGGCGCGGCCTTGTTCAACAGGCCGCGCCGTGATCCATTGTCCTCATGCTCCTCTCCGGAAAAGCCCGCCTCGCGGGCGTTATTGGCTGGCCCGTCGCGCATTCACGCTCTCCGCGCCTGCACGGCACTTGGCTGGACCGCCATCAGATCGATGGTGCCTATGTGCCGCTCGCCATCGCCCCCGCTGATTTTGCCGCCAGCATCCCCATGCTCAGCCGCATTGGCTTTGTCGGTGCTAACGTCACGATTCCGCACAAGGAAGCCGCCTTCGCCGTCTGCACCAGCCTCGCCGACAGCGCGCGCCGCGCCGGTGCCGTCAACACGTTATTATTCCAGAATGGTGAAATCATCGGCTCGAACACTGATGGTATCGGCTTTCTCGGCAATCTGCGCGCTCATCACGTCGATCCCAGCGCCGGCCCAGCTCTGATCCTCGGGGCAGGCGGTGCTGCCCGCGCCATTGGCGCTGCCCTGCTCGATGCGGGCACAGCGGTCACGTTCTGCAATCGAACCCGTGAACGCGCCGACCATCTCGCCAGCACCCTCACGGCGCGGACGCTCGATTGGTCGCAGCGCCACGCCGCCCTCGCCGATTTTGCCCTGCTGATCAACACCACATCCCTTGGCATGACCGGCCAACCCCCGCTCGAGATGGCGCTGGATCGCGCATCGCCCGCCATGGCGGTCGCCGACATCGTCTACACCCCGCTGCAAACGCCCTTGCTCGCCGCTGCTGCCCGCGCTGGGCTGCGGCCGGTCGAGGGGCTGGGCATGCTGCTGCACCAAGCGGTTCCCGGCTTCGCCGCTTGGTTTGGCGTCACCCCCAGCGTCGATGAAGCACTTTATCGCATCGTCGCTGGCGATTTGCTCGGCTAAATCATGCGGGTCATCGGCCTCACCGGCGGCATCGGCATGGGCAAATCCACGGTTGCTGCGATGTTTCGCCGTGCCGGCTTCGCCATTTTCGATGCTGACGCGACGGTCCGCGCCCTGCAGGCCCCGAACGGCGCCGCACTGCCCGCCATCGAAGCTGCCTTCCCCGGCACTATTCGCCATGGCATGCTTGATCGCGCCGCTTTGCGCGCGCGCATCCTTGCGGACCCAACCGCCAAACGCCGCCTTGAGGCCATCATCCACCCGCTCGTGCGCCAAGCTCAGCGTCGCTTCATCGAAGCTGCCCAACGCCGTGGCGCACGCGGCGTGATTCTGGATGTTCCGCTCCTATTCGAAACCGGCGGCGACCGATTGACCGATTTCACTATCACCGTTTCCGCTCCGCCCGCCCTGCAGCGCGCCCGCGTGCGCGCCCGCGGCCTCAGCGACGCTGAGATTAGCGCGATCATCGCCAAACAAATGCCCGATGCCGAAAAAATCCGCAGGGCCAATGCCGTCATCCGCACGGGCCTGTCGCGCCACGCGACCCAACGCAGCGTCCGCCGTCTGCTCACAGCACCAGCATGGCAACGCTTGCCGCGACTCCGCCGCACCGCCCATTAATCGGTCATGACGCGCTCAGTTCTATTTGATACCGAAACGACCGGACTTGACCCGTTGCATGGCGACCGAATCATCGAGATCGCCGCCATCGAACTACGCAACGACTTACCCACCGACCGGGTCTTTCATACCCTGCTCAACCCCGAACGCGACATTCCGAGCGATGCGACGCGTATCCACGGGATTACCAACGCCGATATCGAAGGCAAACCGATTTTCGCCGCGATTGCCGACCAATTCCTCGATTTTCTGGGCGATTCGCCCTTGGTTGCCCATAATGCCGCGTTCGATTTCGGCTTTCTGGACGCCGAATTAGCCCGCATCAACCACAAGCCGCTCGACCGCGCCCGCATGATCGACACGCTTGCTCTGGCCAAAACCCGCTTCCCCGGCCTGCCCAACAGCCTCGATGCGCTGTGCCGACGCTTCAATATCGATTTGTCGCTCCGCACCACCCATAATGCGCTGCTCGACTGCAAACTCCTCGCTGCCGTCTATATCGAACTCACCGGCGGTCGCCAGCGCGGCCTTGAGCTCGAAACCGCGAGCCTAAACGCCTCCGCGGTGGAATATGCCCGCGTGGCCAACCGCACATCGCGTTTGATCGCGGTGCCACCCGCCGAAGCCGCCGCCCATGCCGAGTTCATCGCTAAACTCAAAGACCCGGTTTGGCTAAAGGCTGATTTCACTCCGAAGGCGTAAGGATCACTGCGGTGCCATAAGCGGTCACCTCGTTCATCGCCTGACCTTGCCCGGCGTCAAACTCGCCGGAGTCGAACCGCATCCCCACCACCGCATTCGCCCCCAAACTCAGCGCGTGCGACCGCAACGCCGCCAAAGCCTGATCGCGCGTTTGGCTCACCATCTCGGCATAGCCCTCCTGCGACCCACCAAACATCGCGCGTAAACCGCCAACAAAATTGCCAACAATCGAGCGGCTGCGCACCGATGTGCCATAAACCGGCCCAATCACCCGGGAAATCCGCGCGCCCGCCACATCATTGACCGTGACCACCAAAATTTCCGTCATTTTTTACCCCTTTCGCAGTTTCAATATCTTTTTATAGATTTGTTTTGCCCATTGGATCAATTCTAATTCGAAATCGCCTTGACCAAACGCGGCGTAAAACCTGTCGGGACAATTCGCATCGCATCGGGAATGATCTTGCGCGCAACCACGATCCTGTGCCACAACCCAAGGTAACAACTTTGTGTGCTGATACAGGAGCATTCGCGTGGATCATGTGCTGACGGATGGTGTTTCGCTTCCATCGCCTTTGACGCAAACCGGTGCACCTCACGTTACCCACCTGCAATCCGGCATCACGCTGAGCAGCCCCACCATCACCGCGCTCCCCTCCTTCAGCGAAACCCCATTCCTGATCATCAATGATCCCGCACCCACGCCGCATGATGCCATCGGGGTCAATACTATCGCGCTGGCCCCCTCCGCGCTAATCGAGCCGCCAAAAATCTCTGAAGGCACCAGCCAGATCGCCGGTCACATGACCATCGATGTGGTTGCAGCACCCGGCGTGAGTTTCTCCAGTGCAGCACGGGCCGCTCTCAAATATGCGGCCATCTATCTCGGCAACCTGATCACCGACCCGATTGCGGTCACTATTCAAGCTAATGTCAGTAATTTGAGTTCCACGCCCAGCCTGAAAGGTGTCCTCGCCTACGGGTCTTCTCAAGGTTATTTCGAGAACTTCAACTCGGTGCGCACCGAAATCGCGCTGCACGACCCGTCGGTGGCGAACTATCTGCCAACCAGCCTGCCCAACGGCGTTTACAGCTCGATTCTGGCGTCAAAATCCGAGCTGAAAGCCTGGGGGATCGGCTATAGCGCCGCAACGAGTATCGACGGCTCAATTGTCATCAACACCGCCTATTCGAGTAGTTTCGACTACAGCACCGGCATCACCTATAAAAATCCCGGGAGCGGAACCGATTTTGTCGGTGTTGCCGAACATGAGTTGAGCCATGCCATCGGTCGCATCTCGTATAATGGCGGCCAAATCAAGGGCCAGTATGAATTCGGCCCCTTGAATCTGTTTCGTTTCCTTTCCCCCGGGACATTGCAGGTTGATGGCGTCTCGACCAGCTCGAACGCCACCGTTCCGTATTTCTCGCTCAATGATGGCAAAACCAACCTGATCGACTTTGCCAGCGTCAGCCGCACCGATTGGGCCAATAACGCCAACGGCACGCGCTACAGCAACGATGCCTGGAACGGCTATGCCCCCAACTCTGGCTACGCCCGTCTGTATAATCTCGACCGCTCGCTGCTGAACGCGCTGGGTTTCGATGTGACCTGCTTCGCTGCGGGAACCCGCATCCTGACCAAGCGGGGCGAAGTTACTGTGGAACATCTGACCACCGATGATCAGGTGATTCTACATGATGGGCGACTGGCGCCGATCAAGTGGATCGGACATCGGCGCGTCTCGCTCGGCCGACATCCGCGACCCGATGCCGTGCGCCCGGTATTGATCGAAGCCGGCGCCATTGCCGACGCGATCCCGCATCGCGACCTTCTCGTTTCACCGGATCATGCGATCTTACTCGACGGACACCTGATCCCCGCCAAAGCATTGCTCAACGGCCATACCATCCGTCAGGTCTCGCGCCGCAGCATTACATATTATCATGTCGAGCTCGCCGAACATGCCGTGCTGATGGCCGAGGGCGTCCCAACGGAGAGCTATCTTGATACCGGCAACCGCACCGCCTTCGATAATGCCGGCATCGCCGTATCGCTCCATCCCGATTTTGCCCCCGCCGATGCACAAGCGCGCCGCATCCAGCAATCCGGCGCCCCCTTCATCGAATCCGGCCCGGTGGTCGAGGCGATCCGTGCGCGCATCCTCGCCCGCGCCGCCATCGCCACCACGAATGATCCCGCAATCACCATCGAAACCACCCCGAATGGCGACGGCCTGATCCACTCGCGCACCGCCATCCCTGGCTTCCTCGCGCCCGACCCGCGCGACCGCCGCACCCTCGGCGTCAAAATTGCCCGCATCATGGTGGGCGGCGCAGAAATCCCGCTCGATCATCCGCTGCTCACCGAAGGCTGGCACAGCCCCGAACCCGATGGTCGCTGGACCAATGGCCGCGCCAGCATCCCCGCCGCCTTGCATCGCGGCAACCCCATAACCCTCACGCTCGCCGCAACACTCAACTACCCCACCGCCCCGGCCCCGCGCTCGAGCCGAGGTCAGAGATAACCATCTGGTTAAAATAACTAAAATTTAATTCGATCAGAAAATGCCCAATTTTTGCGAAAATAATCTATAAAAATACACAACAAAAATCGTCGTTATTTTGTAATAATTTGGTTACAAATATTGTAACAACACGGATTATTGGCATGATGAAACCTAATTTAATAACGACAGGCCATCTAACATGTCCTATTTATTGCCGATTTGCAAGGGTTTTTGGTGCTTGGTAAGTGACTCATGTGATTTTCACAAAGCACTCATGCAGGAGCATTAAATGGATCAATTAGCCCATCTCGACGGTGTTTCAATTGGCATTTCGCTCACCGCAATTGATCACGAAAAATCGCATACCATCACCGCGCAATCGATCAGCACAGCACCGCTCGCCACCACCCCGCTCGATCAAGCCCAATCGTCCTTGCTTGGTATCTCGATCCCGCAAGCCGATTTTCATATTGCCCGTGGCGTCGCCGCGCAGGATTCCGGCATGATGACCTGGCACCCCCTCACGGGCGCATCAGGAACCGCCTTGTCTGACGCCCTGCTGCCGCCGCTCGGCACCAGCGAAGCCGCCAAACTCGCCGCCCTTGGCGCCGCAAGCCCCGGCTCACACATGACCATCGTCGTGCAGGATGCGCCGGGCGTGACGCTCAGTGCCGCCGCCCAAAACGCCCTGAACTACGCCGCGACCTATCTGGGTGACATCATCGCCGACCCGATTGCCGTAACAATTCAGGCTAATATTTCTAATCTGAACGCGGTGACCAAAACTAACGTCCTCGCTTACGGCTTCCCCGAAGCCTATTACGTCCCGTATTTCATCGCCCAAGGCGAACTCGCCCAGCATGATCCAGCTCTCGCCGCCTATCTGCCCGCGACCGACAAAGCCGCCGGCGGCGTGCAGGCCGTTGTCTCAAAATCCGAACTCCAAGCCTGGGGTCTGCCCACCCAAAATTACTACGCGGTCGGCGGCTCAATCGTGATCAACACCTATTTCCAGAAATATTTTAACTACAGCACCAATAACGCGCTGCAAGCCGCTGGCGGCAATTCGCTGGATTTCGTCGGCCTCGCTCTGCACGAGCTGTCCCACGCGCTCGGTCGCGTCCGCTTTGATCAAAGCAAAGCTGGCACCGCAACCGGCCAATATGCCGGTGATCCATTAGCCGGCCTGATGGACCTCACCGCCTTCACCGCTCCCGGCACCTTGCAACACACGGCCACTGCGGGCGTCGGCCCGGATCCGTATTTCTCGCTCAATGGGGGCAAAACCCCAATCGTCTATTCCGCGACCTCGACCCGCACGGACTGGAACAACACCATGCAGAATAGCGCCTTCCTGCATGATGCTTGGTCGGGCTATCTTTATCCGGGCCTTGCCACCATGTCTGCGGTCGATGTGACGCTGCTCAACGCACTCGGCTTTGATCTGGTCTGCTTTGCGGCGGGCACAAAAATTCTCACCAACACCGGCCCCGTCGCCGTCGAACATCTCGCTGAAGGCGATGACATTGTTCTGCATCGCGGTGGCACCGCGCCGATCAAATGGATCGGTCACCGCCATGTCGATGCCAGCAAACATCCCAAGCCCGAGACTGTTTGGCCGGTTCTGATCGAGGCGGGTGCCATCCTCGATGGCGTGCCCCATCGCGACCTGCTGGTCTCGCCCAATCACGCTTTCCTGCTCGATGGTCATTTGATCCCCGCGAAAACCCTGATCAATGGCAGCACCATCCGTCAGGTCGAGCGTAAGCACATCACCTATTACCATATCGAACTTCCCGAGCACGCCGTGCTTTACGCTGAAGGCACACCCACCGAATCGTATCTCGACACTGGCAATCGCAACTTTTTCGAAAATGCCGGTATCGCTGTGTCGCTGCATCCCGATTTCAGCACCACGGCATCCGCGCAGCAGGATCGCGCCCAGCAATCCTGCGCCCCCTTCATCGAATCCGGCCCGCTGGTCGAGGCAATCCGTGCGCGTATCCTCGCCCGCGCCGCCATCGCCACCACCGATGACCCTGCAATTCTTATCCACAAACAAACGGATGGCAGCGTCATTCTGCACTCCCGCCACGCCATCCCCGGTTATCTCTCGCCCGACCCGCGCGACCGCCGCACCCTCGGCGTCAAAATCCTGTCGCTCCACGCGGGGCCGCGGGAAATCCCGCTGGATCATCCACTCCTCGTCGAAGGCTGGCACAGCCCCGAACCCGATGGGCGCTGGACCAATGGCCGCGCGATCATCCCTGCCGCCCTGGTTGCCGGTTGTGACATCACAATCGACATCGCTGGCAGCCTTGCCTACCCGGTGGCATCAAAGCCCGCGAAAAAACTCAGCTCCGGCGCGCGACGGTAAACGCCGCCAAGGCACGCAGCCGGTCGGCGCGCGGGCCGAACATCTCCAAATGCAGCGCCGCTTGCTGCGCCAGATGTTCGGCCTGCACCCGCGCCCGCTCAATCCCTAACACCGCAACCATGGTGGCTTTACCCTGGGCGGCATCCTTGCCCGCCGTTTTGCCCAGGCTCGCATCAGAGCCTTCGGCATCCAGAATATCATCGGCAATCTGAAAGGCTGCGCCTAAATCCCGGCCATACGCTGCGAGCAAATGCCGCTGCGCCGCCGGTGCGCGCCCCAAAATCGCGCCGGCCTCGGCACTATACTGGATCAGCCGACCGGTTTTCAGCGCTTGCAACCGCGTGACCAAATGCGCTGATAATGCCTGGTCGGAGGAGACCATATCGATCATTTGCCCGCCCGCCATGCCCCGCGCGCCGGACGCCGCACCAAGCGCCATCACCAATTCACAGCGCACCTCCGGGTCCGAATGGGTGTCGGGTTCAGCCAACACCTCAAAGGCCCGCGTCTGCAGCGCATCCCCAGCCAAAATCGCCGTCGCCTCGTCAAAGGCCTTATGACATGAGGGCTTGCCGCGCCGCAGATCATCATCATCCATCGCGGGCAAATCATCATGCACCAGCGAGTAGGCATGCAGCATCTCCACCGAAGCCGCCACCCGCGCCGCACAGGTCAGATTGACCATGAATAATTTAGCGGTCTCGATCACCAAAAATCCACGCATCCGCTTGCCGCCGCCCAGCGTTGAATAGCGCATCGCCTCGATCAATCGGCGCTCATCGCCTTCATGCAGCGGCATCAACGCATCGAGCGCATCCTCTACCAGCGCCGCCGCATCCAGCATGCCGCTGGCCAAATCAGTGTCCATGGTCATTGTGAAGCTCCGTCCTGCGCCGCGCTCAACACCATGGCACCATCCGCGCGCGTCACAATGGTTTGCACCAATTGTTCGGCCTCGGCGAGCCGCGCCTCGCAATGACGCTTGAGCTGATCGCCGCGATCATACGCCGCAATCGCCTGTGCCAAGCTCTGCTGGCCCGATTCCAACCCGCGCACAATCGTTTCAAGCTCCGCCAGCGCCGCCTCGAACGACATCGTCGCGATGGCAGGCAGTTCAGTCCCGTTGGTCATTCATCCCATCCTATCTCAAACGCCCATCAGGGCCCGCACATGCACCACCACGCCCGCCGCCAGCGCGTCCAAATCATAGCCGCCTTCCAGCACCGAAACGACCCGCCCGCCGCAATGCCGTTCCGCCACCGCGACCAATTGCGCCGTCAGCCAGGCAAAATCCGCCGTCTCGACATTCAATTCCGCCAGCGGATCGAGCCGATGCGCATCAAACCCCGCCGAAATAATGATCAATTCCGGCGCGAATCGCTCAAGTGCTGGAATGATCACATCCTGCCATGCCGCGCGAAAGGCCGCCGAACCCGATCCCGGCGCCAGCGGCACATTGACAATATTGCCCGCAACCCCTCGCTCGCTGGGCCGCCCGGTGCCTGGATAGCAGGGAAATTGATGCGACGAGCCATAGAACAAATCCGCATTGGTCTCAAAACAAGCCTGGGTGCCATTGCCGTGATGCACATCAAAATCCAGCACCGCAACCCGCCGCACCCCATGCGCGGCCCGTGCATGCGCCGCCGCAATCGCCGCATTGGCGAACAGGCAAAACCCCATCGCTCGGTCCGGCTCCGCGTGATGCCCCGGCGGCCTGACCGCCACAAACACCGTGCGCGCCCATCCGTCCATCACCGCATCCACACCCTGCATCGCCCCGCCCGCGGCCAGCAGCGCCGCGCGTAACGACCCCGCATTCATCGCGGTGTCCGCATCCAAATGCAGCCGCTCATCCCCCTCCAGATGCACCGCCATGATCTGATCGACATAGGCACCATCATGCACCGCGCGGATCGCCGCCACCGGGGCTTCCTGCGCCATCTCGCGTAGCAAAGATTGAAATTCCGGTGCCTCCAACGCACCCAGCACCGCCGTCAGGCGCGCCGGTCGCTCTGGATGATGCGGCCCCGCCTCATGGGCCAGACAATCCGGATGCGTAATCAACGCCACCGTCATGGCTCCGCTCCTACCGGTTCAGCACAGCGTATCGAAAAACTATAAACCCCTTTGGTCTCGCTCCACGACACCAAAGCATGGCCTGATTGCTGACAAAAATCGCGGAAATCCCGCACCGAGCCGGGATCGGTCGCCAGCACCAACAGCCGGGTTCCCGCCGACATCGACCGCAGCGCGCGCGCCGCGCGCAGCACTGGCATCGGACATTTCAGATATTTCGCGTCAATGACGGCCTCACCCATAAACCTATCGTGCCGGTTCACCCGCGCTTGGGCAAGAGGGTGCGGCCATCGGCTAGTTTCGTCCCCCGAAATCTTCGTCTATTGAACCGCCATGACCCCAGACACCGGCACCAAACCCGGCTACCGAATCGGCGTCGATCTCGGCGGCACCAAAATCGAAATCGCCGCCCTGCGCCATGATGGCAGCCTCGCGCACCGTCACCGGATCGCAACGCCCGACAGCTATACCGGCACCATCGCCGCAATCGCGGGGCTGGTTCGCGCGACGGAGCAAAGTCTTGGCCCCGCCGCCTCGGTCGGTGTCGGTATTCCCGGCACCATCAGCAGCGCCACCGGCCTCGTTAAAAACGCCAATTCCGAGCGCCTCAATGGCCACCCGTTCGATTCTGACCTTGCCGAAGCCTTGCAGCGGCCAATCCGCGCCAGCAACGATGCCAATTGTTTCGCCATCAGCGAAGCGACCGACGGCGCAGGGGCGGGCGCGCACACCGTGTTCGGCGTTATCCTCGGCACCGGCGTCGGCGGTGGCATCGTGGTCAATGGTGCCGTGCTTGATGGGCGCAACGGCATCGCCGGCGAATGGGGCCACACCCCTTTGCCCTGGCCGCGCGCCGATGAAATGCCCCTGCGCGCCTGCTGGTGCGGGCGTATCGGCTGCCTTGAGACCTATCTGCGCGGCCCCGCCCTCGCCGCCGACGCCGATGGTCAGGGCGCGCATGATGCCGGCACCCTGCCCGCGCGCGCCAGCCAGGGCGATACCAAAGCCCGCGCCGCCCTCGATACTCATGCCGAACGGCTGGCCCGTGGCCTGGCGATGATCGTCAATATCCTTGATCCGGACGTGATCGTGCTCGGCGGCGGCCTGTCGCGCATGGATCATCTCTACACCCGGCTGCCAGACTTGATGCGGCCCTATATTCTCTCCGACCAAGTCTCCACCAGCATCAAACGCAACCAGCACGGCGATTCCTCCGGCGTGCGCGGCGCGGCCTGGCTCTGGCCGCCGCCGTAACACGCGCGCACATCGATGATCCTCTGCCGCGATTGCGACGCTCTGTTTTCCAGCGCGCAACGCTGCCCGGTTTGCGACGGGGCCCGCCTCGTCAGCCACCCCGAACTCACCGACCTCACGATTGCCCATATCGATTGCGATGCGTTTTTCGCCAGCGTCGAAAAGCGTGACCGCCCCGCGCTGCGGGATCGACCCTTGATCGTCGGTGGCCGCACCCGTGGCGTAGTCGCCGCCTGTTGCTATATCGCCCGCCTCAGCGGTGTGCGCTCGGCGATGCCGATGTTCGAAGCTCTGCAACTCTGCCCCGATGCCACCATCATCGCACCCGATTTCACCAAATACAGCGAGGCCAGCCGCCAAATCCGCGCCCTCATGACCAGCCTCACCCCCTTGGTGCAACCCCTCTCGATCGATGAAGCGGCCCTCGATCTGTCAGGCACCCAAGCCCTGCACCGCGCACCCCCCGCCGTGATGCTGAGCCGCCTCGCCCGGCGCATCGAGCAGGAGGTGGGCGTGACCGTCTCCATCGGCCTCGCCGCCAATCGCCTGCTCGCCAAACTCGCCGCCGAGCGCGACAAACCACGCGGCTTCGCCGTGCTCGGTCGCGATGCCGCAAGCCTGCTCGACCCGCTGCCCATTTCGCTCCTGCCCGGCATTGGCCCAGCGCTGGCGCGCAAACTTGCCGGATTGTCGATCAGTCGCATCGGCGAACTCGCCCGGCTCGATCCGCTGCAAGCCCGCAAAATGCTCGGCGAAGACGGGCCCGGCCTAGTCGAGCGCGCCAAGGGCATCGATCATCGCCGGGTCGATCCCACGCCCAACCCCAAATCGATCAGCGCAGAAACCACCTTCGCCGAAAACATCACCGATCCCGCACGGCTGCGCGCGAACCTGGTTCAACTCGCCGAAAAACTCGCGCGCCGCCTGCGCCAAGCTGAGAGTGCGGCGGGTAACCTCACGCTCAAACTGCGCACCGCACGGTTTGAAACCCGCAGCCTCGCCGTGCCCTTGCACGCACCCACCCAACTCAGCGAAACCATCCGCGACGCCGCCACCCCGGTCCTGCTCGCCGCCGCTGATGGCACCGCCTATCGCCTGCTGGGTATCGGCACCAACCGCCTGCTCCCCGCGAGCGAGGCCGATCACGGCGACCTGCTCGACCGCGAAACCCCGCGCCGCGCCGCCCGCCAGCGCGCCATCGATCATCTCACCGAAAAATTCGGCCCCGATAGTATCCGGCGCGGCCTACCCCCCAAAAAATCATGATCGCGGCGCGCGCGGCGCCAACAGCCCGTGTCGGCGCAGCCGATGGCGCAACTGGTCATAGCTCAACCCCAACGCCTGGGCCGTGCGCCGCTGGTTGAATTGATGCGCCTGCAAAGCGCGCTCTAGCTGCACCCGCTCATCCGCTGCCGCCACCAAATCCGGTGCGGCTGTCGGCCCAAACGGATCAATACGCAGCAGCGATAATCGCTCGCGCCAGGCCGTATGCCGATACAGGCTGCGCTCCACCACATTGCGCAGTTCGCGCACATTGCCCGGCCAATCATGCGCGAGCAACGAGGCCTGCGCGGCCTCATCAAAGCCGGCAAAAAACGCCCGCCCCAACTCAGCGGTCATTTTTTGTGCGAAATAATCGGCCAGCAGTAAAATATCCTCGCCCCGCGCGCGTAACGGCGGAATCCGGATCACATCAAAAGCCAACCGATCCAAAAAATCCGCCCGAAACCGCCCTGCCCGCACCAAAGCGGGCAAATCCTCATGCGTCGCGGCAATCACCCGCACATCCACCCGCACCGGCTCTGACCCACCCACCCGCTCGAACCGGCCATACTCAATCACCCGCAGCAGCTTTTCCTGCACCGCGAGTGACGCATTGGCGATCTCATCGAGAAAAATCGTGCCACGATCCGCCATTTCAAAGCGCGAGACCCGCCGGCGCACCGCCCCGGTAAACGCCCCGGCCTCATGGCCGAATAATTCGGAATCGAGCAATGATTCCGCGAGCGCCGCACAATTCAATTTCACCAAGCTTTGGCTCCAGCGCGGCGATAAATACGCCAACCGGCTCGCCACCACCTCCTTGCCGGTGCCGCGCTCGCCAATCACCAAAACCGGCCGGTCAATCGGCGCGAGATCCGAAACATGCGCGAGCATCGCCAAAAAGGCGGGGCTTTGACCAATCGGCGTCGCTGGCGTGTCCGTATTCATCCTAATTCCTAATTATTAGTAACCAATTTTTAGCATTATGCCGCCCGACAAACAAGAAAAATCCGTCAAGTCCTTGGAAACACACGCCAAGAAAACTTGGCACGCCCTTTGCAAAACCATCACCACCGCAACCCACGGAGCCTCCCATGAGTATTTTCTCCCGCCTCTCCGACATTATCAATTCCAACCTCAACGCCCTGCTCGATCACGCGGAAGACCCGCAAAAGCTGGTCCGGCTGGTGATCCAGGAAATGGAAGACACGCTGGTCGAAGTTCGCTCCGCCGCCGTGCGCATGATCGCCGAGCGCCGCGAGCTCGAACGCCGGATCACCAACCTCACCCGCGATGCCGATGAATGGCAGCGCAAAGCCGAATTCGCACTCGGTCGCAACCGCGAAGACCTCGCCCGCGCCGCCCTACTCGCCAAATCGCGCGCGACCACGGCCATCGCCGAAGCCCAAGAGCATATCGCCCAAGTGCAAGCCGCCATCGCCCAGCAAAATGAGGATGTCGGTAAACTCCAAGCCAAGCTCGATGACGCCAAATCCCGTGAAAAATCGATCGCGATCCGCCAGCAAAGTGCAACAACGCGCCTGCGCGTCAAACGCAGCCTCTATGATGAACGCGTGACGGACGCTTTCGCCCGCTTCGAACAGGTCGAGCGCAATCTCGACATGATGGAAGGACGGGCCGAATCCTACGAGCTGGGCCGCACCCCACCCACCCCCAGCCTGCATGACGAATTCGCCAATCTCGAAGCGGACGCCAACGTCGAGGCTGAATTGGCCGCGCTGAAATCCAAACTCAATCCCAACGATCAAGCGGCCTGATGCCGCGCCAATAGGGAGATCTCCATGGTCGAATATATGCCCTTCCTGATCCCGATCGTCGCCATCGTCTGCGTGTTTGGCTTCAAGGCCTATAAATTACACGTGATGAGCCGTGGCGTCGGCCTCAGCAGCCAGGATCGCGCGGTGCTCGAATCGCTGCAAGCCTCGGCCTCGCGCCTCGAAGCGCGCATCGCCACCCTCGAACGCGCCGTGCTCGATAACGATCAAGCCTTCAGCGTCCCGCATCCCGAAAGGCGTTTCCCATGAGCAGCACACTCTACCCCACAGACCAAAGGCCCGCCCGGCCCCTGATCGGCGGCGTCTGCGCGGCCATCGCCCATGCCAGCACCCTGCCGGCCTGGATCATCCGCCTCGCAACCCTCCTGATCGCGCTGCATGCGCCGATCATCACCCTGATCCTCTATCTCGCCCTCTCCATCGGCCTGCATCGCCGCCGCACCCGGCTCACACGCCATCTCAGCCGGTTGCAGGATCACCTGAGCGGCAGGACCAACCCACCACCCAACCCGTTTTCCAGCCTCATTGATCGCCTCGCCCATCGTTTCGCCATGCTCGATCAACGCCTCGCCCGCCTCGAACGCACCAACAGCGTCCGCGACGCCGATAATCGCCGCTGATTTTCCCCTCCCACCGAAAGGCAACCACCATGTCCACCGCAATCAACGATGATCTCATCGCCCCCACCCTGCCCCACCCCGCTTTATCGGCCAAAAGCCCCCAGCGCCTGATCCGCGAAGCCTATACGCGCGGCCTGTCGATCAAAGCCTTGCCCTCGCCCGAGCAACTCATGCCCGTCTCATGGCGCATGCAGCTCGTAAGCCTGATCGGCGCCATGGCGATCACGGGCTTGATTTTTAGCGTCATCGTCTTTCTGATCGGCGGCCTCTTGTAAGGAACCATCCCATGCCCTGCCCCACCGTCCCCATAACCGCCAGCTCAACAACACGCCCAACAACAACACGCCCATCAACGACATTAATCACCGCAACCCTCGGCCTGGCGCTGCTGGCGGGCATGCTGACCCACCCCGGCGCGGCGCGGGCCGCAAGCCCAGCGCCCGTCGTGGAAACGCTGCCGCCCTTTCATGCCATCACCATCAGCCCGCTGATCGGCCTGCATTTCACCCAAGGCCCGACCCAGAAGGTGAGCGTCAGCGCCCCCGCACCGGTGCTGCGCCATCTGCGCCTAACCGTGCATGACGGGGTGCTCGATGTGCATACCGAGGGCGATCTGAATGATTTCAGCATGAACGGCCATTCGATCCTGCTGACCATCACCCTGCCGCGCCTAACCCGCATTGATGATAGCGGGCTGGTCCATGGCACGCTCGATCATCTGGATGCGCAAAACCTCACGCTCAATCTCTCAGGTGCCGCTGAACTCGCCCTGCAAGGCCAGATCCACAACCTCACCGTCGCGATCAGCGGCGATTCGCGGATCGATGCGCGCCAACTCAAAATTGATCATTTTACCGCCCATATCAGCGGGATTAGCAAAATAAAGGCCAACGTCACCAAGAGCGTCACCATCGATCTCAGTGGCGTCGGCTATGTCACCATTCATGGCAACCCGCCAGTGCGCCATATTCACACCAGCGGGCTGGGCACGGTCAATTTCAAGCCATAATCACGCGGCCGCCAGCACCGGCGCCAGCAACGCCTCCGCCTGCGCAAATAGCGCCGGGTCGATGTTCGCGTCCGAAGCAACGACATTCTCGTCAATCTGCTCCGGGCGCGACGCGCCGATAATCGCGGCGGCGACATTTTCCAGCCGCAGCACCCAGGCCAGCGCAAACTGCGCCAGCGTCAGCCCTGCCTGCGCCGCCAAGCCGCTCATCGCCTGCACCGCTTCCAGCACCGCGCGCCGCTCGCCCAAATCCTGCAGGAAATGCCCCATTGTCGCGCTGGTCGCGCGTGATCCTGCCGGTGGCGCC
>JAKBBY010000233.1 GCA_021808315.1 Pseudomonadota bacterium | reverse complement strand
ACCGCATGCTCGCGCGCCGCACCACCGAATGTGAACGTCTCCTGCTTGAAGGCGCCTTGCCGCAGCAGGTCGATGCGGTGATCTTGAAATTCGGCTTCCCGATGGGCCCGTTTGCCATGGGCGATCTCGCCGGGCTTGATGTTGGCTGGCGGATTCGCAAACATCGCGGTGTCAAAGCCCCGATTTCCGATGCGCTCTGCGAACAAGGCCGTTTCGGGCAGAAAACCGGCAGCGGCTATTATCTGTATGAAAATGGCAGCCGCACTCCCACGCCTGACCCGGTGGTCGAGGCGCTGATTACCGATACGGCAGCGCGCCTCGGCATCACCCGCCGGGCGATCAGCGATCAGGAAATCCTGGAGCGGATGACCTACCCGATGATCAACGAAGCTGCCCGCATTCTCGAAGAGGGCATCGCGATTCGTCCCTCGGATATCGACGTCGTTTGGGTCTATGGCTATGGCTGGCCGGTTTGGCGCGGCGGCCCGTGTTTCTATGCCGATCTGGTCGGCCTGCCCACCATCGTCGAGCGGCTGGAGCATTACGCCGCCACTATTAAGGATCCTGGCCTCGCCCCCGCCGCCTTGCTGAAATCTCTCGCGGCCAGCGGCAAGGGCTTCGCGGGCTTTGCCGGTCACGCGCAAGCAGCCGCCGAATGAGCGCGCGGCCTTATCCCTGGGAGGCCAATTACCCCAAAGGCCTACCCTGGGATCTCACGCCGCCGCATGAAACCATTCCGGCGATGATCGGGCGCACCATCGCCGAATTCGGCGATGACCCGGCGCTCGATTATCGTGGCCATAAAATCAGCTTTACCGCCCTCGGCACCGCCATCAATGAGGTGGCACAGGGTCTGCTCAGCCTCAATCCCGGCCAAGGGGCGCGGGTTGCGCTCTATCTGCCCAACACCCCCGCCCATCCGTTCTGCTTTTTTGGCGCCCTGACGGCAGGGCTGGTGGTAGTGCATCTCTCGCCGCTCGATGCCGAACGCGAGCTGGCCCATAAGCTCCATGATTCCGGCGCGCGAATTCTGATCTGCACCAATATCGGCGCCATGCTCGGCATGGCCCAAAAACTCTTGGCCCGAGGCGATCTCGATCACCTGATCGTCGCCGATGATGCCGCCTACGGACCCATCCCCGGCATGCCCCACCCGCCAATCCCCACCGATGATCCGCGCGTGACCACGCTTGATGCGGTACGCGCGACGGGCCGCGCCCACCCGGCCCCGCTGCCGGTGATCGACCCGGATGATCTTGCGCTCCTGCAATATACCGGCGGCACCACCGGCCTGCCGAAAGGGGCGATGCATACCCACGCCACCTTGCGCGCCTCAGTCGCCATCTATGAGGCTTTCATCGATGGTCAGGGCCGGTTTCCCCGTGGCACCCGCCTGCGCGCTATTTGTGTGTTGCCGCTGTTTCATATCTACGCGCTGGTGGTCTTGCTGCTGCTGCAACTCTCGCGCGGCAGCGAATTATTGCTCCGCCTGAAATTCGATCCGCAAACCACCTTGCACGATATCGAGGTCAACAAGGCCAGCTATTTTCCGGGTGTGCCGACCATGTGGATCGCCCTCGCCAACGTGCCGGACCTGGAAAACCGCGACCTGTCCTCCCTGCTCTTGGTCGGCTCTGGCGGTGCGCCCCTGCCCGTTGAAATCGGCCAGCGATTTGAACGCATTACCGGCATGCGCCTTGGCGGCGGTTGGGGCATGACCGAAACCGCCTCGGCGGGAACCGGCAATTTGCTCGATGGCATGTTTATCCCTGGCTCTGCTGGCATGCCGCTGCCTGGCGTGCTGCTTGATGTCGTTGCCCTTGATGATCCAACCCGGATTTTGCCCTATGGCGAAGTCGGCGAGGTGCGCGTCAAAGGCCCGAACGTATTCAAAGCCTATTGGAACAAGCCTGAGGAAAATGCCGCAAGCTTCATCGACGGCCATTTCCTCACCGGCGATATTGGCCGGATCGACCCGAACGGCATGGTGTTTTTCGTGGACCGGAAAAAGGACATGATCCTCTCCGGGGGCTTTAATGTTTACCCGACCATGATCGAATCCGCGATTTATGAGCATCCCGATGTCGCCGAAGCCATTGTCGTCGGCATCCCCGATCCGTATCGCGGCCAATCGGCCAAAGCCTTCGTCACCCTCAAACCCGGCGCCCAAGCTTTCACCCTCGACGCCTTGCGGGAGTTCCTCGCCGATAAGCTTGGTCGCCACGAAATGCCCACCGCCATCGAGTTTCGCGATCAGCTACCAAAAACCTCGGTCGGCAAGTTCTCGCGCAAAGAGCTGGTCGCCGAAGAAATTGCCAAAACCACTCACCACAAGCCCACTCTCTAGGAGTCTCGCATGGTCGAAGCCGTCATCGTCTCCACCGCCCGCACGCCCATTGGCAAAGCCTTTCGCGGCGCCTTCAACATCACCCCCGGCCCCACGCTCGGCGCGTTCGCCATCCGCGAGGCGCTCAGCCGCGCCAAAGTCGCCCCGGATGAAATCGAAGACGTGATCCTCGGCTGCGCCACACCCGAAGGCACCACGGGCAGCAATGTCGCCCGCCTCGCTGCGGTGCGCGCCGGCATTAATGTCAATGCCGCCGCCATGACGGTGAACCGGTTTTGCTCCTCCGGCCTGCAAGCCATCGCGCTCGGCGCCCACCAAATCATGGTCGAGGGCGCACCGGTGGTGATTGCCGGTGGCTTAGAATCGATCAGCCTGACCTCCAACCCCATCGGCGGTGAGCGCGCCTTCGATCCCTGGCTGCGCGAACACAAGCCCGCCGTCTATATGCCGATGATCGAAACCGCCGACATCGTGGCCGCTCGCTACAACATCACCCGCGAGATGCAGGATGCCTACGCGCTCGAAAGCCAGCGCCGCACCGCTGCCGGCCAACAAGCGGGGCGTTTCGATCACGAAATCATCCCGGTGACCACCACCAAAGCGGTGGAGAACAAAGAAACCAAGGAAATCACCCACGAGCAGGTGACGCTGCGCCAAGACGAAGGCAACCGCCCGGATACCAATATTGAAGGCCTCGCCAAGCTCAAGCCGGTGCGCGGCGAGGATAAATTCATCACCGCCGGCAATGCGAGCCAGCTCTCCGATGGCGCCTCCGCCTGCGTCATGATGTCCGACACCGAAGCCGCCAAGCGTGGCCTGACCCCGCTTGGCATTTTCCGGGGTTTCGTGGTCGCTGGCTGCGAGCCTGACGAGATGGGTATTGGCCCAGTCTATGCCATTCCCCGTTTGCTCAAGCGTCACGGCCTGACCATCGATGATATTGATCTCTGGGAACTGAACGAAGCTTTCGCCAGCCAAGTGCTCTATTGCGCGAACAAGCTTGGCATTCCGCACGACAAACTGAATGTCGATGGCGGTTCGATCTCAATCGGCCATCCTTATGGCATGAGCGGCGCCCGCATGACCGG
>JAKBBY010000034.1 GCA_021808315.1 Pseudomonadota bacterium | reverse complement strand
TTTGGCGGTCTATCGTGCTCCGAATTTTGCCGCCGCAACCGAAATCGTGCGCGATATCCTCGATCATCAGGGTCGCGGCCATTCCTGTGGTCTGCACACCACCCGTCCCGAGCGCGCGCGTCAACTTGCTGAAACGCTCGATGTGGTCCGCGTCTTGGTAAATTTCGCCCATACCTTTGGCAATGGCGGTGGTTTCGATAGTGGATTGGAATTTACCCTGAGTATGGGATGTGGAAGCTGGCAAAAAAACGCGATCAGCGAAAATCTAAACTATCGGCATTTCATCAATATTACCCATCTGGTGGTGCCCATCGCTGAAGATCGCCCAAGCGAAGACGAATTATTCGGCGCCTATTGGTCAAAATTCGGCAAGTGAGGATAGCAGCATGAATCTCATGGAATATGATGCCAAGCGCCTTGTGCTCGCACCGGCCAATATAATGTTACTCGATAGTGCGCTGTGCCATACGCTGGCCGACGTTACCGCCGCCGCCGAACGCATCGGCCCGTGCGTGGTAAAAGCCCAGGTGCCAACCGGTAAACGTGGCAAAGCAGGCGGCATTCGCCTCGCGGCAACACCCGCTGAGGCGCGCAACGCCGCTGAGCATATTCTTGGCATGAGCATCGCAGGTCATCGTGTTGAAACCGTGATGATCGAAGCACAAGCCAAGATTACCCACGAATATTACGCGGCTGTCCTGCACGCACCGCGCGAACGCTGCTCTCTCGTGCTGTTCTCCACCGAGGGGGGCATGGATATCGAAGAAATCGCTGAATCACGACCAGAAATGCTGCGCAAACATTGGGTGCGCACGGTCGATCAATTCGATGAACTCGATGCGAATGCCATGCTCGCGGGCTTGGCGTTAGGCACCGCGCAGTCGGATATCGCGCGCATTTTGGTGGCGCTGTATCGGCGCTATCGCGAGACCGACGCGGAATTGATCGAAATCAATCCGCTGGTGCAGCTCGCTGATGGCACGATTGCCGCCTTGGACTGCAAATTTGTCCTTGATGATAGCGCCGCCTATCGCCAGGCCGCGCTCGCCGCCGCTGCCGCGCCCGATCCATCGACCACCCTTGAACGGAAGGCCAGTGACGTCGGGCTCAAATTCATCGAATTGGATGGCCCCGTCGGCATTCTTGCTAACGGCGCTGGCCTCACCATGACCACAATGGATGTGGTAAGCGTATTGGGCGGCAAGCCCGCCAATTTTCTTGAAATCGGCGGCGATGCCTACACCAAAGCCGAACCAGCCCTGGAGCTCTTGCTCTCAAAACCAGAAATTCGCGCTTTAGTCGTCAATTTTTGCGGCGCTTTCGCCCGCACCGATGTGATGGCGCGGGGTGTCATCGAGGCTTGGCAGCGGCTAGGGCCAAACTTACCCGTCTTTTTCTCGGTGCATGGCACCGGGGCTGACGACGCGGTGGCGCTGGTGCGCGATGCATTCGGCGTCGAGCCGTTTGATTTGATGGAAGACGCCGTACGCGCGGCGATTGAGGCAGCACAATGAGCACATTCCCCATTATCCGCCGTTCGGACCGCGTCGTCGTGATCGGCATGACCGGTGGTCAAGGCACGTTCTGGACCGAGCGGATGCGCGAGGTCGGCACGCAAATCGTCGCCGGGGTCAACCCAAAGCGCGCCGGTGAAACCCATCTCGGTCTGCCCGTGTTCGCCTCGGTCAACGCGGTGATGCGTTCGATGCAAGCCGACGTCGCGGTCATGTTCGTGCCCCCCGCGGGCGTGCGCGATGCCGCATTGGATGTTATCGAATCGGGCGTTGGCGGATTGGTCATGCTGACCGAACATGTCCCGGCTCATGATATGCTCGATGTATTTTCCGCATCGGATGCGCGCGGCTGCTGCATCGTGGGGCCAAACACCGCCGGGCTCGTCACCCCCGGCGAGGCCTTTGTCGGCATTATGCCAGGTCATAATAACAAGGTTTTCAGTCCTGGTCGGGTCGGTGTGATTTCACGAAGCGGCAGCCTGGGCACATTGATCTGCCTGAACCTGACGCGCGGCGGCTTTGGTCAATCAAGCTTTATCGGCATTGGCGGCGATCCGATGATTGGCACAACGAGCCTTGATGCGCTCAAAGCCCTTGATCGCGATGACCGGACCGACGCCGTGGTTTTGGTCGGCGAAATCGGCGGCACGATGGAGGAAGAAGCCGCAGACTATGCCCGCACCATGCACAAGCCCGTTGTCGCTTTCATCGCTGGGCGCGCCGCGCCGCCGGGGCGGAAAATGGGCCATGCAGGTGCCATCGTTGCCGGTTCCGGTGGCAGCTATCTGAGCAAACGCACAGCGTTAGAAGCAGCTTCCGTCACCGTGGTCGATACACCCAATCAAATTGTCGGCGCGCTGGCGGCCTTATCGCCAGCGTTGGCAACAATGTCGGCATGACTCGTGAATAAAACAACAAGCCTATGAGTATGTCGATGCGAAAATAAACCATCCAAGACAAAAGGAAGAAATGAAATGGCTACGATCAGTGAACAAGATCTCATCATCCAGGAAAACCTTCTGGCTAGGCTTGATCGAATCCCCATCAACAAAACGGTGCTCGGCCTGATCGCCCTGCTCGGTTTGGTTTGGATTCTAGAAGCGTTTGATATCGGTATCATCGCCCCCGTTTTGTTTTTGCTCAAAAAAACCTGGCATCTCGCCCCCAAGCAAGTCGGCCTGATTGCGAGTGCTGGCACGTTCGGCATCGTGGTGGGTCTATTGCCAGCAGGGCGGATTGCCGATCGGTTTGGCAGAAAAACAACCTTACTCGGTGGTATCGTCGTATTCAGCGTCTTCACCTTCTTAGCGAGCTTCTCGCAGTCGATCAGCGAACTGGTCGCCTGCCGTTTCCTTGCGGGCCTCGGGCAAGGTGCAGTATTCCCGGTGCCGTATCTGTTGCTCTCGGAATTTGTCAATAAGAGTGCGCGTGGCACCGCCGTCGGACTTTCCAATTCACTGCTGGGCTTTGCCTATGGTTTGAACACCTTGGCCGGCGCGCTCATCGTTGGTCACATACCCGATTCAGAAGCGTGGCGGATATTGCTGATGTTAGGCGGCGCGACCATCTTGGTCATGCCAGTGGTCATCATTTTTCTACCTGAGTCGCCGCGATTTTTGCTCAAAGCGGGTCAGATTGATCGGGTTCGTGGCTTCGTCGAGCATTTAGAAAATGTCAGTAACTTGCCGCATGACGATTCGTTGATTGATCGTTCATCGCTGCGGGTGTTGGAAGTCACGGCGGCGCGGCGCGTGTCACTCCTGGATTTCACGAAGCCGCCTTACCTTATTCGGTGCTTCGTGTCTTATTTTGCTTTGCTCTCACCCTTTATCGTGTTCTACGTGATCACGCTCTATGGGCCGAGCATCCTGAGCCGCATGGGAGCCGGAAAAACCGATGCGCTCTATTATACATCGGGCCTACTTTTCCTCACGGTCATTTCAAATGCCGTCGCGGGCCTCATGGGTGATCGGATTAGTCGTCGTTGGGGGCTTGTTGTCGTCATGACGATCGCCGCGCTCGCAACCATTGCTCTCGGTCAGCCTTTGCCACGCTGGGGCGTCATTATCGCCGCGATGGTAACCTGGGCGTTCGTCTATGCCGGGTTTCCTCTCGCAAAACTCTACATGGCGGAACAATTTCCAACCCGCCTGCGCGCATCGGGATCAATGATCGGCGAAAGTATCACCCGCTTTCTGGGTGGCGTCGTGCTCGTCTATATGTTTCCGATCCTTGCGAGCGAGATGGCAGCGCCGTCGCTTTATACCTTATTGGCCTCGCTCACTTTCGTGAGTATTATCCCGATCATGTTGCTTGGCTTTCAAACTTCTGGCCGTAGCGTCGAAGAAACCGGCACTGATCTAACAATCTATCGAGGTGCCGCCGTCGGTGGGTTAGATGGTGCCGGGATGAAACTTGATCGGTAGCGGGCGCATTGCCCGGCGGGTGTGCGCCGTGCCGAACGCGGTCCATCAATGGCACCGCGTTCGCGCACGGTCATCTGCTCATCCCAGTGGCGGTTGCAATGTCTGATTGGCTCATGCTCAGCGCAGGGCTTGCCGCATTTCTCGGCGGCATGGTGACCGGCTTTGCCGGGTTTGGCTTTGGGTTGGTATTCGCGCCAGTTTTCGCAATCTTGTCGGGCAGTCCACGGCAAGTCGTATTCCAAACCATGGTTTTGGGGGCCTTGGTCAGCATCGTGGTGCTGGCCGGGGCGCGCCGAATGGTTCCCCCCCGCGCTGCGGTCACCATCGGCATGGCGGCGCTGATCGGCACGCCGGCTGGCCTGCTGTTGCTTGGCATTCTTGAACCGCGAACGATCAAATTAATGATCGCGCTCCTCGCAATCAGTGTCGCTCTGCTCCGCGCTGCGCGCTTGCCGTTGCGCCTGCCGGACGGCGTTTTGCCCTTGGCTTTGGCTGGGCTGATCGGTGGCGTGTTGAACGGCTGCACCGGCATGGGCGGCCCGATACCGGCATTGACCGTCGCCCTGCAGCGCCGGGACGTGCATCATAGCCGAACCCTCCTATTAACATTCAATCTTGCCAGCTTTCTGGTGGCCATTATCGTGGCCATCCTATCGGGCCTCGCACGCACCGCATGGCTAACAACCACCCTGGGGCTGGCTCCCTGCGTGGGTATCGGCATGGTAATCGGGATCAAGGCCGTTCACTATGTCTCAGCCGAAGCCTTTAACGGATTTTTGCTAACGCTCATGGCCGCATCGGGTGTGCTTGGCTTGCTATCCGTCCTACTCAGCTAAAAGTTTAAACCATTACACCGGTTCAATCACGAACAATGTCTGGCCATACTCCACCAATTCGCCATCGTGCGCACAAATCTCGCGGATAATTCCCGACGCCGGTGCAAAAATCGTTGTATAAAGCTTCATCACTTCAATCAGGCAAAGTTTATCACCCGCTGCAACCTGACTGCCCAGTTGGACGAAAGGCGGCTGGCCGGGTGCTGGCGCACCGTAAAACGTGCCAATCATCGGCGCCTCAACTTGTTGATGCCCAGTTAATCTCGGTGCGGCCGCAGTCTGTGTCGGCGCAACCATTGGCGCTGCGGGCGGTGCCGCGTGTGGCGCATTGGGTGTTGGCACAGGCGCGATTGGACCCACGATACCGTGACGGCGCAGGGTCAATTTCAACTCTGGGGTATCGAGCACGAATTCGGCGCAGGATGAGCCATCAATAATACGAACCAGTTCAGCGACGTCTTCGTATCGCAACATGGGCTAGTCCCCTCCTTTTATCTTAACCTTATCAGACAACAATATGAATCATCTTGCAAGATGATTTTTTTCAGAATAGCCTCGCAATAGGACGAAGGGAGTAAACGCCTTGATCAGAGTCTTCATCGCCAACCGCGGCGAGATTGCGCTGCGCGCGGTGCGCGTGTGCCGGGCACTGGGTCTGGAGACGGTAGCGGGCTACACACCGCCGGATGCAGCGTTGCCCCATGTCTGGGCCGCAGATCATGCGGTTTGTATCGGCCCCGCCTCTGCGGCACTGAGCTATCTGAACGGCCCCGGCCTGATCACCGCCGCGCGCGCCACGGGCTGTGACGCGATTTATCCAGGCTATGGGTTTCTCTCGGAAAATGCCGAGTTTGCCGAGCAATGTCGCAGTGCAGGACTAACATTCATCGGCCCGCCGCCCGAGATCATCGCCTTGATGGGCGACAAAGCCCAAGCCCGTCGCACCGCCGCGAGCCTGGGCATGGCAATCGTCCCCGGCTCTGAGCATGGTTTCGTCACGGTCGAGGAAGCGCTGGCGGCTGCTGAGCAAATTGGATTTCCCATTCTGCTGAAGGCCAGTGCCGGCGGTGGTGGCCGAGGCATGCGGATTGCTGAGGATATCGCCAGCTTCGCCACCTGTTTCATGCAGGCCTCAGCCGAAGCGAAGGCCGCGTTCGGGAACGCCGAAATTTATCTGGAGCGATTTTTTCGCCAAGTCCGCCATGTCGAGGTGCAAATTTTCGCGGATCGGCACGGCCATGTCGTGCATTTAGGGGAGCGAGATTGCAGTGTGCAGCGGCGTCATCAAAAACTTATCGAAGAAGCGCCATCGCCCATTCTGCCAGCCGCGCGTCGCCACGAGATAACCCAAGCTGCCGAAGCTCTTGCGCGCGGCGTGGGCTATGAAGGGGCAGGCACCGTCGAGTTTATCTATGATCCCGCGACAGACCGGGCCTATTTCATCGAAATGAACACCCGCATCCAGGTGGAGCATCCCGTGACCGAAATGCTGACCGGAACCGATTTGGTTGCCGAACAATTCCGCGTTGCCGCAGGCGCGCCGCTCTTAATTAGCCAACCAGGCGAACCGCACGGTGTCGCCATCGAGTTTCGCATCAATGCCGAGGATGCTGATGACGGGTTTCGTCCCGCGCCAGGCCCAATTTCAGCCTGGCAACCACCGCGCGGTGCCGGTATCAGGGTGGATAGTCACGTCTATCCCGGCTGGCATGTGTCACCATATTATGATTCGCTGTTAGGCAAGCTGATTATTCATAAACCAACGCGCGCCGAAGCAATTGCGGCGTCCCAACAGGCCATTGCGCGCTTTGATGTTCGTGGCGTCCCGACAACCTTGCCATTTCATGCCAAGCTACTGACCACCGAAGCATTTCGCACCGCCGCGATCCATACACGCTGGATCGAACAGGAACGAAGCCCATGATAAGCGCGCCCCGCCGCACCGTGCGTTTGTTCGATGTCACACTGCGCGATGGCCATCAATGCCTTTGGGCCACGCGAATGACCACGGGCATGATGCGTGAAATCGCGCCACTGCTCGACCGAGCCGGGTTTGAGGCGATTGATCTGGTGGGCGGTGCGGTGTTTGATGTTTGCGTACGCTATTTGCGTGAAAATCCGTGGGAGCGGATGCGCATTCTCAGCGACTGGGTCACCGAAACACCCTTGGCGGTGATGACGCGCGGGCAAAGCCTCTTCACCTTTGAATTTTTCCCCGATGACATTGTTGCCCTCACCGCCGAACGCATTCGCGCGCAGGGGATGCGCTATCACACGCCGTATGATGCGCTGAACGATATCCGCAATCTCGAAGTGCCGGTGCGCGCTGCCCGCCAAGTCGGGCTCTATATCGCTGCAGGGGTCGTCTACACGCTCAGTCCGGTTCATACCGATGCTTATTACGCCAAGAAAGTCCGTGAATTAGTTGCCCTCGGCGTTGACGCGATTTATCTGAAAGACCCAAGTGGATTGCTCACGCCCGAACGGGTCGCCACGTTGATACCGATCATTCGCACGGCGTGCGGCACGCTGCCTTTGCATTTACACAGCCACTGCTTGACCGGCTTGGCACCAGCAACCGCTATGCGCGCCGTCGCCCTCGGCGTTGATGTCGTGCATACCGCCACATCGCCGCTGGCGAACGGCGCGTCGCACCCCGCGACTGAGTCGGTCGTGCGTAATCTCACGCGCCTTGGCTATGAGCCCGGCATCGATCTGGCCTTGGTTGAAGCGGCAGCCGAGCGGCTGGCCTATATCGCAGCCCGTGAAGGCAAACCAGTCGGTGCCATCGCTGAGTATGACGAATTTCACTACGCCCACCAGATGCCCGGCGGCATGATTTCTAACCTGCGCTCGCAGCTGAAAACCATCGGTATCGAACATCGTCTGGACGAAATTCTGGAAGAAGCCGGACGGGTGCGCTGCGATCTGGGCTACCCGATTATTGTTAGTCCATTCGCCCAATTCGTCGTGACCCAATCCGTGCTCAACGTCATGGGGCGTGAGCGCTACGCCACCATCCCCGATGAAGTGCGCAAATATTTGCTGGGCTATTATGGTGAGGTGGCAGGACCGATCGATCAGAATCTGCTCGATCGGGTGGCCCGTGGTGCGGTGCCAATCTCCGAGCGTCCTGGTGCAATGCTCGAACCGGGCCTGCCCGCCGTGCGTGCCGCCCATGGGCCGTTCCAATCGGATGATGATTTATTGCTCGCCGCTTTCTATGCAACCCCGGAAGTCAACGCGCTGCGTGAAGCTGGACCGATCAACACCGATTACCCGCTGACGGGGACACCGCTCCTAACATTGGTGCGCGAAATTGCCCGTCGGCCCGACATCACCTCGTTTCACTTCATCGAAAAACACTGACCACGCGAGGAGCGCGCCCATGACTGAACCTGTCATCATCACCGTCGCGATCAATGGCGCTGTCGCCCGCAAGGCGGATAATCCAGCGGTGCCGATTACACCGCCTGAGCAAATCGAATCCATCCATCAAGCCTTCGAAGCGGGCGCAACTCTTGCCCATATCCATGCGCGCAACCCTGATGAATCTCCCGGCTCAGACCCAGCCTTGTTCGCCGCCGTGCAGGAGGGGGTGCGTCGGCATTGCCCCGGCATGATCGTGCAATTTTCAACGGGCGGTCGAGGTCGTTCGTTAGAAGAGCGCGCATCCTGCATTCCGCTCCGCCCAGACATGGCCTCCTTGGCCACCGGCTCGACCAATTTTCCAGCACAGGTCTATGACAATCCCCCCGATTTCGTCACCTCCCTTGCACAATCGATGCTGACCAATGGCGTCAAACCTGAAATCGAGGTGTTCGATCTGGCGATGCTGTACAATGCCAAAGCCTTGGCCGATCAAGGGCTGCTGGCTTCACATCCGCATGTTCAATTTGTGCTCGGTGTGCGCAATGCCTTGCCGGTGCGCCGGGAAATATTCGACTTTCTGCTCGCAGAATTACGCAGCCTAATGCCCGACGCCACGTGGAAGGCGGCGGGCATTGGCCGGTTTCAGGCCGAGGTGGCGCGCTGGTGCCTCGCCGAAGGCGGCCATGTCCGCACCGGACTTGAAGATAATGTGCGGTTCGATGGCACCCGGCTTGCAGCCAGCAATGCTGAATTGGTGACACAAATGGTTGGCCTCGCGGCCCAATATGGTCGGCGTCCTGCCACCGCGCAGGAGGCCCGTCATATCCTCGGCCTCGCGGCAGAGTGATATGCAATTAGGGCTTTCAGGTCGCGTTGCTCTGGTGACCGGCGCAGGCTCGGGGATTGGCCGGGCGATCGCGCAGGCGCTGGCCGCCGAAGGCGTCATGGTCCATTGCGCGGATCGCACGCCCGAAGCCGCCGCCGCGACGGTGGCCGGTCATCACGCCATGCAGGCCCTCGCGATGGATGTCACCGATCCTGGTTCCGTCGAGGCTGGCATACAGGGGATTCTCAGAAAGGGCGCTTTGGATATTTTAGTCACCAGCGCGGGCATTCTTAAAACCGGACCGGTCTCAGCAGCACAGCCCGCGGATTGGGATGCGGTGGAGCGGGTCAATCTGCGCGGCGTCTTGCATTGCGTGCGAGCGGCGATCCGCCCGATGGCGGCGCGCGGGCATGGGCGGATCATCAATATTGCCTCGGTATCGGCTTTTCGCGGCGGCGGGGCGTTGGGCAATGTGCTCTATGGCGTGACCAAAGCGGGCGTTGCTGCGCTCACCATGGGGCTTGCCCGCGAGCTTGGCCCCGCAGGCATCACGGTCAATGCCATCGCGCCGGCGGTAACGGCCACCGCGATGACAGCCGCACAGCTCGATCCCAGCGTGCAGGCCGCCATTCTCCGGCGCATTCCTATCGGGCGGCTCGCCGCGCCGGATGATACGGCGGCCCTCGCTGTATTTCTGGCCTCTGATCGCGCGGCCTTCATCACCGGCACGATCATTCCGGTCGATGGCGGATTTCTCACGACCTGAGCGGCCCGCTGCGCGCGGGTGATCGCTGAAAATTGATTTGGGTTTTGCGCCGGATCATCCCACCAAGCGGCGATGATGCGAGATCGGATGCAACGGGGTGTGTTTACCCGGCGTGCGCTGCTGCTGGGCGGCACCCAATTCGCGGTGTTCGCCGCACTGGTTGGCCGACTTTACGATGTGCAGGTGCTGGAGCATCGACATTATCGCAAGCGCGCCCAGGCCAACGCGATTGCGCAGCGGCCACGGGCGGCGCAGCGCGGTTTGATCATTGATCGTGCGGGCGCTCTGCTCGCGGGCAATCATCAGCAATGGCGTGCTTTGTTCTTGATGACCGATGTGCAGGATCCACAGACGGTGATTAAGCGGTTTGCCCGGCTGGTGCCGCTATCGGTGCTGGAGCGGGCCAGGGTGGCGCGGATTTTGGCAGGGCCGGTGCGCTATGTTCCCCTGCTGCTTAAGCATGATTTGGATTGGCACGCGATGGCCCGGCTGGAGGTGCATCGGCCACAATTGCCGGGCGTGATTATTGATCGGGGATTTTCGCGCTTTTACCCGCTGGGGCGGCAGGCCGCGCATTTGGTGGGCTATGTGGTGCGGCCCCGGCCTGCTCAGGTCCAGCGCCACCCGGTGCTGGCATTGCCCGGCGCGCGGGTGGGCGGCGCTGGGATCGAACAGGCTTATGATCGTGTTTTGCAGGGCGAGCCGGGCGTGATCGAAAGCGAGGTCGATGAGCTCGGCTCGGTGGTGCGTGTGATCGACAATGATGCGGGCCGCGCCGGAGCCACGGTGCAATTAACGCTGGATGCTGATTTGCAAAAGGCGAGCGTCGCGTCCATGCGCGGGCGGCCCGGCGCGGCGGTACTGCTTGATATTGCGAGCGGTGGGGTGCTGGCGATGGCCAGTGCGCCGTCGTTCGATCCGGCTTGGTTCGAGCGCGGTGTGCCGGATGCGGTTTGGTCACGTTGGATGCATGACCCTGAACGGCCTTTGATCAATCGGGCGACGCAGGGTTTATATGCGCCGGGGTCTTCGTTCAAACCAACAGTGGCCTTGGCGGCGCTGCGTTGTGGGGCGATTACGGAGACCACGCGGTTTTATTGCCCCGGTCATTTGAAAATTGGTAACCGGATGTTTTATTGCTGGTTGCGCTCCGGGCATGGTTGGCTTGATGCGGCGGGAGCGCTGCAACAAAGCTGCGATGTGTTTTATTATCATGTCGCGATGCGGATCGGGATCGATCGGATGGCCTCGATGGGGCGGCAACTAGGTCTGACCGGTGCGGTGCCGATTGATTTTCCTGATGTGGCAGCCGGGTTTTTACCCGATCACGCCTGGGCGCGCGCCCGGCGGATTAGCTGGACGCGGGGTGACACTGCCGTGCAGGGCATTGGTCAGGGCTATACCGTGTTCACCCCGCTGAATTTAGCGACGATGATTGCGCGGGTCGGATCGGGGCGGATGATCGAGCCGCATTTGGTGCGCGCGATTGGTGGCAAACCCGTGCGCCGACCAGATCCAGGGCCGTTGGATCTGTCTGATCGGCATTTGGCCGTGGTGCGCCAAGGGTTGGATGAGGTGGTGAATACGCCACTTGGCACCTCGTGGGAGGGGCGGCTGGTGATGCCGGGTGGACTGCGCATGGCTGGCAAAACTGGCACCGCGCAGGTGATTAACGAGAACGCCGCGATGGAGGCGGCCAATTATAACGATGCGAAATTACCGTGGAAATATCGGCCCAATGCTCTTTTTGTTGGGTATGCCCCGCTCGATCAGCCCCGCTTTGCTGTTGCGGTGGTGATTGAACATGGCACGCTGCTCGGGCCGGTTAAAGTTGCGCGCGATATGTTGCACGCGGCGCTGCTGCAAAATCTGGCGGTGGGATAACAAGGCGGCAAGTGACCGCCGCCTTGCTGATTTTTATGATGAAAGCTTCGCTTTTTTCAGTAACAATACTTGATGGCTATTCTGCAACGCCTTGATCGCGAGTGTATGCAGGTAATGATAATCGGCGGGATTCACGACAAACGATTTCAAGGCCAGTGATTTTTGCACGGTCAGCACATGGTTTTTGATCGTATACGTCACCGCGTAATCGCCAATCGGCGTCGAAATTTTTTCGCCTTGTGGCATGAATTCTGGGCTCATGCTCAGGGGCAATTGCAAATGCAGCGTATATTGGATGCGCTGCGGCTTCGTGACCGTCGGCACGGCGCGTTTTGATTGGTCCACGAACGGGGCGAGCGCACCGGCAATCAGATGATCCGAGGGGATCAGCATCGCGCCTTTGCTGCCGCCATCGAGCACGCCGAATTTCTTGAAATGATAGGTAACAGCAATCGGTTTATTGATGTCATCGCGATTTTCGATTTGAAAATGGCTGATCGTGCCGAAATTGCCTTGCTGGTAAAAACTGGCCTCGACGGCGTTGATCAAGCGCCGACCGACCTTGTCGCCGAGCACGGCGCGCTTTTCAGCGGCGCGCCAGCCTTGCGCGACTTGGCGCGAACGGCCAGATAACTCGCCGGACCGCGCCAGCTTCATCGTATCGGTCATGGCATATTGCACGCTGTTCAGATCAGGGCCGGGCGTGGTGGTCAATTTGGCGTCAGCGCCCGTGAGCAGAACGGGCCGCCCGGCATCCATGATCGGGACGCTATTGATTGCAGCGTGCCGGTCATGCGGGTCGAGATAAAGTCCGTAGGCCGGCACATAAACCATGAAATGGCTGAAGGCGAACGGATCAACCCCCGGATACGGGACGAAGCGCGGGCTTTGTGACATCAAGGCGGGTACGGCTTTGATGTTTTCGGCCTGCAGCAAAGCGCAGAGCAAGGTGGCACTCGCGTTACTATCGCCGAGTTTTTTGGCCAAGGTTTCGCTGGCGGCGGGGGGCACAAAGCCAGCACTTCGATAATTCACCGAGATGGTTTGGATGTTTTTTTGCATCCAGCGATAGATATTCTGCACGGCGGCAACCCCGGTCGCACCTTGGGCTGCTTGATGCGCGACGGTTTTGATTGTGGGCGTGAGCGTTGTCGCGGGTTGGGCGGCCTTGCTGTAGGCCTTAGCAAGGTCTTTCCAATCTGCGCTAGTGGTGACGACGGCCATCGGCGCGTACTGGCTGATCGCGGCGCTGCCGAGTGGCGGGAAAATTGCACCCTGATAGGAGCCGGTGATCGTCACGGTTTGGCGGGATTTTTTCACTGTCCAGGGGCCACGGATGTTGGCATAGACATGCATGCCTTGTGGCACACTGAGTTCGAGGGTGGCGTTCTTGATCGGGATCGATGGGCTGAGGACCAAGGCAGCGGCATAGATGCCGGGCAGATAGGGATGGGCGAAGGTAAGCTGGTATTTGATATGCAGCACATCGCCCGGATGCACCGCCGGGAAAATCAGGCTTTGGATTTTGCCATCACTCAAAAATGGTGCGGTGAGCGCGCTATGGGCCGATTGATCGAAAATGGCCGAGGGCACCACGTTGAGCTTTTTGCCTGATTTGGTCTCGGTATAGGCATAGAGCACTTTTGCTGTCGCGAAATTGGCTGGATAGGCCACGGCGATTTGCGAGCTGGACTGCACGCCCTCGGTGGTGAGCGGCTGGACAATGCGAGTCACGGTTTTGGTGTAGCTACCGTTTTTATGCACCTGGATGACCGTGCGGTCGCGCAGAATTTGGTAATTGACTATAGGGGCTGGTTTGCTCGCCGCTTGGCTGACCGCAGATGTGGCGAGCAGCACGGCACCGGTGAGGGCGCTGATACCAACAATTGATTTTGTCATGGTTAGCTCCGCTTCTTGGCGGCTGATGTTTGGGTCAAGACGAATGGGGTACGTTGCGATTTGAGGTCCGCCAGCAATAATTGATGCAGAGCCGGATAGGAGTTTTGCCCATAGACAATTTTATTGAGCTTGAGCGTGTAGGTGGTGACGATGCTGTTATTGGCCATCGTCACGTGATAGATGAAGCTGCCTGCTGTGTTGGTCACCGTGACGTCATGGGGCAGGTAGCTCGGCGTATAACCGGCCGGAAAATCGAGCGTGGTTTTCCAATCAATCTGCCCGAGATAAGTCACCACCGGATGGGCGCGATGGCTTGCGCCAGCTGCCGAAGCGAGTGCGTTAATCGGGTTGGGGGTGCCGGACATTGAGGGCACTAAATACGGACCGGGCGGCATGGCGAAGCTGATATTTTGGCCCGGTGCGGTGAAATGCGGGTTCGACCAATGCGCACCGACGATGAAGGGTTGATCAAGCACGGTCGGCACGCCCGGTGTGAATGTGCCGCTGCCGCCACCGCTCGGGGTGAGCAGCAAATTCATCACATGACCATAGGCGGCGGGAGGGACCGAGGCGAAGATTTCTCGATACATCCAGGCCCACCACCCATGGGTGGTCATTTGCGCGGTGCCGGTGATGCCGCCATCGGCGGTGAGATGAAGCGTTGCGTCATAGACCAACCGATTATGCGCAGGCTCAGCGCCCGGCGTGTAGAGCAGACGCGGATGCGGGCCAGCGATAACCGTTGGTTTGTCACGTTCGCCGATGGCCAATTGCCCTGGGGTTTCATATTCGCCCGTACTATCCAAGAACACGTGATATTTCGGCAAATAATCGATTGCGTGATTGAACCAAAATGGTGTGGGCAAGGGCGGTTTGCTGAACGTGTTGCTCCAATTGATAATCACCGGATAGGCGGTGATGCCTTTGGCCGCGAGCAACGCTTCGAGCAGCGTGGAATGGGCTTTGCAATCGCCATAGCCGGTTTCAAGGGTTTTGGTTGCCGAGATCGGCACGAAACCGCCGACCCCGAGTTCGAGCCCGACATAACGCACTTGCGCCGAATCCCAGGCATAGAGGGCTTTGACAGCATCCCAGCCCTTCAGATTGCCCGCGACCCGATCAGCGACCGCTTGCACCACGGGGGTGACCGCCGCTTGCTGCTGTGCGCGCGACCAATAGGCCGCACCAACCGAAGCCCAGCTGGGGAAACTGGTCACTTCGAATAACGGGCTATAATCGCGCGCTGACACGGTGGAGGGGCCGGCGTAATAGGCGTGATGGGTGCTGAACCGCGCAGCGAGAACCACCCTGTTGCCGGATTGTTTTTTGCTGACCACCCAGCCGCCGCGTTGGGCATCTTGCAAATGCATTGATGCGGGGGCGGTGACGGTGATGCTTTCATCGCGGGCGGACTGCGATTGCGGGATCATCCAATAATTTGAATATTGGTTTTTGAAATAGGGTGCGAATTGATGTTTTTCGGTGATCAAATGCAGCTCATCACCCACGGCGAAATTGGGAATGACGATACTGAGCACTTTTGAGCGGCTATACATCGGCGCGCCCTGTGCGGCGGGCACCGGGCGGACGTAAATATCGGATTTCGGGATGTCGGTGACAGCCCCTTGCGGGGTGGTCACCCAGGCTTTGACCACTTTCAGCGTGGAGAGCGAGGAGGAAAAGGTTTCCTGAAACGGATTGGTTTCTTTCAGACCAGAGCGGCTCAGCACCTTGATGACTTGACTGACCTTGCTGGTATATTCGCCGCTCGGCTGGACCAGCACCGATTGATGAAAGCTGATTTGCCGCGTGCGCGCACCACTGATGCCAGCATCGACGCTGGTCGGCATGCGGCTCGGCGCACTGGCTTGTGCGGGCGCGGGGGCCGCGTAAGCGAGAGGGATGCTGAGGCAGGTGGTTACGGCAAGGCTGGATAATAGACGCGTATTGGTAATGAGCGGCATCGGGCTGTCACCTTTGAGGGCTGAAAGAACGCAACAAAGTATGCTGTTTACTCTATTCTCATGGCTATGAGCAAGGTAACAGCCAGGCTGCTCGCAAGAGATTGAGCGCTTCGGTGTAATTTTTTTGCGCTTGCCGATCAGTCGGCGCTTCAGATCGGTTCATGGAGCGATTCCACTTGATCGCTATTCATGGGGGCGGCATCCGACGGTTCAATATTGATCCGTTGTTTGGGGAGGGTGCCTGGATATTCGGCTTGCAAATAATCAATCATTTTTTCGCGCACATAGCACCGCAGATCCCACGCTTCGCCGGAATTGCGTGCCGAGACGAGGGCACGCAGGGTGATGGTGGTGGGTAGCGCATGGGTGACTTGCAGCACGACCACTTTGCCGCTCCAGAGTTTGGTAGAATGCACGATCTCGATTAATTTGTTGCGTAGCTTTGGAACGGGCACGGTGTAATCGACGTTCCAATGCACCGCGCCGATCAATTCGGCGCTTTCACGAGTCCAGTTTTGGAACGGATTTTCTAACAACCAGGCGAGGGGCACCACCATTCGCTGCCAATTCCAGATGCGCACAACTACATAGGTCGCGGTTATATCTTCGATCCACCCCCATTGGCCATTGATTACCACCGCGTCTTCAACCCGAAACGGTTGGGTGATGGCGATTTGGATGCCAGCGATGAGGTTAGAGAGCACTGGCCGGGCGGCCAGGCCAACAACCAGGGCAGCGGCGCCGGCGGACGCGAGCAGTGAGACCCCATATTGGCGGACTGTAGGAAACACCATCAAGGTTGCAGCGATGGTGATGATGATGCCGAGCATCAGGCTGACGCGGCGGAGAACTTGCCATTGCGTTGCATGGCGGCGGGCGATCACATTGGCTTGAATATCATCGGGCCGATGGGCGAGTTTTTCGCTCGTTGCCACATCGATCGCGATCGTGCTGGCGATGCCGAGCAGGGCGATGATTGCGGCAGTTAGTAGCCGCGACAGAATTGTTTGGGTGCTGGGCGATAAAGCCGTGGCGCGGAGGACACTGCTGAGACAAAGATCGCTCAGCATCAGAGCCAGTAAAAATTTGCTGCGGGCGATGAAACGAGAAATGGATTGATGTCGCGAAAGTGCGCGTTTAGGAAGGCTGTGTGTTAGAATGAGATAAAGGATTACGGCGCAGGCTAGGGCGCTGGCGATCAGGATCAGCGTGATCACAGCAGGGGGGTAGCCATGCAGCGCCTGG
This sequence comes from Pseudomonadota bacterium, assembly GCA_021808315.1. Classification (GTDB taxonomy): domain Bacteria; phylum Pseudomonadota; class Alphaproteobacteria; order Acetobacterales; family Acetobacteraceae; genus Acidiphilium. The sequence goes on along the minus strand of JAKBBY010000034.1, from coordinate 1,197 downwards.
AGAATGGGTGTCGTTACCTGTTTTGTGGCGGGGATGATGGGTGCTGTCATGATATCTCCTTGGACGGGGGTGCCGCTTGGTGGATATCGGATCGAGGTTGGGTCGCGAGCGACGCGGTTCAAGGGAGAATCACGCACGACGGCGTTTGGGGCTAACATTAATCTTGGTGATTACAGTCCGAGGGCCGAGAGGCCTGGGTGATCATCGGGCCGCCGACCGAGCGGCCAGTGGAATTTGCGATCAGTCTCGGTGATCGGCAAATCATTGATACTCGCGATGCGGCGCTGCATGAGGCCGGAGGGTGCAAACTCCCAATTTTCATTGCCGTAGGAGCGGAACCATTGGCCGGTTGCATCGTGCCATTCATAGGCAAAGCGAACGGCGATGCGGTTATCGGCGCAGGCCCATAATTCTTTGATCAGGCGGTAATCGCGCTCGTGCGCCCATTTGCGGGTGAGGAAGGCGATGATCTCGGCGCGGCCATGGATGAATTCGGCGCGGTTGCGCCATTGACAATCGGGCGTGTAGGCGAGGGCTACTTTATCAGGCGTGCGGCTGTTCCAGCCATCTTCGGCGAGGCGGATTTTTTGCGCAGCGGTTTCCGGGGTGAAGGGGGGTGTTAGGGTCATGTTAGGCGCTCAATAATGTATCGAGGATATGGCTGCGGTAGCGGGTGACCAGCGAGATATGGCCGTGGCCGGGGACCATGTGGAGTTGCGCCGTTTTGATGTGGGCGGCGAGCCACGTGGCGTGCTGGTGGGGGACCATCAGGTCAAGATCGCCCTGCCAAATGCGGGTGGGGATGGTGATGCTGGCGAGGTCAAAGCCCCAAGGCCGGATGAAGGCGAGGTCATCATCGATCCAGCCATCGAAGCCGCCGGAGAGAGCGCGGCGCATTTCGGCGGCCATGGCATCGGCGTAGGGGCCGGTGAGTTCGGCTTGATCGATTGGGGGGACCAACCCGCCGAAGGCGGCGGCGAGTTCGGGGCCGGTGACGGAGCGGAAGCTTTGCACGTTGGCTTCCTTCCAGGCGCGCAACGCCGCTTCGCCTTGCAGGCTCGCGTTGAACTCCTCGATATTTTCGGGTCCCATGCCGGCGAGGAAATCGAGATCCGGTTCGCCATAGGGGCCGACACCGGCGAGGATGGCCGCACCCTGGCAGCGATTGGGGAGCAGGGCGGCGCAAGCGAGGGCGTG
>JAKBBY010000232.1 GCA_021808315.1 Pseudomonadota bacterium | reverse complement strand
CTGATGCGCATCCGCGAACGCTGGCGCAGCGACCTCGCCGGTGGCCGCCGCCCGATCATCGTGATCGACGAAGCCCAAGCCTTATCCGTGCAAGCCCTCGAAAATCTGCGCCTATTGTCCAATCTCGCGGATGGCTCAAAACCGCTGGTGCAGGTGGTGCTGCTCGGCCAGCCCGAATTCCGCCGCACATTGGCCGGCCCCGATCTTGACCAGCTCCGCCAACGCGTCCTCGCCTCCTATCATCTCAATCCGCTCGAACTCGAGGAAATCGGCCCTTATATTCTGCATCGGCTGGCCACCGGCGGCTGCACCCGGACCGATCTGTTCCAGCCTGACACCTTCGCGGTGATCCATCGCGCCACCAACGGCGTGCCGCGCCGGATCAACCGCCTCTGTGGCCGGTTATTGTTCAATGCCGCCATCGAGGGCGAAATGCACATCACCGCCGCCACCGCACGGCGCATCGCCGAGGAGCTAGAGCGCGATCTCACCTCCGGCCTGCCGGATAGCAGCGCCGCCTCCTCCGCCGATCGCGTCAACAGCCTGCTCAACATCCCGGACCGATATTAATGTCGATCCCCGGCGCCATGACCATCGACGTCGAGGATTATTTCCAGGTTCAGGCCTTCGCGGACGTGATCGACCGCGATCATTGGGAATCCTATCCCCGCCGTGTCGAGGACAACACCGCGTGGCTGCTCGATGCGCTGGCCGCGCGCAACCAACGCGCCACGTTTTTCACCCTCGGCTGGGTCGCTGATCGGCACCAATCGCTCATCCGGCGCATCGTCGATGCCGGGCATGAGCTGGCCAGCCACGGCTATGGCCATCAGCTCGTCGATCATATCGGGCCGGACGCGTTCCGGGCCGATCTGCGGCGCGCCCGCGCTGCCTTGGAAGATGCCGGCGGCGTCGCGGTTATCGGCTACCGCGCGCCTACTTTTTCCATCGGCCCGCATGTGCCCTGGGCCTGGGACATCTTGGAAGAAACCGGCCATCGCTACAGTTCCAGCCTGTTTCCGGTCCGCCATGATCTCTATGGCACGCCGGATGCCGCGCGCACGCCCTTCCAGCCCGCCGGATTATCGCTGTGGGAAATTCCGCTGACCACGATCAAGGGGTTGGGCCGCAACTGGCCCTGCGCCGGGGGCGGCTATTTTCGCCTGCTCCCCTACGCCGCCTACCGCCAAGCCGTGCGGCATTTGCATCGAACCGAGCATAACCCAGCGATTTTCTACACCCACCCCTGGGAGCTGGACCCCGCGCAACCGCACATTCCCGGCAGCCGCCTGACCGCGCGCTTTCGCCACCGGGTCAATCTGGCCCGCATGAAAACCCGCTTTTCCGCCCTCCTGACCGATTTCGCCTGGGACCGCATGGACCATATTTTCGCCGACCTGCTCAATTCCCCCGGCACGCACTAACATGACTCTCATTTATCGCCGGGCCGAACCGGCCGATCAAGAAGCTTGGGATCAATTCGTCAACGCCCATCCCGAGGCGACATTTTTCCACCGCTTTGCCTGGGGCGAGGTTCTGGCCACCGGCTTTGGTCATCGCCCCCATTTCCTGCTCGCCGAACGCGACCGGCAAATTTGCGGCGTTCTGCCCTTGATGCAGGTGAAAACCCTGCTCTTCGGCCATGCGCTGATCTCCTTGCCCTTCACCGTCTATGGCGGCCCCCTCGCCACCGATACTGAAACTCTGCATGGCCTGGCCGATGCCGCTATGGCCCTCCAGCGCACGCTCGGCGCGCCGGTCTGCGAATTGCGCGCCCGCACCCCGCTCGATCTTGATCCGGCGCAATTCGCCGCCCCCGAGCCGCTTTATTTCACCTTCCGCAAAAATTTGCCCAACACCGAAGAGGCCGCCCTGAAGGCGATTCCGCGCAAGCAGCGCGCCGTCGTGCGCAAAGCCATCGAGCACGGCCTGACCAGCGCGATCGAACGCTCAATCGAGCCATTTTTCGCCCTCTATGCCGAGAGCGTTCATCATCTCGGCACGCCGGTGTTTTCGCGCCGCTATGTCCGCGCTTTGTTCCAGGGGTTCGGACACGATGTTGAAGTCCTCACGGTGCGGCAGGCGGAACAACCCATTTGTGCTGTATTGTCCTTCAAATTTCGCGATGAAATCCTGCCCTATTACGCCGGCGGCGGCTTGGCCGCGCGCGGGGTCGGCGGTCATGATTTCATGTATTGGGCGCTGATGCGCCACGCCCTTAGCGAAGGGCGCACCGCGTTCGATTTTGGCCGCAGCAAGGCGGGTACCGGCGCGTTTTCCTTCAAAAAAAACTGGGGCTTCGCGCCAGAGCCACTGGCCTATCGCTTCGCGCTCGCCCCCGGCGCGCGAATCCCGGAAAACAACCCGCTCAACCCGAAATATCGCGCCTTGATCGCCCTCTGGAAACGCCTGCCCCGGCCCATCGTCAATCAAATCGGCCCGGCGATCATTCGCGGCCTCGGCTGAACCGCCATGCATTTGCTGTTTCTCGCGCATCGCCTGCCTTATCCCCCCAATAAAGGCGACAAAATCCGCTCGTTTCGTTGGCTCGATCATCTGCGTCAGCGCTTTGATGTGCATCTCGGCTGCTTTGTCGATCGGCCAGAGGATATGGCCCATGTCGAAACGCTCCGCCCCGGACTCGCCTCACTCGCTGTCATGACGCTGAACCCGAGCACGGCCCGCCTGCGCGCCCTCACCCGGCTGCGCCCTGGCCGTCCGCTCAGCGTCGCCTATTTCACCGATCCCCGCTTGCAAAGCTGGGTCGATCACACGCTCAAAACCCATCCGGTCCAACGCGCGCTGATTTTTTCTACCGCCATGGCGCCCTATCTGTTCGCGCACGCGCCGATCCCCACGGTCTTTGACATGGTCGATCTCGATTCCGAAAAATTCGCCGCCTACGGCCAAAATGCGGCCCTGCCCGCATCGCTCATCTGGCGGCGCGAAGCCAAAACCTTGCTGGCCCTCGAACGCGCCGCAACCGCACGCTTTGCCCGCACCTTCTTGGTCTCCGAGGCCGAGCGCGCCCGCTTCACCGCCTTGGCCCCCGAAACCGAGGCTCGGACCGAGGCGGTCGCCAACGGCGTCGATATTGATTTTTTCAACCCTGACGTTCCATGCCCCACACCCTATCCCCCTGACCATCCCGCCATCGTGTTCACCGGGGCGATGGATTATCGCCCGAATATCGAAGCCTGCCTGTGGTTCGCGCGTGATGTGCTGCCCGCCCTCGCTGCCGATACCCCAAGCCCGCTATTTCACATTGTCGGTGCTGATCCCGCAGCACCGATTCGCGCGCTGGCCAACCAGCCCAACATCAAAATTCACGCCAACGTCCCCGATATCCGCCCCTATCTTCGCCACGCCACCCTCGCCGTCGCGCCGTTGCGCATCGCCCGTGGCATTCAAAACAAGGTGCTCGAAGCCATGGCCATGGCCCGTCCCGTCCTCACC
>JAKBBY010000231.1 GCA_021808315.1 Pseudomonadota bacterium | reverse complement strand
TGCTGTCGAGTGATGCTGCCATCGGTGGCAAGGCCGGCATAAAGGGCGGCGAGGCGGCGCATGCTGATACCACCGCCGCCGAGGGCGAGCGGCAAGGTGGGGCGCGCGCCGAGCGGGAGCGATAAGGGCGTGCCGGCGGCGCGCAGATGGGCGGCGAAGCGGTCAGGCCGGTAGCGCCGCATCAGCTTGACCGCGGGCAGGTTGAGCGAGCGGCGCAGCGCGCTGGCGGCGGTGACCACGCCCATGAAATTATGGGTGAAATCATCCGGCCCGTAAGCGCCGAAATTGGCGGGTAAATCGCGAAACAGCGTGTTGGGACCGGCGAGACCATCGGCGAAAGCGAGGCCGTAGAGAAAGGGTTTAAGCGCCGAGCCGGGCGAGCGGATGCTGCGGCTGAGATCAAGAAAGCCCGCACGGCGCGGATTGGCCCAATCGCCGAGATAGGCGGCACGGATGGCGTGGTCGTGGGCGTTGACGACCAGGATGGCGAGGGATTCGGCGGGGCGCATGGCGGTGAGATCGCGCGCGGCCAAGGCAGCGAGGGCGGCGTTGAGCGGGCCATTCAGGGTGGTGGTGCTACCAGTGGGCAGGGCGGCGGTGAGTTGCGGGGTTTGGGCGGGCAGGCGGTGCCAGTGGCGCGGGACAGGCGTCGCTTGCGCTTCGCTCGCGGCGTGCGGCGAGAGCAAATGCAGCCGTTCGGCTTCGGCCAGGACTTTGTTGCGCGCGATCATCGCGGCGTGCGGATGCCGATCCGGGCGCAAGGCTTCGGGGCGGCGGCATAAAGCGATCAGCAAGGCGGCTTGGGCGGGGGAGAGTTGATTGGGGTTTTCGCCGAACCAAAGATGGGCGGCGGCATTGACGCCCACGATATTGCCGCCGAACGGTGCGAGGGAGAGCCACATGCCGAGGATGCGGGTTTTGGTGTAATGTTCGGTGAGGGAAATGGCCTGGAACGCCTCGATGATTTTGACCCATAGGGTGCGTGGCGCGGGGTGCAGCAGGCGGGTGACCTGCATGGTCAGGGTGGAGGCACCGGAGACGACATGGCCGGCGGCGAGCATTTGCACCGTGGCGCGGGCGATGGCGAGCGGATCGATCCCCGGGTCGTGATAGAAGCGGTGATCCTCGATGCCGATCAGCATACGGATCATCACGGGGTTCACCGAGGCGGCGCTGGTGGCGTATTTCCACTCGCCCTGCGGGTCGGTGTAGTAGGCGATGGCGTGGCCGTTGCGGTCATTGATGATCCGGCCTTGCACGGCGAGGCGGCTGAGGCTGGGCGGGAAAGCATAGGCGCAGACGAGCAGGATCAGCAGACCGCTCAGCCCGATCAGGCTGAGGTAGATCAGGATGGTTTTGAGGCGGCGGCGCATCGGGGCCTGATCAGGGCGCTGATGGCGGGGTGGCGCTGGGGGCGAGCACGGTGATCGTTTGATCGGCCAGGGTGCCGCGGATCAGCGGATGATAGACATCAACCAGGCTGGCACCGGGCAGGGTGAATTGGCCTTTGGTGACGGCGCGCAGCATGATGGCGGTGCGGAACTCCTCATCATGGCCGTTATCCTCGCAGGTGCGAATGTTGGAGCAAGGCGGGAAGAGGGTGAAGGCGGCCATTGAGCGATCATCCTCGGCGGCGATGGCGGCGGGCGGGGTGAGTTGGTGCAGCCAGGGCATCGCCGCCACCGAGGCTTTGCCGCTGGAGATGTTACCCGCCAGCTCCCAGCCCGCGGGCAGGCCGATGGTGAGAATGACGTGGTGCGGCGCGGAATCGGTCGCGCGACCGCTGACGACCATCACAAAGACGGTGTTTTGGGGGAGGGTGCTGATGTCGAGCGGTTGGCCGTCCGGCGTGTAGAAGGCTTCGTGCAGTGACATGCCCTTCGAGGTGGCGCCGGGCGCTTGGGCGGGGATGCCGGTAACGGCGATGGTGGCGGGAACCGGTTTTGGGCTGCCATTGGCCACAATGATGGTCTGGCTGATCGGGCGGGTCAGGCTGGTGGTGGGGGCGATGGCTTTGCCGTTGAGGGTCAGGGAGAGTGGGGTGGGGTGGCCCGCGAAAATGCCGGCGGCGAGACCGGCATCGCCCAGCTCTTGCGGGTTGAGGCTGGCGATATCAACCCCTTGGCCGGGCAGATTGGCGGCGAGGGTGGGGTATTGCGCGCGCAGCAAGCCGGTTTCGCGAATGATGGTGGGCACAGCCCAGGCATCGCGCAGCGGGGTGCCGTAGCCGGCCATCCAATCCTGGCCGCGCCACCAGAAATAGCCGCCGCGATTATGGATTTTGAGGGCGGCTTGCAGGGCAATGCGGGCTTCATCTGGCTCGCCGATCAAAGCGAGGGCGGCACCGAGTTGGGCGCGGGCCAGCGGGTGTGCGACGGCGTTGAGCTGGTTGTCCATCACCCGGATCGCGCCGGCGGGGGCTTTGTGATCGAGCGCGAGCACATAGGCGGCGTAGATATCGGCTTGGGTTGGGGCGGGGTTGTTGACCACTTCGCTGCGCAGCCAGTCCAGCGCCGAGGCGAGGGGGGCTTGGGGTACATCAGCGCCGGCTTGGCGGGCGCGGAGCAAAAATTCGGTGGCATAGGCGGTGAGCCAGGGTTGGGCGCTGTCTTGCGACGACCACAGGCCGAAGGCGCCGTCATAGCGTTGATCATCGAGCACGTTTTCGACGGCTTTGGCGAGGCGCCCGGTGGGGTCTGGCCCGGCTGCTTTGCCGTGCAGGGCGGTCAGCGGCATGCCTTGGCTCACGCTGATTTCGAGGAAATGATAGGTAATGGCGTGCAGGGCTTGGAGATAGGCGGTGGGGTCGAACGGCAGATGGTTGCCGAGTGTGAGATCCGCTTGCGCGGAGCCGCTGATGAAGGGGGTGAGATCGGGGCGGAGCTTAACGCTGTCGCCCCCGCCGATCATGGTTGAGGTGAGGATGGTGCTGGGGGCGCGCACGACATGCACCGAGATTTGGCGGATGCGGGATTGGGTGTAGCCGTTCGGGCCGGTGACGCGCAGATGCAGAGTGCCGATGCCGATGGCGTGGGCGGTGAGGGTAGCGGGCATGATCAGGCGGCGCTGGGGCGTGAGGTTGAACTGGGCATCAGCGTTGCCCGCGATGGCGCCGGTGCTGGTGAGTATGATGTGGAAACGACCGGCTGGCAGGTCGAGATTTTGCAGCATGATGCCGATATCCGCGTGATCGCCGGGGCTGAGGAAGCGCGGCAACAGCAAATCGGCGATGATTTTGTGGCGGGTGATGATGTCGGTGCTGGCTGAGCCGACGGCGCGATGTTGCCAGCCCACCGCCATCAGGCGGATCTGGCCGTTGAAGTCGGGGATATGCAGGGTGATTTTGGCGACACCGTCGCTGTTGGCTTGCACCGGGCCTGCGAAGAGCGAGACGATTTTTTGCGGGATCGGCGCGGCGGCGGCACCGAAATCACCGCCGCCGCCGACATGCAGCGCGGCGGATTGGCCG
>JAKBBY010000230.1 GCA_021808315.1 Pseudomonadota bacterium | reverse complement strand
ATTGGGGAGCGGAATCGCGAGCATGTGGCAGAGCGGGCGCAGCACGCGGCCCACGCGGGGGTTTTCGCCGTGCAGCGAGACCAGAAGTGGGTCTTCGAGGAGGCGCATAAATTGGCCGCGCACATAGGGGATATGGTGGCCAGGGAAGGTTTGCAGTAGCCAGCCTTTTTGCCGGGGCAAGTCGCGCCTTTTGGGTGTGGGGGGCGGTGAATCCGGCGCGGTTTCTGCGCTGGGCCGGGGTTTGCGGGGGCGCAGCGGGCGCGGATTCAACGCAAAGGCGCGAAAACGGAGTGAAAGGCGGGAAATATAGTGCCAAATGGCCCATTTGAGGGCGAGGTCAAAGCGGGCATAGTCGGGGGCGCCGAGGGTTTGGCGGAGCAGGCGCGCAAGGATGGTGAAGCGGTCGGCGAGCGCCTGTGCGATGCTGTTAGAGACTGGCTCCATGGCGCTAACATGGCATAGGAGCGGCAGGGTGCGAAAGGGGAAAGTTCAAGCGAGGCTGATAGGTGAGAGAGTCGAGGTCGTCTTGAATGACTGGGGATTCGGCGGTGAGGTCGTGGCTGCCGATTAGAGGGCAGTGGGCTGCTCGAAAGCTGCATTTGTGCCAACGGTTGCGCTGAGCGTCAACTGAGATGACTAACGGGCTGGGACAATCCTGGCCTCATTTCCACAATAAACTGCAGAAAGTTCGGGATGCGGCATGCGGTTAGAGGCTTGACGGGAACACGATGTCTGCGATAACAATTTAACATAATATTTTGATTTGAATCGCAAGCAAGCAATCAAAAGACAAGAGAGTAGAAAGGGTTAGCAAATTATGTTCAATTCGGTTGAGTATGCGCGTTCAGGTTATCATCCGCCGTCGGCTACCCCGCCGACATTTGAGCCGCCCGTCTCCGAACCAGTCAGCGCTCCTGCGTTGCCAAAGAGTCAGCCTCAATCAGTTGAATTAACGACGTATCCGGCTCCAACGCCGAAGAGTAGCGTTTCACCGCAGGCGGCAGCCGCCGCAACGTCGCAATCTCAACCGACCGCCACGACGCGATCCGCCACGACGACGATAGCTGCGGCGACCACCGTTGCAGCGACAGCTCGTGCTACGACGGTGGTGCCATCTCCATCGTTCAATCCAAACAGTTTCAGTATGATCCCGGCAAGCTTGTTGTCCGCTTCCGGTCAGGCGAATTTTGCAAGCGCCGCTGCGGTTCTCAAACAGAATCCGGTTTCAGTTTCGCAAATTGATCAACAGGTTGCACAAAACACTGGATTGTCAAACCAGCAAATTTTGCTGCAACTTGAGCAGAACGGTCATTGGCCTTTGGCTCATTTCCAGGCCCAGCAAACCGAACAGCAAATCTCGATTGCATCCATACCGACCAGTTTTTCGGGCACGCCTGCGCAAATCGCGGTGCAGATTATGAACGCGTTTCTGTTGGCGCAACAGGCTGTGTCGCTGCCGACCGATGGGTTGGAGCAAGTTTTTGCCGGTTTGAGTTCAGCGATGCTTGATCCGAACGCCATGACTCAGAAAATGATCGGCCTCGCGGAATCGCTCTTGCGGAACGGCCCGAGCGGCGGGACCGACGGTGTCATCCTCGATTATACGGCGGCCAAATTGGCGCTCGAGGTGGCCGAGCAGCCTGATAATGCAAAGCATGGTCTGTCTGAGCTTGCGACGATGCCTGATAATGGCAGCGACACGTATAACATCGTTATTACTCCAAGTGCCCCCGATGGTATCGGGAGCGGCTATGCTGTCCTTATTAAAAAAGAGACGGGCACGTTCTTGTCTCAAGCGCTTGGGGTTGTTGACACGATTGTCACGCCGATTGTTGATATTGCGGCGTTTTTCCAGCCGGAGTTGATCCCGTTTACAATCGCGCTGAATGTTATTCAAGGGGCGCAGGAGCTGGCCAACGGCAATGATCTGGCAGGAATATTGTCCCTGGCGGCAGCAGCGGCGGGCGGTTTTGAATATTATCAGAATAGTATTGTTTCTGCGGCCGACCATCAGATTTTGCAAATTGCCCAAAACGGTCTCGTTGCCAGTAGTTCGGCGACGGTTACGCAATTGGTGAGCCAGGCGGTAGCCGCCAGCAATCTCGCCGGTGATGCGTCCTTAGTGATCAAGGGCATATCGATTACGCAAGGCATCATTGGCGCTGTGCAAGGTGCCCAGCAAGGTGACGCCTTAGCGGCAATCTCATCAGCACTCGGCGCTTTGGGTAGCGCGATCAGCGGCTTCAATCAATCGGCAGCCATGATCAATGGGACAACCCAAAGCACGCTGCTGACCGCTGCCAGCCGAGATACGCTATTCATGTCGGGCCTTGCTGGCGCTGCTGCGGCGGCGGGTGGAGGCAATGTTTTGCAGGCCTTTGCCGCACTGACGTCAGCCGCCGAGGCGGCTGGGTTGACCCCCAGTCAAATTGAGCAGGCATTATTGAGCGGAATTGGCGGGGCTACTTCGAGCGGGACCGGCGGCGGGACGGAAGTTGCATCAAGCGGCGCGATTGCGGGGGATATTGGTGGATACTTTGGGTCGAGTTCGGATGCGGCTTCCTTCGCTCTTCCCGAGAGTGTTGCCAAAGCCGCTGGTTTGTTCAGTGTTGATGCTGGCTCGCTCGGTTTGGGTGTCGCCGTTAATGTTTTGATGCCGGTGGGGCTAGGTGGCGGACAAGTTCAATATTCACTTGGCAACGGGGTGTCGGCAAACTTTACTGCCGACTCAGCGGGCGGATATCTGACCGGGACGGATGCCGTGACAGGCGTTCCGTTCACGATTCCGATTGCCGAGGATTTATCTGGCGTCGTGCGGACTTCTGACGGAACGGCTATCGGGGCCGTAAACGGCGCGGGTAATTTATTTCTCAATCAGACTGCTGTGAACGGCGTGCTCGCTGGTCAGGCGATTGCCATGGCCCCGGTCAATCTCGGGTCCAATTTGGAGGGTTTCTCCACCACGGCGCCCTTGCAGCAACTTCCTGGCTTCGAAGCCAATATCGTAATTCCAACGATTTTATCCACACCGAGCAATAATCCGCTCTTGGCAACGGCACCAGGGTTTTCCGTGATGCCCCAGTCGATTGCCACGCTCGGATCGATCCTGTCCACGCCGGCCGATCAATCGCTTGGGCAATTGGGAATTATTTTTGCGGCGCGTCCAACATCTCAGCAATCAGAGCAAGTCGTTGGTTCGTTCCTCGGGCCTGATTTTATCGGACAAGTTAGCTATCTCGGCGGAGTTCCAACAACTTACGGTGCGCCGGGAAGCGTTCGGCCCGATTTTTCCAGCGCGGATGGGATGATCACCTATGAGGTCAAGAACTATAATCTGAATAATATTTCTGGTATGACCACCTCTATCGGTAACCAAGCGATTGCACGCGCCGCAAACCTTCCACCCGGTGCCGTGCAAAATGTGGTGATCGATGTCACGGGGCAGACGATCTCAGACGCGCAGAGGCAACAAATCTACACTCAAATTGTGCAGAAATCGAATGGGATTATTCCGCAAAGCCAGGTTGA
>JAKBBY010000229.1 GCA_021808315.1 Pseudomonadota bacterium | reverse complement strand
GCGCAGGCTGTTGAGGTGGGGCAGCCAATCTTGCCAGAGCCAGAGGGTGAGCACCAGGACGAGGGCGAGGATGAGGGCGAGCGGCAGATTGCCGCGCAGCACAAGGCCGAGGGCGGTGATGGCGGCAGTGATGCTCACATAGAGGTAGTAGCGGGGGAAGGTCGCGCGAATGAACAGGCTGGCGGTTTCGGGGGGTAATTTGGTGAACACCAGCGGCGTCATGATGGTGCCGAAGAACACCATCCCGCCAAACAGGCTGGCGAGGCCGATGAGGGCGATGAGGGAGCCGCTGGTGTGCATTTTGGATTAATAACGATATTCGTCGTGTTTGTACGGGCCTGAGGCGGCCACGCCGATATACTCGGCTTGTTTGGGGGTCAGCGCGGTGAGTTTGGCGCCGACTTTGGCGAGGTGCAGGGCCGCGACTTTTTCATCGAGATGTTTGGGCAGCACGTAGAGCTGATTTTTATATTTGCCTTGGGGGGCGGTCCAGAGTTCGATTTGGGCCAGCACTTGGTTGGTAAAGCTGGCGGACATCACGAAGCTGGGGTGGCCGGTGGCGTTGCCGAGATTGACCAGGCGGCCTTCGGACAGCACGATCAGGCGCTTGCCATCGGGGAATTCGACTTCATCGACCTGGGGTTTGACGTGATCCCAGCGATAATTGCGCAGTGCCTCGATTTGGATTTCGCTATCGAAATGGCCGATATTGCAGACGATGGCGCGATGTTTCATCGCGCGCATATGATCGGCGGTGATCACATCGATATTGCCGGTGGCGGTGACGAAAATATCGCCGCGCGGCGCCGCATCGTCCATGGTGACGACCTCATAGCCTTCCATGGCGGCTTGCAGGGCGCAGATCGGGTCGATTTCGGTCACCAGCACGCGGCAGCCCGCGTTGCGCAGGCTGGCGGCGGAGCCTTTGCCGACATCGCCAAAGCCGGCGACGACGGCGATTTTACCGGCCATCATCACATCGGTGCCGCGCCGAATGCCGTCCACCAGCGATTCGCGGCAGCCATAGAGATTATCGAATTTCGACTTGGTGACGCTGTCATTGACGTTGATCGCCGGGCAGAGCAGTGAGCCGTCTTTGACCATCTCGCGCAAGCGATGCACGCCGGTGGTGGTTTCTTCGGAGATGCCGCGAACATCCTTCATCATGTCGGGATATTTGTCATGCATCAGCTTGGTCAGATCGCCGCCATCATCGAGGATCATGTTCGGCGTCCAGCCATCCGGCCCGCGCACGGTTTGTTCGATGCACCACATGAATTCGTCTTCAGTGAGGCCTTTCCAGGCAAACACCGGCACGCCGGCGGCGGCAACACCGGCGGCGGCGTGATCCTGGGTTGAGAAAATATTGCAAGACGACCAACGCACGGTGGCGCCGAGGGCGGTGAGGGTTTCGATCAGCACGGCGGTTTGGATGGTCATGTGCAAGCAGCCGGCGATGCGCGCCCCTTTCAGCGGCTGGCTTTTGCCGAACTCTTCGCGCACGGCCATCAGGCCGGGCATTTCGGTCTCAGCCATGCTGATTTCTTTGCGACCCCATTCCGCCAGGGTGATGTCGCGCACTTTATAATCGGTCGGGCTATGGCTGTCGGGCATGGTCGTCCTTACGGGGTTGGAAATCGGGAGATAGGGAGGTTTTGCGAAAAATCAGGTGTTCATCGCGTCGAAAAAGTCATTATTGGTTTTGCTGTATTTGAGCTTGTCGAGCAGGAATTCCATCGCCTCGGTGGGGCCCATCGGATTGAGGATGCGGCGCAGCACCCACATTTTTGAGAGTGTGGCCTTTTCGACCAGCAATTCCTCTTTGCGGGTGCCCGATTTGGTGATGTCAATCGAGGGGAAGGTGCGTTTGTCGGAGAGTTTGCGGTCCAGGATCACTTCGGAATTGCCGGTGCCTTTGAACTCTTCGAAAATCACCTCATCCATGCGCGAGCCGGTATCGATCAGGGCGGTGGCAATGATGGTCAGGCTGCCGCCTTCCTCGATATTACGGGCGGCACCAAAGAAGCGCTTGGGTTTTTGCAGGGCGTTGGCATCGACACCGCCGGTCAGCACCTTGCCCGATGAGGGAACGACGGTGTTGTAGGCGCGGGCGAGGCGGGTGATGCTGTCGAGCAAAATAACCACGTCGCGCTTATGCTCAACGAGGCGTTTGGCTTTTTCCAGCACCATTTCCGTCACCTGCACGTGGCGTGTGGCCGGTTCATCGAAGGTGGAGGCAACGACTTCGCCTTTAACGGTGCGGGCCATGTCGGTGACTTCCTCGGGCCGCTCATCGATCAGCAGCACGATCAGGAAGGCTTCGGGATGATTGGTGGAAATTGAGGTGGCGATACTTTGCAGCATCACGGTTTTACCGGTGCGCGGCGGCGCCACGATCAAGGCGCGCTGGCCTTTGCCAATTGGCGCGATCAGGTCGATCACCCGAGCGGTATTGTCTTTTTGCACGCCCTTGGCCGGCAGGGCGGCGGATTCGATTTCCATTTGCAGCCGCTCGGTCGGGTAGAGCGGGGTGAGATTGTCAAAATTGATCCGGTGGCGCACCGCGTCCGGCTCTTCGAAATTGATGGTTTCGAGCTTGAGCAGCGAGAAATAGCGTTCGCCCTCCTTGGGCGCGCGGATTTCGCCGGCCACGGTATCGCCGGTGCGCAGGCCGTAGCGGCGGACTTGGGCGGGCGAGACATAAATATCATCGGGGCCGGGCAGGTAATTGCTCTGCGGGCTGCGCAAAAAGCCGAATCCATCGGGCAGGATTTCAAGCGTGCCATCGCCATGGATCGCCTGATCGTTGTCGGCGTAGGCTTTGAGAATCGCGAACATCATATCCTGCTTGCGCAGCGATGAGGCGTTTTCGACTTGCAATTCCTCGGCCAGCGAGAGCAGGTCAGTGGGGGATTTTATTTTCAATTCAGCGAGATTCATCGGGTTTCCAGACAGGAAAAAGGTCGCAATGCGGGCGTGATTGGCGATCGTTGGGGCAGCAGCGTTGATGACGATCAATCACAGGATCGGGGTGAGAACGGCGGGAAAGCCTTGGAGCCAGGACGGTCCAGACGCGATGATGCAGCGATTACGCTGCCCAGCGCAGTTTAGATGCATCGCGCGCGGCGTCCGGTCAAGAGGGGCGGTTGGTGCCACAGGCCGGACCCGCGCGAAAGTTTGACACGCGGTTGGCCGGGGATGGGTTTACAAATCGATAATCGGGTGCAAATCGGGAGGAGCGAAATTAGTCCGAAATTGAGGTGGTTCATGGCGTCGCAAGCCGTTGCGCAGTCTCGTCGCGAGGTGGAAAGAGCTGAAATCGCGGCTTCGCCTGCCAATCGTAAATTGGTCGCGACCTGGCTGTTCGTCAGTTTTGCGCTGATTGTCGAGATGTTTGGCATCGGCGCTTATGTGCAGAATGACAATGCCGGCCTGTCGATCATGGCCTGGCAGCCGGTGTCGGGGGTGATTCCGCCGCTCAGCCATGCGGCGTGGGAGCGGATGTTCGCGCTGTATAAGACGATCCCGCAAT
>JAKBBY010000228.1 GCA_021808315.1 Pseudomonadota bacterium | reverse complement strand
AAGGATTTTGCCGCACGGCCAGCGCGGCGGCTTGTGCGCGATCAGCCGCGCAGCATGCCTCAAATCGCGGCGATCATTTTGGCTGCCGGCAAATCCTCCCGCGCCGCGCCGCGTCATAAATTATTAGCAAAATTGCGCGATGGACGGTCGTTGATTGAAACCACTGTTGATCACGCGTTGGCGGCGGGCGTGCGCCCGGTGATTGTGGTGACCGGCCACGTGGCCCCGTTGGTGCAACAAAGCGTGCAGGGGCGCGATATTCAGCTCGTGCATGCACCAAATTATGAGGCCGGGTTGGCTGAGAGTTTGAAGGCCGGGATTGCGGCGTTGCCCGAAGCGATTGATGCCGCGCTGATTTGCCTTGGTGATATGCCGCTGGTTGACGCGGCGTCGTTGCGCCAGATTATCGCGGCCTATGATCCGGATGAAGGTCGCGCCATTATTGTGCCCACGCATCGCGGCAAGCGCGGCAATCCGGTGTTATGGGATCGGCGCTTTTTTCCATTGATGGCGGCACTGAATGGCGATGAAGGAGCGCGCAGCCTATTTGCGCAACATGCCGAGATGGTTGCTGAAGTTGCGATGACGGATGATGCCGTCTTGCGGGATTTTGATACGATTGAGGCGTTAGAGACATTGGAGCGCGGCGGATGAAACAATTGGTGGTGACCCGCACTTTGCCTGAGGCGGTGATCGCGCGGGTGGCCGCGCATTATCGCCCCATCATGTTAGATCAAACCGGCGCCTTTGATGCGCAGGCGTTTTTGGCGGCGCTCAAGGATGCTGATGCCGCTTTGGTGACACCGGCAGATCGCCTTGACGCGGCGATCATTGGGCGGCTCCCACCGTCAGTGCAGGTGTTAGGGACGTTTTCGGTGGGCACCGATCATATTGATCTGGAGGCGGCCCACGCACGGGGTTTGCCGGTGGTTAACACGCCGGATGTGCTCTCATTCGCGACCGCTGAATTGGCGCTGACCTTAATGCTGATGGCGGCGCGCCGGGCCGGCGAAGCGGAACGGCTGGTGCGCGCAGGCGGCTGGCGCGGTTGGACGCCGGATTTCATGATGGGCCGCACACTTGAAGGCAAGACACTCGGTATTTTGGGACTTGGACGGATCGGCTTGGCGCTCGCGCGGATGGCGCGGGGACTATCGATGCGGGTTATTTATCATAATCGCCGTGAGGCCGAGCAGGCGGACGGTGCGATATTTATCGCTGATGAAGCGAGTTTTCTGCGTTCCTGCGATGTGCTCTCCATCCATTTGCCGGGCGGAGTGGCAACGCTTCATTGGCTGAATGAGGCGCGCATTGCACAGATGAAGCACGGTGCAATTGTGGTGAATACCGGTCGTGGCTCGACCATCGATGATGAGGCGCTTATCGCTTCACTACGCTCGGGGCAGATTGCCGCGGCGGGACTTGATGTTTTCGCGCAGGAGCCAAAAGTGCCGCAAGCCTATCTGGCGTTAGAGAATGTCGTGCTGTTGCCGCATATCGGCAGTGCGACGTTGGAGACGAGGGTGGCGATGGGTATGCTCGCGTTAGACGGAATTGACGCGATATTGGCCGGACGCACGCCGCGCAATCGCGTGGTCTGAGTTTGCGCCGCTCAGGCGGCTTGTTCACGATGAAGCTTGGCGAGAGCCGCCTGGGCCGCTTGATAGCCAGACTCGATCAAAAATTCGCGGGTTTTGACGTTGATATTAACATCGAAAATCGGAATATCCTTGCATTCGGCATAGGCGATGGCGGTGCCTTTGGTGGCGGCGCTGCTCAGCACATGCTCATTGTTAGCTAGAAATAATATTTCGATATCGCGCACCAGCAAGCCAAGCAAGCTCGGCACCCCATTGATCGGGCGGGCGCGGCCACCCACCATGACCGCAATTTTATCGGGCGTAGTGAGCATATCCACTGGAATATCATCATAAAGCCCGCCATCCTGCAGATAGGCGTTCTGATAACAAACCGGCGGAAATACCAGCGGAAAAGCCGCCGAGGCAAAGGCCGCCTCGCTCAGCGATGCTGTCGGCGTTGTGCGGCTGCTCCAAATTTGGCTCCGTTCGGTGCTGAGATTAGAGGCCAAGATGGTGCAGGGAACGCGGGTTTGACCAAAGGTTTTGTCGCCGAGTGTGTTGGTCAGCCAGGCGCGAAACGGCTCTGGATTGACCAGCCCTTTGGTGAAAAATAATCGCAGCAGCGCAATCGGGCCGGCACTGATCGGCACCAGCTCACGAAAATCAGCGGTGAGATACAGGCTGCGCATTGATGCGATGCTCAAACCCGCGCCATAACAAGCCGCAATGATCGCCCCGCCGCTGGTTCCTGCGATTTCGGCGATCTCAACATGCGCATCGGCAAGCGCCTGTAGGGCGCCGATATGCGCGCCGAGCAATAAACCCGAGCCGGACAGGGCAACGCCGAGGACGGCTGTGCCCGGAACGGCGCCGGGTTCAGACATAAGCGCCAAGCAATTGCCCGCCATCCACGCAGATATTCTGGCCGGTCACCCAACGTGCTGCGGGCGAGGCGAGAAACAGCGCAACCTCGGCGACGTCTTCGGCGGTGCCAAACCTGCCAAACGGGATGGAGGCGAGGGTCGCTTGATAGAGGGCTGGGTTATCGTGCTTGCGTTGATCCCAGACGCCGCCTGGAAACTCGATGGCGCCGGGGGAGATGGCGTTCACCCTGATCCGTTGCCGTGACAAAATCCGCGCTTGGGTGCTGGTATAGTGGATTGCCGCCGCCTTCGCCGCCGCATAAGGCGCGCTGCGGTTGGACGCCCGTAAGCCGGAAATCGAGGCGATATTGATAATTGATGGGAAATCCGACGTTTCCAGGAACGGCGTGGCAATTTGGCTCGCGCGCACAATGGCCATGACATCGACATTCAAAGAGGCCGCCCAGCCGGTTTCATCATCGGTCATGCCAAAACCCGACGCGTTATTGACCAGCACATCAACGCCGCCAAGCGCCCCGGCGGCTTCGGGGATGAAGGCAGCGATTTGCTGCGCATCCGCCAAATCGCAAGGAGCGGCGAAAATATTGGTGCGGTGCTCGGCCAAGGATTTTCGTGCTGCCTCAAGCCCCGCAGCGCCGCGCGCGCAAATGGCGACATCGGCACCGCATGCCGCAAAGCCATGGGCGATGGCGAGGCCGATGCCGCGACTACCGCCCATGACGATTATTTTCTGGCCTTTGAAATTCATCTTTCCTCCGATGCGGCCAGAGCGAGGCCGGTTATGCGGCCTTCTGGGCCGTTGGGTAATCGGTATAGCCTTCGGCGCCGCCTTGATAAAAGCCCTTCATGTTCGGCGGATTGAGCGGCAGATTGCCCGCGAACCGTTCGACCAGATCAGGGTTGGCGATATAAAGCTTACCGAACGCAACCGCATCCGCCTCGCCCGCCGCGATGGCGGCTTCAGCGCTGGCCTGATCATAGCCTTCATTGGCAATATAAATGCCGCCAAACAACGATTTGAGCTGCGGGCCAATCGCATCGTCGGCTTTATGTTCGCGGGCGCAAATAAACGCG
>JAKBBY010000227.1 GCA_021808315.1 Pseudomonadota bacterium | reverse complement strand
CGGCGGGGTCGAGCACGGTGCCGGGGGCGATGTGGCGGGACACGCCGGCGAATTGCGCGGCTTGCATGACGCGCTGGATCGCCGCATTGATGGTGGTGAGCAGCACCAGCGGGCCAGGGCGGCGCGCTTGCAGGCGGGTGAGGGTCGCGACGCGCTCGGCGATGATGGCGGGGTTAGGCGAAACCCGGTCATAGGGCAGGCAATCCCAGGCAGGAAAGCGCAATATCGGCAAAGTGGGGGCGAAAAACCCGATCGCCTCGGCGAGGCGGGCGAGGCGGGCATCGTCGCGCGCGATATGGATCACCGCGCCGCTTTCCTGCGCGCGCCGGGCAATCAGATTGGCATCGAACCCTTCGGGTGCGCCATGAACGGTGATCACCCCCATGGCTCAGCGTCCGGTTTTGGCTTGGGCGACGTCCGGCGCTTCCTGTTGGATTTGGCGCAGCAGGGGGGAATCGGCGTGATCGGGGATCGGCAGCCGCCCGGTGAGCCAGTCCGCCAGCTCGACATCGGGGAACTCCATCAGCGCTTCGAAGGCGTCCAACGCGTCATCGTCCATGCTGTTGATGTGGCGGTGCGCAAAGCCGCCAATCATCAGGTCATTTTCATAGGTGCCGCGATGAGTGGCGCGATACAGCACGCGTTTGCGGCGCTGGATCAGGGCGGGGTGGGGCTGGCTGGGATCGGGCGGCGTGGGATCAGAGATCATGATGGGTTGCGATATAGAGTGCCAAAGCGGCACTGTCAGCCCGTGACCCCTGAGATCATCGATTCGTTGCGCGCACCGCTGACCAGCCTGCCCGGCATTGGGCCACGGCTGGCCGGGTTGCTGGCGCGCGCGGTGGCTGGCGATACGGTGCTGGATGTGCTGTTTCATGTGCCCGAGGGCTATATCGACCGGCGCGGGCGCAAGCTGTTGAGCGAGGCCGAGGCTGGGCAGTTGGGCAATTTCATCATCGAGGTGGTCAGCCATGAGGCGCCGGCGCGGCGCGGCCAGCCGCATCGGGTGGTGATCCGCGATGCCAGCGGCTTTGGCGAGGTGGTGTTGTTTCATGCCGGGCGGCTGGTGCAATTTCCCATCGGCGCGCGCTTGCTGATTGCGGGCAAGGCCGAGCGATTTGGGCCGCGCGTATCAATCCGGCATCCCGATTATGTGCTGCCCGCCGAGCAGGCCGCGTCCTTGCCCGCGATTGAGCCGGTGTGGCGGCTGACGGCAGGTTTGACGCGCGGTGTGGTGGCGCGGGCGATGCGCGGGGCGTTGGCGCTGTTGCCCGCGCTGCCCGAATGGCAGCGTCCGGCGATTTTGGCGGATCGGGGTTGGCCTGGTTTCACGGCGGCTTTGCACATGGTGCAGCATCCAGAGCAGATCCCGGATGACAAGGCGGCGCGCCGACTGGCCTATGATGAGCTGTTGGCGCGCCAGATTGCGTTTGCGCTGATCCGCAACCGCCGACGCAAACGGCCGGGCCGCGCCTTCATCGCGCAGGGGCGGTTGCGCGCACAGGCTTTGGCGCGGTTTGGCCATCAGCCGACGGCGGCGCAGGCGCGGGCGCTCGCGGAAATTGACGCTGATTTGCGCGCCCCGCACCGCATGTTGCGGCTGTTGCAGGGCGATGTTGGCTCCGGCAAGACTTTGGTCGCGGCGCTGGCAATGCTGCGCGTGGTCGAGGCCGGGGCGCAGGCGGCGTTGTTAGCGCCGACTGAATTATTGGCGCGTCAGCATTATGCCACCTTGGCGCGGATTTGCCCGGTGCCGGTGGTGTTGTTGACCGGCTCGCTGAAAGCGCAGGAGCGGCGGGCGGCGCTGGCGGGAATCGCCGATGGCTCGGTGCCGATGATTGTTGGCACCCACGCGATTTTTCAAAAATCGGTGAATTTTCATGATTTGGGGTTGGCGGTGGTGGATGAGCAGCATCGCTTCGGGGTGGATCAGCGTTTGGCGTTCGGCGCGAAAGGGGCGGCCACGGATATGTTGGTGATGACGGCGACGCCGATCCCGCGCAGCTTGCTGTTATCGCATTGGGGCGAGATGGCGGTATCGCGGATTACCGGCAAGCCGGCGGGCCGCACGCCGATCAAGACCACGTTGCACCGGATTGATCAGATGGCGGCGATTACCGATGCGGTGGCGCGGATGATTGCGCGCGGCGGGCGGGTTTATTGGGTCTGTCCGCTCGTTGCGGAGAGTGAAATGCTCGATATTGCGGCGGCGGAGTTGCGCTTCAGCGCCTTGGCGGAGCGTTTTGGCAGCAAGGTCGGGCTGGTGCATGGGCGGCAGAAGGTGGAGGCGCGGGCGGCGACGCTTGCCGATTTTGCAGCAGGGCGGCTCGATATTCTGGTCGCGACCACGGTGATCGAGGTGGGGGTGGATGTGACGGATGCGACGGTGATGGTGATTGAGCATGCGGAGCGGTTTGGTTTGGCGCAATTGCATCAGCTCCGTGGCCGGGTGGGGCGCGGGGCGGCGGTGAGCTATTGTTTATTGCTGCATGATGCGGGGCTGAGCGCGGCGGCGCGCAAGCGGCTGGCGATTTTGCGGGAAACCGATGATGGGTTTCGGATTGCCGATGAGGATTTCGCGATCCGGGGCGGCGGCGATGTGTTAGGAGCCAAACAATCGGGGTTTCCGGGCTATCGGCTGGCCGATCCGGAGCGCGATGCTGATTTGATCGCGATGGCGCATCAGGATGCGACGATGCTGCTGGAGGCGGACCCGACCTTGGCCACACCCCGTGGCCAGGCGGTGCGGCTTTTGCTGCGCTTGTTCGATCATACCCGGGCGATGCGGGCCTTGGTGGCGGGATGAGCCGGGAATTTCCGACCGCTCCGCGCGTAGGCATTGGCGTGGTGGTGCTGCGCGGCGATGCGGTGCTGCTGATCCGCCGGGGTCGCCCGCCGGGTTTGGGGCAATGGAGCTTGCCGGGGGGCGGGCAGGAGCTGGGCGAGACGGCGGAAGCGGCGGCGCGGCGGGAATTGCGCGAGGAAACCGGCCTGACGGTGGGGGCGATGGTGCTGGCAGGCTATGCGGATCAAATTCACCACGATGACGAGGGGCGGGTGCAGTTTCACTATACGGTGCTGGATTTCGCGGCCCGCTATTGCGGGGGCGAGGCCCTGTGCGGCGATGATGCGGCGGCGTTGGCCTGGGTCGAAGATGCGGCATTCGACCACTATCAAGTTGCGCCTGCGGTGCGGCGCATGGTGCGGCAGGCGCGGAACGCAATCCGATATATTCATGATTCTTCAATATGACACCTATGCTGCAATGCACCATGCCCGCGGGGTGCGGACGACCTATCTGAAGTTCAGACCAAGGCGATCCAGAAGACGGCCCCGCTGTGAGGCCGCCAATCGCCTGGACCTGAAGGAGATTTCGATGAACAAGATCATTGTTGCGGGCGCTTTGGCGGCCATTTTGGGTGCGGGCTCGGTGGCCTATGCGGGCCAGGGCATTCCCAATCTGCCCGCACAGCCGATTGTCGCGCAGACCGATACCGGCGTGATCGGGCAGAGCTACCCGAGTTTTACCGGCGTGGCACAGCCTG
>JAKBBY010000226.1 GCA_021808315.1 Pseudomonadota bacterium | reverse complement strand
GAGCTGTGAGCGAGTTTTCCCGCCGCAAAATTTTTCACCTGCCGTGCGCGCCGATGTCACGCGGATCGAAACCCTCTGGGCGCAAACCCGCACGCGCTACGCCGATGGCGGGCCGTTTCTGTTCGGCGCGCAAATGACCGGCGCGGATGTGATGTATGCCCCGGTCGTTTCCCGGTTCCTAACCTACCAGCCAGCCCTCAGCGCCGAATCCGCCGCCTATATCGCGGCCGTGCGCGCGCATCCGCTGTTGCAATCCTGGTATCAAGCGGCGGCGTCCGAGCCGCCCGAATGGCGCATTGATCGATTTGAGGATATCAAACCATGAAATATCGCTGGATCGCTCTGCTCGCCGCTCTCGCAGTCAGCCCGCTCGTGCGCGCACAATCCGTCCCTGCGCCGTTGCCGGGCGTTGCGGTCGATCATGGCTGGATCAGGGCGTCGAACAAAATCGGGATTACCGCCAACGGCTATTTCACCCTCACCAACACCGCCGATCAACCCGATCAACTGATCGCAGCGCAATGCCCGGTCGCCCGCAAGACCGAAATGGTCAGTGCCGATGGCACCAAACTCACCAAACTCACCATTCCGGCGCATGGCACGCTGGTGCTCGATCTGAAATCCGCGCATTTGCAACTGATCGGCACCCGCTTTCGCCTCTATCACACCGCGACCATCCCGTGCGGCCTGACCTTCAGCGCAACCGGCTCGGTCATGCTCTATCTCCATGTCGAACGGCCCGATGCGCGCAAATTTCTCGCGCTGCGCAAACCCTGAACAGGAGCCATTCATGATCGCGCGCCTCACCGCCGAAGAACATCAAGATTTGGCTGACCTATTGCCCGAATGGGACATGGTCAAAGGCCAAGACGCCATCGAGCGGAAATTCAAATTTCACGATTTCAGTGCGGCCTTCGCCTTCATGACCCGCGTGGCCATGCTCGCCGAAAAAATGGATCATCACCCGGACTGGTCGAACGTCTATAACCGGGTCACCATCAAACTCACCACCCATGATGCGGGCGGCCTCTCGCTCCGCGACGTTAAACTAGCGCAAGCGATCGACACACTCATTTAGCCACCCAGCTTTTCGCCCAAAAGCCTGACCAAATCACCAATATTGGCTAATTTATCAATCTCGCGGCTGCGAAATTTCACCCCAAATTTCTCCTCCAGCGCGATCAAAATATTCACCTGCTTATAGGAATCCCAGCCCGGCACATCCTTGGCGGATAGGCTCATGGTCGGCACAAAATGATCATCGCTGAAAGCGTCTCGAAAAATCGGCGTGATCGCAACGAGCAATTCGGCTTCGGTCATGGTTCATCCTCAATCATCATGGGCAACAAGGGGGGCGTGTAGCGCGCCAAATCCAGTAGGGCAAAACCATCCGGCTCCGGCGCAAAGCCAAGTTTTTCGTAATGATCCCGCACCATCTCATTGCGCCCGGAGGCGACAAAGCGTCCGCGCAGCCGCATCGCGCCGCGCGCGCGCGCAACCTCAGCCGTCACCGCGAGCATCGCTTGCTCAACCCGGCGGCCCAACACCCGGCAGGACATCAACCAGCTATCAATATCGAGCGTCGCCCCGGTCCCGCGCAGCAGCACAATGCCAATCATGCCGTTATCACCGAAACTATCCACCAGCCGGAACTGCAACCCCAGCCAATCCGGCGCATCGATCATCGCCGCAATCTCGGCCTCACTATAACGCTGGGTGGTCAAATTGAACTGATTGGTCTTGTTGACGAGCTGGGCGATGCGCGTCAGCCCCACCCGGTCAAAACGCCGCCAGACCAGCCGCATCGCAAGGCTCGATAAATAGGTTTCGATATCAGTCACAGTCTGCTGCAACGCGGCCCGCGCGGCGTTGGCCGCGTATTGCGCCGCCCGGTTGCGATCATCCTCGGTCAACGCCACCGACTCAAACCATCCCGATTGCGCGATGCAATCCGCGACCAAGGCCGGCTCCTCCGGCATTTCAAACACCCGCACCATCGGCAATTCCCGGCGCACCAAAGCGCGCTCGGCAGGGTTGTCATCCAGAAACGCCATCGCCTCCAGGCCCAGATTCAGGGATTTGGCAATCGCGCGAATATTGGTCGCCTTATCGTTCCAATTCGCGACAAAACAGGCAATATCGCTCAGCTTGAGCACCATCTCCGGGTGATTCTCAAACGGCGCCCGCGCATTCGCCTCATCATTTTTCGAGCAAACCGCGAGTGCAATGCCGCGCTGTGACAACGCTTTGGCATAAGCCTGGATCGCCACAAACGCCTCGCCCTCGGCGCTGCCTTGGCCGAGAACAATACCATCCAACCCATCATCGCCAATCACCCCGCCCCAGAGCGTATTATCCAGGTCCAACACCAGGCATTTGGCCGATTTCCCGCGCGCGGCGGCGATCAGCCGGGCGACCAAATCACCATAATAAGGCGCCGCCGCCGGGCTAATCTCCTGCTTGGCGCGGTGCCAAATCGTCCGGCTGTGAAACCCATCAAGCCCATGGCGCGCCGCTTCCTCATCAATGGTGAGCAGCAAAACATGATGATCGGGCGCATCCTCCCGCAGCATCCGATTAAGCTGCGTCAGCGCGGATGATGGCGAATTCAACAAAAATTCATTTTGCCCCAGCTGCGCCGGATGAACCGGCAAGCCGGTTTGCTGAATCACCCGCGCGCCCAGCTGCGCCGCCGCGTGCCAAATTTGGTGCAGGCGCGCGCGCATGGCCGCAGGATCGAGCGAGGCGAGGTGATAACCATCCAACGCGAGGAGCAAAAAATCAGGCCGAAACGCGGCAAGTGCCGGGTCCGGCGCCAGCAAATCCTGCGCATATTGCCCATACTCACCCTGATAGAGGCTGATCGCAAGCCCGTGGCGCAGCCCCGCTACGCGGATCGCACCGGCCAGATGCGCGGTCGTGGCGCTGCCCAGAACAGCCAGCCGGATTGTCGGATATGGCGAGGACGCGTTAAGATCAACCCGCTCGATCAACCGGTCGAGCCGGTCGGTGCGAATGAAATCAAGATTGCAATGGGCAAGTGTGGTGAGATTTTCCAAAGACGGTGACGCCTCCGCCGCTTTCAGCGCGGCGGGCCAGTCAGGATGGGTGGGAAGCCAAGTCAATGCAGGCATTTTGCTCGTATGCCGGAAACGCGCCGGGCGGGCAACGGGCCGCATGACGCCGCGCGTGAACAATCATAACCATGGCTAGCGCAAAACGGTCCAACACGGTGCTTCTGCTCCGCACCCATTATATCGATGACGCGCTGGCAGCCCTGGCAGACCGCTATCAACGCGAATCCGGGCTGGAACTGGTCGTGGTGGCCGATGAATCAGCCGGCGCGGTCAATGTTCCCGCGCGATTTCACAAAATCGGCCTCAATCGGGCGATGGTGGCCGCAGCCGGGTTGGTCAATTTGGACCGATGGGGCTGGCAATGCGGCGATTATTTCTTGATTTTAGCCCAGCAAATTTTGACGGCTTATGAGCATTTTTGGATGGTCGAGCCGGATGTTTTGATCAATTATGCCGATCTATCAGCATTTTTCGGCTTATTCGCGGCG
>JAKBBY010000225.1 GCA_021808315.1 Pseudomonadota bacterium | reverse complement strand
CAGCGAGGCGGAGCGCCAAGCGTTGGTGGTGATTGCCGAGAACACGGCGGGCGTGCGCAGCGTTTCGGAGGATTTGGCGCTGATCGATCCGGTGAGTGGCTATGCCTATGGCTCGTTTTGAGAAAGGGGCGGCGAGGCGCGGAGAGGGATTCTGGACATGCCACGGCTGATTCTGCCATCAATCCAGGTGAATATGCGCGCAGGCTCGATGCCGCCAGCAGAGTCCAACGGCATGGTTTATTTGAAAATTCCGGTTAATGCTCTGTAAATTTTGGGAGTGAAAATGGCTGAACCGACCGAGATTAAGCTCCGTCAGGTCGAGAATTATCGCTTTGCGTGCGATTTCGGGCCGGGGATCGCGGTGCTCACCACCGATGAAACGCCGCCGCTGGGCGGCGGTGCGGGGCCGAGCCCGGTGGCCTTGCTGTTGGCCGCCGTGGGGAGTTGCATGTCATCGAGCTTTCATTTCGCGATGACCAAATTTCGTGAAACGCCGGGCATGATAAACACCAAAGTTAGCGCGACGGTGGGGCGTGATGAGCATAATCATTTGCGGGTGCAGGCGATTTTGGTGGTGATTCAATTTGCCGAGCCTGCGGCGTCGATTGGCCATTTGGACCGGATTGTTGGGCAGTTTGAGCAATTTTGCACGGTGGGGGCTTCGGTGGCGCGGGGCATTCCGATCACGGTGCAGGTGGTGGATGGCGCCGGGGTCACGGTGAAGGCCTGATTGGCTGATGGCACGCACGATTGATCGGCGGCTGATTGCCGCAGGGCGTGGGGCGCGGCGCGGCCTGAGTGCGGCGGTGCTGTTGGGATTTGCCGCTGGCCTTGCGGTGATTATGCAGGCGGTGCTGTTGGCGCGGATTGTGACGGCGGTGGTGTTTGCGCATGCTTCACTGCTGGCGGTGCGCGCTGATCTGCTGGGTTTGGTTGGATTATTCGTGATCCGGGCGGGGTTGAGCTTTGGCGCGGAGGTGGCAGCGCACCGGGCGGCGGTTTCGGTGAAATTATCGCTGCGCGCCCAGCTGTTGGAGCATCTTTTCGCGCTGGGGCCGGCCTATGCGGCGGGGGAGCGCAGTGCCGATTTGGCGGCGACGCTGCTCGATGGGGTGGAGACGCTGGAGCCGTATTTGGCGCGCTACTTGCCGCAAATGGCGCTGGTGGCCATGGTGCCGCTGGCGATTTTGGCGGTGGTGCTGCGGCTTGATTGGATCAGCGCGTTGATCCTGGTGGTGACCGGGCCGGTTATTCCGTTTTTTATGGTGTTGATTGGGTATCGCGCGGAGGCGATCAATCAGCGGCAATGGCAATATTTGCTGACCATGAGCGCGCATTTTCTCGATGCGGTGCAGGGCATCACCACGCTCAAATTATTTGGCCGGGCGCGTGATGAGATTGCGTTGATTGGCCGGATGGCGGACGACTATCGGCGGGTGACGATGGCGGGGTTGCGGGTGGCGTTTTTGACCTCGGCGGCGCTGGAATTTTTTGCATCGCTCGCGATTGCGCTGGTGGCGGTGTTGTTTGGGGCGCGGCTGCTGCATGGGCAGATCGGGTTTTTTCCGGCGTTTTTAGTGTTGCTGCTGGTGCCTGAATTTTTCCTGCCGCTGCGCGGGCTGGCGACGCATTATCATGCGCGGATGAGCGCATTGGCGGCGGCGCGACGGATTTTTGATGTGCTGGATACTGAGCCCGGCGTGCGCTGGGGCGAGGCGGCGGTGCCGAGCGGGGCTTTGACCATTCGCTGCACCGGGCTGGTGCTGGGGTATGAGCCAGGGGCGAGCGTGCTGCGCGGGGTTGAGTGCTGTTTTCCGGCGGGGACGATGACGGCGATTGTTGGCCGGTCGGGGGTGGGAAAATCGAGCTTGATTGCCGCGATTTTAGGGTTTGTGGCGCCGAGCGCGGGCACGATTACCATCAATGATGATGTGGCGCTCCATGCGCTGGAGCGCAGCGATTGGTGGGCGCGGTTGGCCTATGTGCCGCAGAACCCTCGGTTATTTGCCGGCAGCATTGCCGAGAATGTGCGCCTGGCGCGGCCCGAGGCGGATGATGCGGCGGTGCGGGCGGCTTTGGCGCAGGCGCGACTGCTTGATGCGGTGCTCGCGTTACCGCAGGGGTTGGCGACGCCGATTGGCGACGCGGGCGAGGGTTTATCGGGCGGGGAAATCCAGCGTTTGGCGCTGGCGCGGGCGTTTTTGAAAGATGCTGATGTGCTGATTCTCGACGAGGCCACCGCGCATTTGGATGCGCAGACCGAGGCGGCGTTGAGCGATGCGATTGCGGATTTGGCGCGCGGGCGCACGGCGATTGTGATTGCGCATCGCTTGGCGACGGTGCAGCGAGCGGCGCAGATTTTGGTGATGGAGGATGGGCGCATTGCCGAGACCGGCACCCATGCCGAGTTGCTGGCGCGGGGTGGCGCCTATGCCGCGCTGATGGGGGCGGGCCACGGCACCGGGGCGATGGCATGCGCGATTTGATCCGGCTGTTGCGGCTCTATCGGCTCTATTGGCGCTGGGTTGCCGGGGGCATTACGCTCGGCGTGGTGACGCTGTTGGCCAATTTTGGGTTGTTGGCGTTGTCCGGCTGGTTTTTGACCCGTGCGGCCTTGGTGGGGCTGGCCGGGTTTGCTGCGCAGAACGCGTTCAATTTTTTTACGCCGGCGGCGGGGGTGCGGTTTTTTGCAACCGCCCGGGTGTTGGCGCGCTATAGCGGGCGGCTCGTGGATCATGAGACCACCTTCCGGTTGCTCGCGGGCTTGCGTACCGATTTATATGCGCGTCTGGAGCCGTTGGCGCCGGTGGGGCTGGCGGGCGAGCGCGGCGGCGCGCTGTTAGCGCGGCTGGTTGCGGATATTGACCGGCTGGGTGATTTTTATCTCCGGGTGGTGGCGCCATTTGCGGTGGCTGCGATCGGGGCGGTGCTGATGGCTGCGGTGTTTGCCGCATTGTCACCGCTGGCCGGGCTGGTGCTGTTGTTGGGGCTGGTGCTGGCCGGGGTTGGGCTGCCGCTCATCAGCCTGCGGTTGGGCGCTGGCCCGAGTGCGGCGACGGTGACGGAGCAGACCGCGCTGCGGGCGGATTTGGTCGATTGCGTGCAGGGGATGGCGGAGCTGCTCACCTATAATGCCGCACCCGCGATGCAGGCGCGGGTGGCACAATCCAGCGCGACATTAGCCGCCGCGCAAGGGCGGCTTGCGGTGATTGCCGGGCTAGGGGCGGGCGGCAATATGCTGATTGCGCAGCTCAGCATGGCGGCGATGCTGGTGATTGGCGGTCGGCTGGTGTTTCATGGGGGATTGCCGGGCGCGGATATGGCGCTTCTGGCCTTGGGGGCGATGGCGGCGTTTGAGGCGGTGGCGCCGTTGGCGGGAGCGTTTCAGGCATGGGGCGGGATGGCGGCGTCCGCACGGCGGGTGTTTGAGCTGGTGGACCGCGATGTGCCGGTGCGTGACCCGGCGGAGAGCCCGCCGCGCCCGGCGCGATTGGATATTGAGATGAAGGGGGTGAAATTACGCTATCCGGGGCAAGCGGGTTGGGCGCTGGATGGGGTGGATTTGCGTATT
>JAKBBY010000224.1 GCA_021808315.1 Pseudomonadota bacterium | reverse complement strand
CGAACCGGCGAGCGGGGCGGCCCAATCGGCCACGATGAAATGGCTGCGCGGCGCGAGACCCAGCGCCTGGGCGTTGGCGCGGGCGAGTTGGGCGGCGGCGGCGATCCGGTCGATCCCGAGGCCGTGGGCCGCTGGAAATTCGGTGAGGGCGGCGAGCAGTAGCGCGCCGGTGCCGGTGCCGAGATCGAGAATCCGTGTCACGTCATCGCGCTGCGGAAATTGGGCGAGGGCGGCTTCGATCAGGGTTTCGCTGTCGGCGCGGGGGATCAGGGTGGCGGGGCTGACGGCGAGGGTGAGGGACCAGAAATTGGCGTGGCCGGTGAGAAAGGCGAGCGGTTCATGGGCGGCGCGGCGGGCGACGAGGTTTTGGGCGGCCTCGGCCTCGATTTCGGTGATCTGATCGCGCAGCAGGAGAGTCTCGATGCGGCAGCGGAGCGAAAAAGCGAGCAGCAGGCGGGCTTCGCGGCGGGGTTGCTCGATGCCGGCGGCGCGCAGTTGGGCGCTGAGGCGGGTGAGCAGGCTGGTGGTGGTCTCGCTGTTCAAGATTGGGCGTTCAAGATTGGGCGGCGAGTTTGGCGGCCTGGTCATGGGCGATCAGGGCTTCGATGATGTCATCGAACTCACCTTGCATGATCCGGTCGATTTTATGCAGGGTGAGGTTGATGCGATGATCGGTGACGCGGCCTTGGGGGAAATTATAGGTGCGGATGCGTTCGGAGCGGTCACCGGTGCCGACTTGGGATTTACGATCAGCGGCGCGGCCCGCATCGGCGCGGGCGCGTTCGGCGTCATAGATGCGTGAGCGCAGCACTTTCATCGCTTTGGCGCGGTTTTTATGCTGGCTGCGTTCTTCCTGCATGGCGACCACGATGCCGGTGGGCAAATGGGTGATGCGCACCGCACTTTCGGTTTTATTGACGTGCTGACCGCCGGCCCCGGAGGCGCGATAAACATCGATCCTGAGATCGCCTTCATCGATGGCGATATCGACTTCTTCGGCTTCGGGCAGCACGGCGACGGTGATGGTGGAGGTGTGGATGCGGCCTTGGGTTTCGGTGCTGGGCACGCGCTGGACGCGATGCACGCCGCTTTCATATTTCAGCCGGGCGAACACCGATTTGCCGGTGATTTCGGCGATGCCTTCTTTCAGCCCGCCCAGTTCGGATTCGGTGTAATCGAGATTTTCAAAGCGCCAGCCGCGCAAATCCGCGTAGCGGCGATAGGCGGCGAATAGTTCGGCGGCGAACAGGCCGGCTTCATCGCCGCCGGCGGCGGGGCGGATTTCGAGGATGGCGGGCAGATCATCCGCCTCGTCACGCGGCAGCAGGAGCAGGCGGATTTCGCGCTCCAGGGCGGGTAATTGTTCGTGCAGGAGTGCGAGTTCGGCATCGGCGAGTTCGCGCAATTCGAGGTCCGCGCGGGCGGCTTCGGCCTCGGCTTGGGCGCGTTGGCCTGCGCGTAATTGTTGGATCAGGGCTTCGAGCGGTTCGATGCTGGCCAGCTCACGCGAGGCGGCGACGAAGCGTTCACCATCGAGGCCGGAGGCGAGCATGGCGCGCAATTCGTGGGCGCGCTCGGCGATACGATCAAGCTGATGGTCGAGGCTCATGGGCGGGGGGCGAGCTGCTGCAACAGGGTGGCGATGGGGAGGGTTTGTTGGGTGCCATCGGTCAGGTTTTTCAGGGTGACGTGATCGGGGTTGCGCTCCGGCCCGACCAGCACGGCCCAGTTGGCGCCGGTTTTGTTGGCGCGTTCGAGGCGGCGTTTGAGGTTGCCGCGATAATTCATCTCCGCGCCGATGCCGTGGCGGCGCAATTGGGTGAGGAGGGAAATGGCGGCGGGTTCGTGGGCGGCATCGATGGGGATGACGATGATCGGGGCGGGGGGGGCGGGCGGTTCGGCGATGAGCATGGCGAGCCGTTCGATGCCGGCACCCCAGCCGATGCCGGAGATGGCGGGGCCGCCCATTTGTTCGACCAGACCATCATAGCGCCCGCCGGCGAGCACGGTGCCTTGCGCGCCGAGGCGGCTGGTGACGAATTCGAAGGCGGTGTGGTTGTAGTAATCGAGGCCACGGACGATGCCGGGATTTTCGATATAGGCGACGCCCATGGTGGTGAGGTGGGATTTCAGCGCGGCGTAAAATTGGGCGGCGTCTGGCGTGAGGTAGGGCGCGATGGTGGGGGCGTTGGCGACCAGGGCGATATCATCCGGGTCTTTGGAATCGAGGATGCGGAGCGGATTTTTTTCGAGGCGGAGTTTGCTGTCAGGCGAGAGTTGGGCTGCGTGGGCGGTGAAATAGGTGATCAGGGCGGCGCGATAGGCATCGCGGCTGGCGGGGTCACCGAGGGTGTTGATGTTGAGGGTGATGCCGTCGCTGATGCCGAGCGCATGCAGGATGGTGGCGGCGCAGGCGATGGCTTCGGCATCGGCCAGGGCGGTTTCGGCGCCGAGGATTTCAAAGCCGATTTGGTGAAATTGCCGGTAGCGGCCTTTTTGCGGGCGTTCGTAGCGGAACATCGGGCCGGCATAGAAGATTTTTTGCGGCAGGGATTGGGTGAGGCCGTTGGTGACCAAAGCGCGGCAGATGCCGGCGGTGCCTTCGGGGCGGAGGGTGAGAGAATCACCGCCGCGATCCGCGAAATTATACATTTCTTTGGTAACGATGTCGGAGGTTTCGCCGAGATTGCGCGAAAAGACGGCGGTGGCTTCAAAAATGGGGGTGGACCAGGGTTCGGCGCCGTAGAGGGCGGCGATGCGTTGGGCGGTGCTGATGATGTGGGCGTGGCGGCGGGCTTCGGGGCCGATCAGGTCTTGGGTGCCGCGCGGCGGTTGGAGCTTGCTCAAGGCGGATGATCCTTAGGGACTTGGCAGAGTGAGGGTGTGAGAAGCTGCTCTATTGGCGGAAATTGCGCGGATTGACCAGCGGCGGCGGGGCGCGGGTTGTCATTGCGATAACGCAACAATATAGGCGTGATGGGGGCGGAAAAATTAGAGAAATTCGGCGCAGGGTGGGTCGAAGAAACGGTGGAAGGCTTGGCGTTGATCCCAGGGGGTGGGTTGGCGCGGGGCTGGTGGGAAGGGTGACGGGCGGGGCGGGTGGGGGCGGCGTGGTTTGCGCGGCTTGGGTGGGGTGGGGGTTGGGTTGCGGGTGGGGGCGGGCAGATGGGTGGGGCGGGGGATGCCGAGCATGCGGCAGAGGGCGCGCAGCGGCGGGTGGAGGGCAGGGTTTTGGGCGATGGCGGCGCGCATCGCGGGATCGGCCAGGCATTGTTCGATGCTGGCGCGCAGCGGCATGCAGGCATTGGCTTCGGTTTCGCGGGCGGGGGCGAGGCGGAGCAGCCAGGCGTGATGGCGGGGCACCAGATCGGGCGTGTGGGGGCGTTCGGGGCGCGGGCGATAAAGGCGGGGCGGTTTTGGCGCGCTTTGTGGTGACGTTTGGAGGGCGCGGGCGAGCAGAGATTCGAACCGGGCGGCCATGCGGGTGAGGCGGAGCGAAACGGCATCGAGCAGGGGGCGCGGCAGCCCGAGTTGATGCCCGCGCCCGACCACGATGCGGCGCAACCCGCGCACGAGGGTGGCGAGGCGGAGCGAAAGACTAA
>JAKBBY010000223.1 GCA_021808315.1 Pseudomonadota bacterium | reverse complement strand
GGCTGCCCAGCGGCCAGCGTTTTAACCTGCATCGCATCGCCAATCATCGTCAAATCGCCAGGCCGCAGCACCAACGCACCCAAGAGCCGTGCGAGGAAATGAATATCGGCCAAATCACCCTGCCCATCGGTGAGCACCGCCATCGGCTGGCCCCCGGCCAGCGCGTGCAAATCCTCGCGCAGCCGCTCGATCAATGGATTTTGGCTCGCCAGCGTCACCGCCGCACGCATTTCCGGCATCATCTCGGCGGTCAAGCGGCGCAGCATCATTGCATGGCCCAGGCCTGCGGGTGCGGCACAATGATCGCGCAGCATCGCATAACCACCCGCCGGATTGCGGATCAAATCAATCGCGTAAAAACCAAGCCGGGGCGCGGCCAACGGCCCGGTCACCATCGGGCGGATGAAATTCGCCGCGCGAAACAGCGTCTCCGGCGGCACCGCCAGCGCACTCAACGCCCCGCTGGTATAGGCCGTTTCAATCATCGCCTCGCAGGCCCAGGCCCGCGCCACAATCGAGCGCGCCAAGCCGGAAAACGCCGCCGCCGCCATCGGCACCGGCATCGGATCGTACCCACCGGCCAAAGCCCCGGCTCTCTGCATCGGGCTGAGCAACCCGGCCCGCCGCCGCAGCGCCACCCCGCGCGCGGCAAATTCCTCAGCACCAATGCGCTGCAACGCCTCGGTCGCAATCCGCGTCGCCGCCCGTTCCGCCGCCCGCGTCGCAACGGTGGGGCCGCGTTGATCGATCATCGGCGAGGGCCGCGCATCATGGCTCATCGTCGGATCATAGGCGAGCCTGGGGTCGGGGGGAATCAGCGTCACCACATTCTTTTATACCCAAGGTTACGAATAATTCGTAAGCAAATTTTCGCGCCATCCCACGCCGCGCCCGGAACCCGCGACTATTTTGACGCCAACCGGCGTAAAAATCAGCGCATCGTTCTCTAAAATTGCCTAAAATCATGCCGAATCGGCACCAAACGCTATTTTTCGGTTGCATCGCGCCGCCGCACCGTTGAACATAAGCCTCGATAAGAGGAGTGCCTTGGATGGCTGCGCACGCGACTGGTTTATTCGCCGATTACCATGCCGGACGATTTTTTTGCGAATTGACGCGCCCGCGCCCGGATGATGGCGGCGTCTCGGCGCTGATTCGTCAGCGGCTCGACCAAATTGGCGGCGCCGCCTTGCGCGCCCGCGCCACCGCCGCCGAGAGCGACCTGATCGATCTTGGCATCACCTTCACCGTCTATTCCGACGCCCAGGCGATTGACCGAATTTTACCCTTCGATTGCATCCCGCGCATCCTCACCGCCGCCGAATGGGCGCGCCTCGAAGCAGGCTGCCTGCAACGCGTTGCCGCGCTCAATGCCTTTCTCGGCGATATTTATCACGGCGGCAAAATCGTCAAAGACGGCATCATCCCCGCCGATCTGGTGTTCGGCAACGCGAATTTCCGCCCCGAAATGCGCGATTTCCCGGTGCCGCACGGCACCTATGTCCATGTTTGCGGCATCGACATTATTCGCGATGAATTCGGCGATTTTCGCGTGCTTGAGGATAATGCCCGCACCCCCTCCGGCGTCTCTTACGTGGTGGAAAACCGTCATCTGATGCTGCGCGCCTTCCCTGATCTGATGGCCGGTGTCCGGCTGCGCCCGGTCGATGATTACGGCTATCGCCTGCGCGCCGCGATGAACGAGATCGCCCCGGATGGCACCGATAATCCCGAAGTCGTGCTGCTCTCGCCGGGCATCTATAATTCCGCCTATTTCGAGCATGTGTTCCTCGCCCGCGAAATGGGCGTCCCGCTGGTGCAGGGGGCGGATCTGACCATCGAGAATGACCGCGTGTTCATGCGCACCAGTGCTGGCCCGCGCCGGGTTCACACGATTTATCGCCGCCTGAATGATGATTTTCTCGATCCGGAAATTTTTCGCGCCGATAGTCTGCTCGGCGTCCCCGGCCTGATCCGCGCTTGGCGCGCCGGTCATGTCGCCATCGCCAACGCGGTGGGCACGGGCGTCGCCGATGACAAGGCGGTCTATGCCTATATGCCGCGCATCATCAAATATTATCTCGGTGAAGACCCGATCATCGAGAACGTCCCCACCCGCATCTGTCGCGAGCCGGACGCGCTGGCCTATACGCTCGATCATCTCGATGCGTTGGTGGTCAAACCGGTCGGCGAATCCGGCGGCTATGGCATCACCATCGGCCCGCGCGCGAGCCACGCCGAGCTTGATGCCGCCCGCGCCGCCCTGCGCGCTGACCCCGCGCAATGGATCAGCCAAGATTTAATCGGCCTCTCGGTCGCGCCCACCCTCACCGATGACGGGATCGGCGCGCGCCATCTCGATTTGCGCCCGTTCATCATCACCGGTCGCGATAGCTGGGTGCTGCCCGGCGGCCTCACCCGCGTCGCCCTCAAGCCAGGCAGCCTGATCGTCAATTCCTCGCAAGGCGGCGGCTCGAAAGATACATGGGTGCTGGCGGAGCCACGCCGATGATGCGCGCCGATCCGATTTTACTGGCGCGTGACGCCGAAAACCTGTTCTGGGTCGCGCGCTATATGGAACGGGTGGAAAATCTCGCCCGGCTGATCGATGTGGCGCAAAGCTTCGAAAGTCCCGGTCGCGAAGCCGAATCCTGGGCCGCCCTGGTCGCGATCAACGCCGATGAAACGAATTTCGCCACCTGGCTCGGCACCGACACGGGCACGGGCGCCGAATCCGACCCCATGGCAGTCAAACGCTTTTATCTGCTCGCTCAGGAAAACCCGACCAGCATCCCCGCCTGCGTCGAACAAGCGCGCACCCTCGCGCGCACCTTGCGGCCCCTGATCTCGACTGAAATGTGGCGGCATATCAACGTGATGCATCGTTTCGTGCTGCGCATCCAACCGCCTGACCTGGAGGGCGATTCGCTCTCGCGCCTCTGCACCCGCCTCAAAGAAGCGGTGCAAACCCATACTGGCGTCACCGAGGGCACCATGTATCGCGATCAAGGCTGGCAATTCTACCAGCTTGGTCGCCAACTCGAACGCGCCGATCAAACCACCCGCCTGCTGGATATCAAATACCGGCTCCTGGTCCCGCGCGAACATGAAGCCCGGCGCGTCACCGAACTCACCCAATGGAACGCGGTGCTGCGCGCCGCCGCCGGCTATCACGCCTTCAAACGCCTCTCGCGCGGCGCGTTCAACGTGCAAGATGTCGCTGAATTTTTGCTGCGCGATCCCTCTTTCGCCCGCTCGGTGCTGCATTGTGTGCGCCGCTGCGAAACCCATCTCGATGATTTGCGCCGCATGCATCATCTGAGCGGCATCGCCCCCGCCATCGAGCGCGCCGAATATCTGCGCGCCACTTTGCTCGACCCGCCCATGGCCGGCCTGCTCGCGGGCGACCTGCATCATTATCTCGATCGCGTGCAAATCTTGCTGATGGATGTCGCCAGCGCCATCGGGCGTGGGTTTTTCCGCAACTGGCAACCCCCGGCCTTGATCGACCAGCTGGACCAATATCAGGGTTAGTGTGGGCTACGGCGCGTAGATCATTTTACGCGTCATCCCACCATCGGCCACGAATTCCGCGCCGGTCACAAACCC
>JAKBBY010000033.1 GCA_021808315.1 Pseudomonadota bacterium | reverse complement strand
CGGGGTGCCTCGTTCGCGGCGCATGCGCTGCCGTTGAGTGCGTTTCCGGGAGCAGCGGCGGCTGCGTTGCTCGGGGTGAATGAGATTGCCGGGCTGGTGGTGTTTGGCGTGCTGGGGGTGCTGGGGATTCATGGTTTGAGCCGTCAGGGGCGGCCCGAAGTGGCGACGGCGCTGACCTTGGTGCTGCTGCTGGGCCTTGGCACGCTGTTGCTGAGTTTGGGCCAAGATTATGCGCAGATGGTGGATGCGCTGTTATTCGGACAGGTTTTGGGGGTGAGCCGGGCGGAGATTGTGCCGATTGCCGTGCTGAGCGCGCTTGCGGCTGGTGCGACGCTGATGCTGCTGCGCCCGCTCTTGCTCAGTGCCGTATCCCCGGAATTGGCGCGGGCGCGGGCGATTGCGCCGGGGCGGATGGATCTGGTGTTTTTGCTAATTCTGGCGTTGGCGGAGATTGTGGCGCTGCCGGTGGTGGGGGCGCTGCTGGTGTTCAGCTTGATGGTGGGGCCGGCCTCGGCGGCGCGCAATTTGACGGATCGGCCATGGTTGGGCCTCGTGTTATCGGTGGGGCTGGCGCTGGCGATTGTTTGGCTGGCGCTGGCGTTATCCTATCAGACCAACTGGCCGATTGGGTTTTTTGTCGGCGGGTTTGGCGCGCTGGCCTATGCGTTGGGGCGGGCGGCGCGCAGCCCGGCGGTGTGGCGGCTGAGGCTTGATTGAGGTGGGCTTGCTGTTTCGTCGCTAAATTTTTCGCGGAACTCATCCATCGGGATGGGGCGGGAAAACAGGAAGCCTTGGCCATCATGACAGCCCAAGGCGGCGAGGCGGGCGGCTTGCTCGGCGGTTTCGATGCCTTCGCCGGTGACGGTGATGCCGAGCTTGTGGCCCAGCTCGATCATCGAGGCGAGGATATGGACCCGGCGATCGGAATCCGTGGGATCATGGATGAAAGACCCATCGATTTTCAATTTATCGAACGGGAATTTATCGAGCAGGCGCAGCGAGGAATAGCCGGTGCCGAAATCATCGAGGGCGATGCGGCAGCCGAGGGCGCGGATGGCATGCAGGACGCTGAGTTTTTGTGGATCATCATCGAGGAGCGAGGTTTCGGTGACTTCGAATTCGATGCGCGAGGCGGGGAGCGCGTTGCGGGCAAGATTTTCGGCGATGCGGGCCGGCAAATCAGGGTCGGCGAGTTGCAGGGCGGAGAGATTGATCGCGATGGCGATGTCTGGCCGGATCAGGGCGGCGGTGCGAAAGGCGCAATCTTTGACCAGATGGCCAACGGCACTGACCTGGCCGATTTGCTCAAGCATCGGCACGAATTGATCTGGCGGCACGCTGCCAAAGGCCGGGTGGGTCCAGCGCAGGAGCGCTTCGGCGGCGACGACGGCGCCGGTTTGTAAATTGACAATGGGCTGAAACACCA
Organism: Pseudomonadota bacterium; assembly: GCA_021808315.1. Lineage (GTDB taxonomy): Bacteria > Pseudomonadota > Alphaproteobacteria > Acetobacterales > Acetobacteraceae > Acidiphilium. The sequence goes on along the minus strand of JAKBBY010000033.1, from coordinate 17,149 downwards.
AAGAGAGCTGCTGGCGCTCGACCGCGCGGCTGAGTTCGAGTTGCAGGGTTTGATCGCGGCTATGGCGATCATCGAGGGCTGCGTCATAGCCGCAGCAATGATTGCCGCCGGTGGATTTGGCGCGGTACAAAGCAAGATCCGCGCAATGATGCAGGATTTCGGGGTTGCTGCTGTCGGTGGGGGTTAGGGCGATGCCGATGCTCACGCCGATGGTGACGCTGACGCTGGTGGCGAGCGAGGTCAAGCGGAACGGTTCGACCAGCGCTTTGATCAGGCGTTGCGCTACGGCGATGGCCTCGGCCTCGGTGGCCTGGGGGATCAGCACGGCGAATTCATCGCCGCCGAGACGAAACACATGATCTTGTCCGCGCACGCACGCACCGATACGTCCGGCGACGGCGAGCAGCAGCCGGTCGCCAATCGCGTGGCCGTAATTATCATTGACGGTTTTGAAGCGATCCAAGTCGAGGCAGAGCAAGGCGCTGGTTTGCGGCGCGCCGGTGTTGGACAGGATCGGCGGCGTGCATAATTCGGCGAGGATGCGGGTGAAGGCGGCGCGATTATAGGTTTTGGTCAGATAATCGCGGTTGGCGTTGAACTCGATGCGTTGGCGGTAATCTTCGCGCTCGGTGACATCGGTGCAGAGGCCGCGATAGCCAATGAAAATCGTATCGGCGTTAAAGACGGGTTTGCCGGCGAGCGACCACCAGCGGGCACCGGATTTGGTGTAGGCCCGGATCACCACATCCTTGAACGGGGCGCGCTCGCGCATGGCGACGGCGATTTGTTGGAGCGCTTCGTTGGATTGCGCGGGTTCGGCGGCACCGGGCGGGGTGGCGATGGCGGCGAGGACATTGCCAATATGGCCGGTGGTAAGGTCGATCTGTTCGGAAAACTGGGTCACCCGCAGATTGGCATTGCTCTCCCAGAGGAAACTGCCGCTGCCTTCCTGGAAATCCCGGAGCAACAGGCCAATCGTGTCACGCTGATTGGCGACTTCGACGAGGTTTAATTCGCGCTCGAACATTTTGGCATTGAGCGACAGGATCGAGAACAGGCTGAGCAGGCTGTAGGCGGTGAGCGCGATCAGGATTGGCGCAAAGAAGGTTGGGGCGGCAGTGACGAAGCCGATATATGAGCCAAGCGTGATGGGCACCCAGAATGACAGCGCGTAGCGCGCGGGGCCGGTGATCATGGTCGTTGAAATCAGGGCGATGGCGAGGGCGTAGATCATGCCACGCTGATCGGGATCGCCCACCCGGATGGCGACGATGATGACGACCGACCAAGACGCGCCGAGGAGGATCTGGATCAGTTGGAAACGCAAAATGGCGGTTTGGTAGGCACGCTCTTTATCGACCGTGTGGAGCCAGAGATGCGCTTGCAGGGCAAAGACGACATACGATGCCAAAACTAGCGCCAAACCCGTATCAAGCCAGCGATCCGATAATTCGCCCTGGAACGCGCCGATCAAGGCAATGATGATGATCGGGCCGAGGATGGCCATTAGGCGGTTCAGGCGCGCCCGGGTATCGAGCTGGGTAATATTCACCTGCTGGAGCAAAGCGATTGGAACCGTGCGCCCCGGATACCAGCGATCCGACAGCGCCTGAACTTGCCGCTGCACGGCGGACCACGCTTGGTTCAGAGGATTATCGGCCGGTTGCACGTATCAAAAACACCTTTTTTCAACTTAAAGTAAATTTATCTGTGCCAAATTACTAAAACGGGTGATACTGCCTTGGCGTGCAATATGCACCCTACCTAACCCTAGCGCGAAAAAGGAGCGTATCGCAATGGACGGTTTTGATTTTGCGTCCCAAAATCGGGAACGGATCGCCAGCTTCCCGGATCACCGGGCCGACGATGCCATCAGCCTACAACTGGCCCTCAATCCGACGATTGCGCGGGATGCCTATCGGATCAGGCATGAAGGCTATCGAGCTTATGGCTTTGTCGAGGAACAACCGGAGGGCTTGTTCATCGATAAATATGATGGTCGCCCGAATGTGAAAATGGTTGTGGTTTACAAAGATAATGTCCCCGCCGCGACGGTGCGGTTGTGCCTATTTGATGCTACCGGGCAAAATCCGGATGCAGACCGGGTGCCGGCCATGGAGATATTCGATACTGAAATTCGGGAGCTGTTGAATGGCTTTGCTACGCCGGGCGCACCGCAGCGGGCGGTGGAGGTGGGGCGCATGGCCCGATTGCCCGCCTTTGCCAATGATAAGGCGGTGATCAACGGGCTATTTCGAGCGGTTGGTTATTTGGTGCTGCATTTCCGGGCCGATATTGTGTTCAATGCCTGCCGGACCCATCATTTGCCGATGTATCGGCGGTTTGGATTCCAGAAAATCCAGGAGCCACGGCTTTATCCAAACCTCAATTTCGAAACCGTGTTAGCCGCGTGTTTTCGCGCGCATTTTGGCTCGGCGCGGAGCGAACTGCCGTTTTTGCGGGGCATTTCGACCGAGGATGCGGTTTATGGCAGCTTGATTGCGGGCGAACGCACACCGCTCTATCTGCCCACGCCGCACGCCGCACCGGCACCGGCACCGGTTGCAGGGAGCGCGATGGCGGCGGGGTCGATGGCGGCGTGATCAGCGAAAATCGGGTTAGAGCAAAGCTTGGGCGCAGGCGTTGAGGATGGCATCGGTATCGATGCGATATTCGCGATACAGGTCGGGGATATCGCCCGATTGGCCGAAGCGATCCGGGCCGAGCGTAAAGACGCGCTGGCCACGCACGCCGCCGAGCCAGGCATGGGTGCTGGGGTGGCCATCGAGCACGGTGACCAAGGCGGCATCGCGCGCGAGGGGCGCGAGCAGGGTTTCGATGGGTGCCTGGGCGGCGGGCGTGCCGGTTTGCCGGGCATGCTGGGCGGCGCGCCAATCGGCGAACAAAATGTCCGGGCTGGTCAGCGCCATCAGCCCGGCACTCGGCTCATCGGCCAGCACCGCCGCGAACGCCTCTTCGGCTTCGGGGGCGACGGCGCCTTGGTAGAGAATGGCGAGGCGCGCATCCGGCGCGGGCGGGCGCACCCAGTGCGCGCCTGCGATGACGGCGTGCGGGTCGAGCGGGCGGGTGGGTTGGATCAGGGTGCGGGTGGACAGGCGCAGCCAGACCGAACTGCCTTCAGGGCGCTGCATCCAATCGAACGCGTGGCGGAGCAGGATCGATAATTCATCGCAATAGGCCGGTTCGTAGGCGGCGATGCGGTCTTGCACCATGCCGAGCAGCGGGGTGTTGGTGGATTGATGCTGACCGCCTTCGGGGGCGAGGGTGATGCCGGACGGGGTGGCGACCAGGAGGAAGCGGGCATCCTGATAGCAGCCATAGACCAGCGCATCATGGCCGCGATTGACGAACGGGTCATAGACCGTGCCGATGGGCAGCAGGCGCGCACCTTGCATGGGGGCGGCGAGGCCGGCGGCGGCGAGGAGCAAAAACAGATTTTGCTCCGCAATGCCCAGCTCGATATGCTGACCATCCGGGCTCATGCCCCAGCGCTGGGCGGAGGCGAGTTTGGAATCGCGGAACACGTCGTTGCGGGTATGCCGATCAAACACGCCACGGCGATTGACCCAGGGGCCGAGATTGGTCGAGACCGTGACATCCGGGCTCATGGTGACGATGTGGCGGGCGAGTTCGGCGCAGGGGCCCTCGGCGCGACCGATTTCGGCGAGGATTTCGCCAAAGCCGCCTTGGGTGGAGGTTTTGCGCCCGGCGAACGGGGCGTGCGGCAAAAGCGGCGGCACGGGCACGATGGGCGCAGGATAGTTGCGGCCCGCCGGGAGCAGCTTGGTCGCGAAGGGCACCGATGCGATGAAATGCTGCAGCCGCTCCGGCGCCTCTAGCCCTTCGAACTTGTCCCATTCATGGCCATCGCGGATCGCCATCGTGGCGCGGAAGGCGGCCATTTGTTCGTCATTCATCAGGCCGGAGTGATTATCCTTGTGGCCAGCGAAGGGCAGGCCCGCGCCTTTGGTGGTGTAAGCGAGGAAGCAGGTGGGCTGGTCTGACGCGGCGGCGGCGGAAAAAGCTTCGATCAGGGTGGGGAGATCATGGCCGGCGAGATTGGTCATCAGGGCGGCGAGTTCGGCATCTGATAGTGGATCGATGATGGCGCGGGTGGTGCGGGCGCGACCGAGATCCGCGATCAGGGCTTGGCGCCAAGCGGCACCGCCTTGGAAGGTCAGGGCGGAGTAGAGGCTGTTCGGGCAATCATCGATCCAGGCGCGCAGGGCGTTGCCGCCGGGCTTGCGGAAGGCGGCTTCGAGGGATTTGCCGTATTTCAGGCTCATCACCTTCCAGCCCATGTCGCGGAACAGGCCTTCGAAGCGACCAAATAGGCGGTCCGGCATCACCGAATCGAGGCTTTGGCGGTTGTAATCGACCACCCACCAAACATCGCGCACATCATGCTTCCAGCCTTCGAGCAGGGCTTCGTAGATATTACCCTCGTCAAGCTCGGCATCGCCCGCGATGGCGACGTGACGGGCGGTGGGGCGCGCGGGGTCGATCAAATCATGGGCGCGCAAATAATCTTGGATCAGGGCGGCGAAGGAGGTGATGGCGACGCCAAGGCCAACGGAGCCGGTGGAAAAATCGATCTCCGCGCCGTCTTTGGCGCGGGAGGGATAGGCTTGGGCGCCGCCCATTTGGCGGATGGCGGCCATTTTTTCGATGGTTTGGCGACCGAACAGGTAATTGATCGCGTGCAGCACCGGGGCGGCGTGCGGTTTGACCGCGACACGGTCTTGCGGGCGGAGCATATGGAAATACAGCGCCGTCATGATCGAGACCACTGAGGCGCAGGAGGCTTGGTGGCCGCCGACTTTCAGCCCATCGCGGTTGGGGCGCAGATGATTGGCGTTATGGATCATCCAGGAGGATAGCCAGAGCAATTTGCGCTCGATCTGACGGAGCGATGCGTAATCAGCCGCTTCAGGGGCGGTGATCGGATAGTCGGTGATGATGTCCATGGTCGGTCCCCGGTGGTTGACGGGTTTATATCAGGGAATTGGTGGCTTGCGCTATGGCGGCGGGCAGGCGGTCCGCGAGGTCTTCGGCGATCAGGCCGACGCCGCCGCTTTGGGCCGCAGCACCGTGCAGCCAGACGGCAGCGCACGCGGCGTCGAACGCGGGCATGCCTTGGGCGAGCAGGGCGGCGGCGATGCCCGCCAGCACATCGCCTGCACCCGCAGTGGCGAGGCGGGCGGGTGCGTTATCATTGATGGCGGCGCGGCCATCGGGGGCGGCGATGACGGTGTCTGGCCCTTTATAGACCACGACGGCGCCGGTTTGCGCGGCGGCCATGCGGGCGGCGGTAAGTTTATCGGCCATGAGGGGAAAGAGGCGGCGGAACTCGCCGTGATGCGGGGTGATGATGGCGGTGCCGCGCAGCGTTTCAGGCGCACCGGCGCAGGCGGTGAGGGCGTCAGCGTCGGCGACGATGGTGCGGCGGGCTTCGATCAGGGCGGCGAGGGCCATGCCCGCGCGCTCCACGCCGAGGCCGGGGCCGCAGAGCCAGGTTTGCCGACGCGGATCGGCCAGCAGCGTTGCCAGGGGATCGAGGGTGGTGATGATGCCGGGTGGGGCGGTGATGGTGGTGGGGGCCGCGATGGTCACGAGGCCCGCGCCGGTGCGCCGGGCGGCGGTGGCGGCGAGCAGGGCGGCACCGGACATGGCACCGGAGAGCACGGTGAGATGGCCGCGCTGATATTTATGGCCGCCAGGGTCGAGCGCGGGCAGGCGCCAGAGGCTTGGGGTGTTGCGCCACAGATCGACCGGGATGGTGGCGAGGGCGGCGGCGGGCATGGCGATGTCCGCACAGAGCACAGTGCCGCTATGGGCGCGGCCCGGATAGAGCAGGTGGCCGGGTTTGCGGGCGACGAAGGTGATGGTGCGCTCTGCCCTGGCATCGACCCCGCGCAGCGCGCCGGTGGTGCCATCGATACCGGAGAGCATATCGATGGCGATCAGCCTGCGGGCTTGGGCGAGCAGGCCCGCGAGGTTGGGCGCGAGATCACGCGAGAGGCCGGCACCGAACATCGCATCGATCACCAGATCGGCGCGGTGGAGGTGGGTTTCGGCGGGAACCAGAGGGCCGCGCCAGCGCGCACAGGCGGCGGCGGCGTGCGGGGCGGTGGGCGGGCCGAGCACCGGACTGACCGCGACCGGCCAGCCCCATTGGGCCAGCAGGCGGGCAGCGACATAGCCATCGCCGCCATTATGGCCGGGGCCCGCGAGGACCAGCACGCGGCAGGGCCGGTAATGGCGGCGGATGGCGTGGGCGACGGCGCGCCCGGCATGGTCCATCAGGGTTGCGAGCGGCGTGCCGCAGGCAGGGGCGGCTTGATCGATATGGGCGCGTTGGGCGGGCGTCAGGAGCGGTTCCATGCCTTTTATGTTGGCAGGAACCGCTCCTCTTGCCAGAGTGCCCGGATTCCGGGGAGTGAATCCGTTATGGCCTCGGCGGCATCACCGATAGAGGGGGGTCTATCGGATGATCGGAATATGCTCGAACGTATGTTCCGGGGCGGGCGAGGGAATGCTCCATTCGAGCGAGGTGGCACCGGGACCCCAGTAATTATCGGCGAGCTGTTCTTTGGAGGTGAAGATGCGGATCAAGACATAGGCGAAAATGATCAGGCTCAGCGCATCGACCATCGCGCCCACCGAGGAGACGAAATTCCAGCCGGCGAAGGCGGTGGGATAATCCGGGTAGCGGCGCGGCATGCCAGCGAGGCCGAGGAAATGCTGGGGGAAGAAGGTGAGATTGGTGCCGATGAAGAAGGTCCAGAAATGCACCTTGCCCCAGAATTCGGGATAGGGTTTGCCGGACATTTTGCCGATCCAGTAATAGAACCCGCTGAACAGGGCGAATGTGGCGCCCATGGACAGCACATAGTGGAAATGCGCGACCAGGAAGTAGGTGTTGTGCAGGTCGGTATCCAGCCCAGCATTGGCCAGCACGATGCCGGTGGCGCCGCCGACCACGAACATGAAAATGAAGCCGAGCGCCCAGAGCATCGGCGTTTTCAGCTCGATTGAGCCGCCCCACATGGTGGCGAGCCAGGTGAAAATTTTCACGCCGGTTGGCACCGCGATGACTAAGGTGGCGGCTTCGAAATAGGCCTTGCTGTCATGGCCGATGCCCGAGACGAACATGTGATGGCCCCAGACCAGGAAGCCGAGAAAGCCGATGGCCATGGTGGCGTAAACCATACCCGCATAGCCGAAAATGGGCTTATGCGAGAAGGTGGGGATGACTTGGTTCATGATGCCGAACGCAGGCAGGATCATGATATAGACTTCGGGATGGCCGAAGAACCAGAACAGGTGCTGGAACAAGACCGGGTCACCGCCGCCATTCGGCTCGAAGAAGGCGGTGCCGAAATTGCGATCCATCAGCAGCATGGTAATCGCCCCTGAGAGCACGGGCACCGCCATGATCAGCATGAAGGAGGTGACCAGCATGGCCCAGACAAAGAGCGGCATTTTGAACATGCCCATGCCGGGGGCGCGCATGTTCAGAATCGTCGCGATGAAATTGACCGCACCGGCGAGCGAGGAGACGCCGGCGAGTTGCAGACCCATCAAGGTGAAATCGACCGAGACGCCGGGTTGATATTGCGCGTCCGACAACGGCGGGTACAGCGACCAGCCAATGCCGGTTCCTTGGCCAACGAACAGGCCGAGATTGACGAAAATCAGGCCCATGACCAGGAACCAGAGGCTCATATTATTCAGGCGGGGGAACGCCATATCCGGCGCGCCGACCAGGATGGGCACGAACCAATTACCAAAGCCGCCAATCAAAGCGGGCATGACCAGGAAAAAAATCATCAGCAGGCCATGGGCGGTGACGATGGCGTTCCAGGTTTGGCCGGAGGTGATCAGCGTATTGTTGGGATACATGAGCTGGGCGCGCATGATGAAGGAGAGAATGCCGCCTTCGACGCCCGCGATCATCGCCCAGACGATATAGAGGGTGCCGATGTCTTTATGGTTGGTGCTCAGCAGCCAGCGGCCCCAGAAACTGGTGCGGTCCGAGTGATGGGCATGATCGTCATGCGCGGGGAGCGACGCCGCGCGGGCGAGAATGTCATCAGACATGGGGCAAAAACCTTTCGGCGGGGCGATAGGAAAAATAGGGGATCATCATGATACGGTGACCGCGCTGGCACCGACCCAGTACAACGTGACGAACAAAAACAGCCAGAGCACATCAACGAAGGTCCAATACCAAGCGATGGTTTGAAAGCCCGCGAAGCTGTTGGGGCCGAATTTGCCGTCATTCAGCCGGGCCAGGGCGAGGGCGAGCAGCACGACGCCGACCACGACATGCAACCCATCGAACGCGGTGAGGATGAAAAACAGCGAGGGGTAAATGCCGCCGTGAAACAACGGAAACGGCAGATTGGCATATTCGTAGATTTGGCCGCCGAGAAAGGCGAGGCCGAGGATGAGGGTGGCGAAGGTGCCGACTTTGGCGTTGGTGCGATTGCCGGTGAGCACACCATCGAACGCGCCGGTGAGGGTGGTGCTGGAGAGCAGCATGACCAAGGTGGCGAAGAGTGGTTCACCCAGCGGATTGATGGTGTGGATGGCGTTGGGCGGCCAAACCGGTGCGTAGCCGATGCCTTGCTTGTCCGGGAAAAAGAAGAAATTGAAATAGCCCCAGAAAAACGCGACGAACAAGAAGAGTTCGGTGGTGATGAACAGGGCCATCGCGTAGCGGAAACTATTGCCGACGATGATGGCGGCTTTGGTGGATTTCAGCGCGTCACGGAAAACATCGCGCCCCCAGAGGGTGATCACGGCGAGGAACGACAACAGCCCGACGGCGAGCAGCCAATAGCCATGATGCGCCCAAACCGCGATGGCACCGCCGGAGGTGAGCATGGAGGCGACGGCGATGGCGAGCGGCCAAGGGCTGAGGCCCACCGGGCGAAACGGGCTGGGCACGGTTTCGGTGATGCCGATTCCCTCGCCTGCTGGGGCCGGGTGATGATCAATGCTCACGGCGGGACCTTTCGAACATCATGGTTGCATGCGGACGCTTGCATCCATAGCAGGATACGGAGCGGGTCGGGGCCATCGCCGGGTCGTTTGTTTCACAATTTCATGTGATGATGCGGGGTTGATGCAAAGTGACGTGAGGCGAAGCGTGTGATGGGCTTGTTGCGGGCTGATGGACGATTACATAGTTAGATATATTGATAATTATGAATATGTCAAGGCAGAAACCGCGCCTGATCGGGTTTTGATCAAGACGTTTTGATCGGGCGGTTAATCGGGGCGCGGTGTGGCGTTGGTCTTGGCGCGAAAGCTCAGAAATGGATCAGTCGGCGATAGAGATGCCACGTCGCGTGGCCGAGCACCGGCAGGACCACGACGAGGCCGAGCAAAAACAGGCCGGTGCCGATCGCGAGCAGCAGCGAGACGATCAGCCCCCAGACCATCAGCGGGAAAAAATTCATCGCAAAGGCGCGGAATGACAGGCTGATGGCGGCGAGCAGGCCAATCGGCCGATCCAGCACCACCGGGAAGGCGACCACGGTGAGGGCGAGGACGGCGATGGCGAATATCAGGCCGACCGCGTAGCCGATGATCAGCAAATGCCAGCCGGGTGCGGTGGTGAAGGTGCGGATGACCAGGGCGTCCAGCGATTTGGGCAAATGCGGGGCCATCAGATCGAGATACAGGAAATGGGCGATGCTGACCCACAGGATGAATAACGAGACCAGGATCAGGCTCAGCACGATCACCGAGCCAATGGCGGGCGATGCGAACAGGCCCAGCGCGTCACGCCAACCGGCCCGCTGATCGAGACCCCGGCGGCGGCTCATTTCGAAAAACGCGAAGGCGGCGATGGGGCTGACCAACACAAAACCCGAGAAAAGCGGGAAAATCAGGTCAAAATAGCCGCGACCACCGGCAGCCAGCGCTCCGACCAGACCGATGACGGGGAGAATGAGGCAGAGCAAAATACCGTCGGCGCGGTTGGCACCGAAATCGCTCAAACCATCAAGCAGCACGACCGGGAAATCGGCCAAGGAGATTTTGCTGATCACCGCTGGGCGGGTGGTGAGGGCCGATTGCGGCCAATAATCGGTGGCGTCTTGCGATCCAACGGTGGAAAAATTCGAAAAAATTTGCTCGAATGGCCAGAAAAACGGATTTTGGGCGCGCATGGACCGGTTCCTTCGGGTAACTTATTTCGGCTATCATATCGTGGATGGGGGCGACGCTCCCCATATTCAGACTATGGCATACGCATTGGCTGCCGAACAGTGTGCGAACAGATCGAGCGATTGTCCAGTCAATTCGACCGGCGCAACCGCGATGCAATAATCGGTGCGATAATCGGTGCGATAATCGGTGCAATAATCGAGGAGCGAAAACATGGCGCGGGTCATTGCGGTGGCGCAGCAAAAAGGCGGGGCGGGAAAGAGCATGGTGGTGGCCCAGCTTGCGGTTTGGTTCGGGATGGAGCAGCGGGTGGCGTGTGTTGATATTGATCCGCAAGGGACGTTGGCGGCGTGGGGGCTGCTCCGGGCGCAGCAAGCGCGGGCGCGGGCGGATGTCAGCGTGCAGAGCGTGACCGGCTGGCGGCTGAGCCGGGCGCTCGATCAATTCCGCGCCAGCCATGACATTGTGTTGATTGATACGCCGCCAGTGCTCGATGGCGATCAAGCCCGGGCGATTCGCGAGGCGGATTTGGTGCTGGTGCCGCTGAACCCGGCACCGCCGGATTTATGGGCGGCGGAAGCGACGTTGAAACGGGCGGCGGAGGAACGAAGGCGGGTGGCGCTGGTGTTTAACCGTGCGCCCGCTGCCTCGCGGTTGCGGCGGCGGCTGGAGGTGGAGATCACCGCGCGTGGCTTGGCGCTGCTGCCTGCTTTGGGCAATCGGATGGCATTTGCCCTCAGTTTTGCTGAAGGGTTGGGCGTGGCCGAGGCGACCAAGCCGGGCTTGGCGGGGGAAGAATGTGCGGCATTGGGCGCTGCTTTGCGCGATCTGTGACATAAAAATAGCGTGGACGGCTCATTTGTAATACATTTTTTCTTTCAAAAAACAGGGTTTCGGGCGAAACCCTCTTGCGTTGTTTTTATTTTTCGGTAATTAAAACGGCGATGGCGCTTGAAACAGGTTTCGGCCTTGAGGCGCCAGCCGCCAAGTTTAGGGAGCCTCTAAGGCATCAGAATGATGCTGGCCGATCCGCTGGATCGGCCTTTTTTTTGGGTTAATGGCGGCTTTCCGTGCCCGATGGTAAGGCGCGTTGCTCTTGGTGCGGCGTTAAGTGCTTTGCGGGTCGAGCGCGTAGCCGGCGGCGCGGACGGTGCGGATCAGATCAAGCTCATTCGGGCCGTTGATTGCTTTGCGCAGGCGGCGAATATGCACATCGACAGTGCGGGGTTCGACATGGATGTCACGGCCCCAGACCGCGTTCAGCACATCTTCGCGGGTGAAGACGCGTTTGGGGTGGCGGAGAAAAAATTCGAGCAGGCGAAATTCCGTGGGGCCGAGATGCAGCAGGCGGCTGCCGCGCGTCACGCGATGGGTGGCGGGATCGAGATCAAGATCATGGAAGGTGAGCTTGGTTTTGGCGGGCGGCGTGCCTGCCCGGCGCAGCAAGGCGCGGATGCGCGCGATCAGCGCATCGGGCGAGAAGGGTTTGGTTACGTAATCATCGGCGCCGGTTTCCAGGCCGCGCACCGCGTCTTGATCCTCGGCGCGGGCGGTGAGCATGATCACCGGCAGGTTGCGGGTGGCCGGGCGGCGGCGGATTTGGCGGCATAATTCGATGCCCGACAAGGTGGGCAGCATCCAATCGAGCAGCATCAGATCGGGCGGGCATTCGGTGATTTTGGCGAGGGCTTCGGTGCCATCGCCCGCTTCATCGACCTTAAAGCCTTGTTTTTCCAAATTATAACGCAGCAGCGTGACCAAGGGCGCTTCATCTTCGACCACGAGAATGGTGGGGCGGGCGGTTTCGCTCATGATGGCTCCTGGGTGGAGGACGGATTAGGTTTGCGGGGCGACGTAATCGGCGGAAAGATCGCCCTTGGGGCGGATATCGGGCAGGCTTTTGCCGGTGGTGGCGTAGAAGGTGAGTTCGGCCATGTTGGTTGCGTGATCGCCGATGCGTTCGAGATTTTTGGCGATGAACAGCAAATGGGTGCAGGGCGAGATATTGCGGGGATCTTCCATCATGTAGGTGATCAATTCGCGGAAGATGGTGGTGTAGAGATCATCGATCATTTGATCGGCGCGCCAGACGGTGGTGGCTTTGGTCGCGTCGGACTCGCTGAAGGCATCGATGGTGAGTTTGAGGTTTTCCTGCACCAGACGCGAGATTTGCGCGAGGCTGGCCAGCGGGTAGGTGGGCGTCACTTGGTTCAGCACGATGGTGCGCTTGGCGACGTTGGCCGCGTAATCGCCGATCCGTTCCAGATCGGTCGTGGTTTTCAGGGCGGCGACCACATGGCGCAGATCATCGGCGACGGGCTGGCGCAAGGCGAGGATGCGGATGGCGAATTGCTCGATCACCCGCTCTTCGGCATCGACTTTTTGATCCTGTTCGACCACGCGGGCGGCGAGTTCGGCATCGCGGCTGAGCAGGGCGCGGACAGCATCCGACAACGCGGATTCGACCATGCCGCCCATCGCCGCGATCATATCGCGCAGGCGGGCGAGGTCGGTCTCGAAGCTGGTGAGGATATGTTTACTATCTTCGGGCATGATGTTCCTTGGCGCGTGACGAGGGGCGCGTGATGGGCGGCGCGCGCTTAGCCGAAGCGACCGGTGATATATTCCTGGGTGCGGCGTTCGCGCGGGGCGGTGAAGAGTTCAGTGGCGGGGGCGCATTCGACCAGCTCGCCGAGATAGAAAAACGCGACGCGATCCGCGCAGCGAGCGGCTTGTTGCATGTTGTGGGTGACGATGGCGATGGTGAAATCGCGTTTCAGCTCATCGATCAATTCTTCGATTTTCAGCGTCGAGATCGGGTCGAGCGCGCTGGTGGGTTCATCGAGCAGGAGCACTTGCGGGCGCACCGCGATGCTGCGCGCGATGCATAGGCGCTGTTGCTGGCCGCCGGACAGCGCACTGGCCGATTGTTTGAGCTTGTCTTTGACCTCGCCCCACAAGGCGGCGCGGGTCAGTGACCATTCCACCCGCTCATCCATCGCGGCGCGCGAGAGGCGTTCATGCAGGCGCACCCCGAAGGCGACGTTTTCGTAAATCGATTTCGGAAATGGCGTGGGTTTTTGGAACACCATGCCGACGCGCCGACGCAGGCGGTTCAGATCGATCCCCGGCGCCAGAATATTTTCGCCATCGAGCAACACTTCACCCTCGGCGCGCTGGCCGGGATAAAGATCATACATGCGGTTGAGCACGCGCAGCAGGGTTGATTTGCCGCAGCCAGAGGGGCCGATCATCGCGGTGGTTTGCCGATCCGGCAGGTCAATCGACACATCGCGCAGGGCGGCGGTTTCGCCATAATAAAAGCGCAGGCCCCGGACGGCGATGCGCGGAATCGCGGCATCGCTCATGGCGACGGGTTCGATACGAGCAACGGCGTCTGGCATGGGGCCCTTCTCATTTCGGGCGCGCTGCCCGGCGGGAGGTTGAATACAGCGTATTCATGCCACGACAATGACAGTTCGGTGAAGCTTTTATGACAATCGCCCGCCGATGGGTTGATTTTACGCGCCATCGGCGGGCGAATTTCAGGATTTGCGGTTAGGCGTGCGGCAATTTGGGTTGCTTGACCATGCGCAGATAGGGCTTCAGGGTTTTGAAGCCTTCGGGGAAGCGCTGCTTGGCTTCCTCATCGGACACCGAGGTGACGATGATGACGTCTTGCCCGTCTTTCCAGTCCGCCGGGGTGGCGACCTTGGCGGAATCGGTGAGTTGCAGACTATCGATCACGCGCAGGATTTCGTTGAAATTGCGCCCGGTGGCCATGGGGTAGGTGAGGATCAGGCGGATTTTTTTGGCGGGATCGATGATGAACACCGAGCGCACGGTGGCGGTGGTGCTCGCGTTCGGGTGGATCATGCCATAGAGGGTGCTGACCTTGTGATCATGATCGGCCAGGATCGGGAAATTGACCTTCTGGCCTTGGGTTTCTTCGATGTCTTTAGACCAGCCGACATGGTTTTCGCCGGTATCGACCGAGAGGCCGATGGGCTTGACGTTGCGCTTGTCCCATTCGGGTTGCAGGCGGGCGACGGCGGCCAGCTCGGTGGTGCAAACCGGGGTATAGTCAGCCGGGTGGCTGAACAGGATGCCCCAGGAATTGCCGAGATAGCTGTAGAAATTCAGGGGACCGACCGAGCTTTCTTGATCGAAATCGGGCGCGGTATCGCCAAGTTGCAGTGTCATGAGTGGTATCTCCGGTAGAAACGTTGATGCTGGGATATGGGTGGGTGCGGCGGTGATGTCCACCGGCGATTGATTATGGCTGGCCAAACAAAGCAGGGGCGGCTGCTTTGGCGGTGAACACGCAGCTTACTGCGTGGGCGCAGCCGGGAATGATGGTCAGGGTGTGGCGGCCATGGGCGAGATAATGCCGGTCATAGGCGGCGTAGGCGATGCCGCGCCCGAGGCGATAGCGCCCTTGGGTTTCGGCGGCGCAGTTTTTTTCCAGCATGCGATAGGCGGTGCCGGGGCCGGTGCCGTGATCGAGCGCGCCTTCGAGATAATGGATGTCAGCGGCGCTGTAGGCGGCGCGCGCGGCGGCGGCGCTGCGGGAGAGAAAAGCAGGCAGGTTTTCGGTGCCGAATTTCCAATCATTATAGGTGGGGCAGCTCTGCGGATGCGGGTGCGGGCGGAAGCGATTGAAATAGAGAAAGGCGCTGGGATCGGCGATGACGAAGCGTTCGCGCACCGGGCGGGAGGGGGCGGCGGCGAAGGCGGCATAGCGCTGGGTGAATTGCCCGCCGGCCGAGAAACCGGCGATGGTGATGGTTTGCACCGATGGGTAGCGGCGCAGGGTTTGATCGATCAGCGCATCCAAGGCACCGAAGGCGGTGACGGGGGCATTGATCGCGGGGGCGCCATTGAGCCAGGTGCCGCAATGCCACAGCGCATTGGTTTTGGTGGGGCCGGGCATGCCGGGGAAATGGCAGAAGCGGGCGGCTTCGGCGGTGGGCACTTGGAAGAGCGGGGCGATGATCACCGGGCTGCTGGTTTGACCATTGAGCGCTGCGGCGAGGGCGGCGGCGGCGAAGGTGCGGTTCGCGTCCCGCGGGTAGCCTTCGATCACGATGAGGGCGCTGATCGGCGTGGGGTTGGGCGGTTGGGAGGCGAAATACGACAAGGTTTTGCCGCCGGGCAATGAAAGCGTGGCGATGGGTGGGGCGGCGTGCGCGATGGGGGCGCATAGGGCGAGTGCGGTGAGCAGTTTGGTCCAGAATTTCATTGACCGGATGGAACATGGGATTTGAGGTGCGGGCAAGCCCCCTCCCCTCTGCCTCTGGCCGCTCCCCTTGGCCGTTTGGGGGCCGCCGCTTGATTTGATTTGGATCAAGGATGGCGCAGATGGGGCGCAGTAGAAGGAGGGCAGATATTTTGGAGATGTGTGATGAATATCAAAGAGATTATGACGATTGATCCGCTGACCGTGGCACCGGAAACCACGCTGAGCGATGCGGCGCGGATTATGTTGGACCGGCATGTATCGGCGTTGCCGGTGGTGTCTGGCAATGGCTTGTTGCGCGGGATTATCACCGATGGTGATTTGCTGCGCCGGCCGGAATTGGACACGGCGCCGGATATTGGCTGGTGGCGCGGCTTTCTGGCACCGGAGACCTCGGCCAGCGCCTTTGTTAAAACCCGGGGGCGGCATGTTGGGGAAGTGATGACCACGCCCGTGCGCAGCGTGGCACCGAGCACGGCGCTGGGCGATGCGATTGCGATGATGGTCAAGCATCATATCAAGCAGGTGCCGGTGGTTGATGGGGACCGGCTGGTTGGGATGCTGGAGCGGCGCAATGTGCTGGCGGCGTTGGTTGACCGCCTGCTGGTGGTTGATGATGAGGTGCGCAGCGATGACATGGTTGCCGCAGCGATCCGCCGGTCGATCACCAAATCGAAATGGGCGCCCAAGGGCACGGTTGAGGTCAAGGTGCGCGATGGCGTGGCGCAATTATCGGGCTCGGTGTTCAGCGAGGCGGAGCGCCAAGCGCTGGTGGTGATTGCCGAGAACACGGCGGGCGTGCGCAGCGTTTCGGAGGATTTGGCGCTGATCGATCCGGTGAGTGGCTATGCCTATGGCTCGTTTTGAGAAAGGGGCGGCGGTGATCAAGCCCGAATTGCAGGCGTTTTTCGACGAACCGACCAACACGGTGAGTTATGTGGTGCGTGATCCGGGTTCGGCGCATTGCGCCGTGATCGACTCGGTGCTGGGGTTTGACCCAGCATCGGGCCGGACCTCGACGGATTTTGCCGATCAGATCATTCACTATGTGAAAATGCACGGGTTGGTGGTGGATTGGGTGTTAGAGACCCATGTGCATGCGGATCATTTATCGGCGGCCCCTTACATTCAACAGACGTTGGGCGGTAAAATCGGGATTGGGGCAAATATCACCATCGTGCAGGGGATATTTGGCAAAGTGTTCAACGCCGGAACCGCTTTCGAGCGCGATGGCAGCCAGTTTGACCGGCTTTTTGATGATGGCGACCGGTTCGCGATTGGGGCGTTAGAGGGATATGTGCTGCATACGCCGGGGCACACGCCAGCCTGCATGACGTGGGTGATTGGTGATGCCGCCTTTGTTGGCGATACGCTGTTCATGCC
Source organism: Pseudomonadota bacterium (assembly GCA_021808315.1). Lineage (GTDB taxonomy): Bacteria > Pseudomonadota > Alphaproteobacteria > Acetobacterales > Acetobacteraceae > Acidiphilium. The sequence continues at coordinate 324 of JAKBBY010000033.1, read as the reverse complement.
TGATTACGGCACCGCGCGGTGCGATTTTCCAGGGGGCGATGCGCGCACCTTGTTTCGCTCGATTAAGAAGATTTTCGCGCTACCGCCGGAGACGCGGCTGTTCATGTGCCATGATTATTTGCCAGCGGAGCGAACGGTGTATCAATGGGAAACCAATGTGGCGGCGGAGCGGGCGCATAACGTTCATGTGCATGACGGGATCAGCGAGGATGATTTTGTGCGCATGCGCGAAGCGCGGGACAAGACGCTGGACATGCCACGGCTGATTCTGCCATCAATCCAGGTGAATATGCGCGCAGGCTCGATGCCGCCAGCAGAGTCCAA
>JAKBBY010000032.1 GCA_021808315.1 Pseudomonadota bacterium | reverse complement strand
AGCGTTAGCGATCCGGTGGAAGGCTGGGTGCTGGGTCAGACCGATCTGCCGGTGCAGCGCCGTGATCCTCCAACGCCTGCATCAACGAAGCAGCCCCCGTCTCGCCCGCCGCGCGCAACCCGGCGATCACCCCATGCCGATCCGCCAAAGGCCGGTTCTGACTAAGCTTGCGCTTGCCGATCAGGCTGGTGATGCTGAGTTCAATCCCGACAATCGCCTTGAGCTGCGCCGCGACATAATCCGCCGGCGCATCATCCACCCGCCAAGGGGTGGCGCGCGACGCTTCATGATGATCCGTCAATGCTGCAACAATCGCGTGCAGCCGGGCCGGATCATCAATCACCGTCACTTTGCCTGCCGCATGCACCGCCTGATAATTCCAGGTGGGCACCACCCGGCCCGTTTCGCGCTTGGTCGCATACCAGCTTGGCGAGACATAAAAATCATCCGCCTGGAAAATCACCATCGTCGCCGCGCCGTCGCGCAGGGCGTGCCAATGCTTGTTCGCCCGCGCCATATGTCCCACCAACCGTCCATAAGGGCCGGGGTCGGGCGTGTAGCATAGCGGCAAATGGGTTGCCTCCAGGCCCGTCGCGGTTGCACTCACCAAAATCGGCAGCCGCGCCGCGCGCATGATCGCGGCCATTTCATCGCGATCTTCGGTGCGAAACGAGGCCGGATTATACATCGCGGGCGCCACGGGCGCGCAACGTCGCCCGCACCGCGTCCTCCGGCACCTCCCGATCGGTGAATGCTTGGCCAACCCCGCGCACGAGCACAAAAGCGAGTTTGCCATCGCGCATTTTTTTGTCGTTGCGCATATGACCGATCAGCCGATCAACGCTGCCCGCCGGGATTTGATGCGGCAGTCCCAATGCGGCGAGATGATCGGCCACAAGCTCGGCCAAATCGGTGGCGCAAAATCCCAAAACCGCCGAGAGATGCAGCGCACACACCAAGCCAATCGCCACCGCCTCGCCATGCAACAGCGCGCTGCCATAGCCGGTCTCCGCTTCGAACGCATGGGCAAAACTATGCCCTAAATTGAGCAAAGCCCGGCCATTTTCCGGCGCCTGCTCATGCGGGTCCGCCACCACCACCCGCGCCTTGAAGCGCACCGCCGCACTGATCGCATGGCGCTGCGCCGCCGCATCCCCCTCAATCAGCGCAAGCCCATGCGCGAGGCACCACTCAAACAAATCCGGCTCGGCAATCAGCCCGGCCTTCAGAATTTCCGCATACCCAGCGGCGCGCTCACGCCGGGGCAGGGTGCGCAAGGTCGCGATATCGATCAGCACGATGCGCGGTTGATGAAACGCGCCGATCAAATTCTTGCCATGACGCGAATTAATCCCGGTCTTGCCGCCCACGCTGCTATCCACCTGCGCCAGCAGCGACGTCGGCATTTGCGCGAACGGCAAGCCGCGCAGCGCACTCGCCGCCGCAAACCCCGCCAAATCCCCAATCACCCCGCCGCCCAGCGCGATGATCGCACTCCGCCGTTCAGGCTTGCAGGCCAAAATATCCTCGATCAACGCGCTAAACTGCGCCATCGATTTCGATCCCTCGCCCGGCGGCACGATCAGCGCCTGATGGGCAAAGCCATGCTCGGTCAGGCTTTGCTGCAGTGGCGCCAGATAATGCGCCGCCACATTTTCATCGGTCACAATGATCGCCCGGCGCTGCGGCAAATGCGCCGTCAAATATTTCCCCGCCTGCGCAAGCATGTTTTCGCCAATCAGCACCTGATACGGCGCATCGAGCAGATCAACCGCAATCGCCTCCGGCGGCTGGAACTGCATCAAGGCGTTCAAAGCGGCGTCAGCATTCATGGCGGCAGGCTCCGAGGTGCTATCAATCACAATATCCGCTTGTGCGTAAATCGGGCGGCGCGCTGCTTCAAGAGCGGTCAGAATCGTCTCCGGGTCGCCTTGATTGAGCAAGGGCCGATGGCTGCGCCCCACCACCCGGCTGAGCAGCAGCGCAATGGGCGCGCGCAACCAGATCGAGCGGGCCGTGCGCAGGATCAGCGCGCGGGTCTGCTCATCGATGAACGCACCACCGCCGGTCGCCAGCACTATCGGCGGTCCCGATAGCAAGGTCGCGATAATCCGCCGTTCGACGCCGCGAAACGCCGCTTCGCCGTGGCGAGCGAAAATCTCGGCAATGCTCATGCCCAATTCCCGCTCAATCGCCGCATCGGAATCCTCGAAGCTCAGCCCCAGCCGATGCGCGAGCAACCGCCCGATGGCCGATTTGCCGCTGCCCATCAAGCCAACCAGCACAATACTGCGATTTTGACCGCGATCATGCGGCGTATCCGCCAAACTAAGTGTTGGTGCGTCCGCGTCACCGGCACTGAGGGGAGGGGGGTTGTGCTGCATCACCCGTGCGGCTTACCACATTCAGCGCATGGCGATAGAGCGGCATATCGAAGCATTTCTGGAATTACTCGCCGCCGAACGGGGTGCTGCGACCAACACCATTCTCGCCTACCGCACCGATCTCGACGGCTTCGCCAGCTTCTGCGCCGCAGCGGGCCACAGCCTCACCGACGCGGATCGCACCCTCGTGGCCGATTATCTCGCCTCGCTCGCCGCCGCCGGGCTTGCCGCGCGCAGCCAGGCACGCAAACTCTCCAGCCTGCGCCAATTCTACCGGTTTTTGCTCCGCGATGGCGTGCGCCCCGATGACCCGACCGATCAAACCACCGCGCCACGCCTTGGCCTTTCGCTGCCGAAATTTCTCGCCGAAGCCGAAATCGACCAGCTCTTCGCCGCCGCCAGCGTCATCCCCGGCCAGCAAGGGCGGCTCGCCCGCGCCGGTTTGGAAATTTGCTATGCCACCGGCTTGCGCGTTTCCGAATTGCTCAACCTACCCGCCAGCGCCTTGTCCACTGACGCGGCGGTGCTGCTGATCCGTGGCAAAGGCGGGCGCGAACGCATCGTTCCCCTGTCCGATGCCGCGCGCCACGCCGCCGCCGATTTGCGCGCCCACCATGCCAAAGGCACGCGGTATTTATTTCCGGGTCGGAACATCACCGAAGCGATGACACGCCAAGGCTTTGCCCTGATCCTCAAACGCGTCGCGCTGAAAGCGGGCTTAGACCCTGCCCGCGTCTCACCCCATGTGCTGCGCCACGCTTTTGCCTCGCATTTGCTCGCCCACGGCGCTGATTTGCGCAGCCTGCAAATGCTCCTCGGCCATGCCGATATCGCAACGACCCAAATCTACACCCATGTCCTGGCCGAGCGGCTGCAAAAACTGGTCGATGCCCATCACCCGCTCGCGCGCAACGCCACAGTCTCGCGCCGTGACGAGGGCTGATGCAGCCGCAATTTCGCGCCGATCCGCCGTGCCAAGCTGCGCGCCGCCGCCCGCACCCCCTCACCATCCGCCTGAATGTCCGGCGCATGGATCAAGTCCAGCCGAAGAAATCGGGTCACCGCCCGGTTCAACGACCGATGCGCCTGGAGCGCCGTCTGCGCGCTGGCCGGCGCGTCGATCACTAAAGCAACACCGCACGGCGCGATATTGGCGCCCCCACGGGCGCGCCCCGGCAAGCCCGCCTTTGAGCCTGATGGGCCCAACAGCGCCTTCAACGTCATGAACCCCGCCGTGACGCTCGCCACGTCATCGCGCAGCGCCAGCACCCAAAAATCCGCCTCCGACCGGCAAACCCCAGCGGCAATCCCCGATGCCGCAATCTCGGATGCCGGGATCGCATCGCCAATCTGCACCGCTGCAATCAGCACGTCCGCTTGCGCATCGGCCTCGTCATCCAGCGTCTCAATCGCGGCATGAATGCCGGATTTTTCCAGCGCTGCCGCCAAAGCGATCAGCAAATCGGGGCAATGCCGGGTTGCCAAAACCAGAACGCGGCGGGGTCGAAACATCGGAGCACTCCATCCAAAAGATCGGGCAAAAGCGAACAGCTCAAGCCGATTTTCGGCGTGGATTGCAGCAAGATGGGCGGGGTCATCAGCGCCGCGCCGTTGGGTCGGGCAGAATGCACATCCGTCTTGGTGTGCGGGATCAAGCAAACCATGGCCGGGCCGATCAAATCGCCGCTATGGTGCGAATGCGCACCCGGGGCATAATCTCGGTCTGCGCCAACACCGGCGTGGTTGGCTGAATGCGTTCAATCACGGCCCGAATATGGCTGCGCAGCATCGCACTCGTCAGCAATACCGGCGATTCCCCTTCGCGCGCAGCGGTTTCAAACACTTGGCTAATCCGCTTGATCAAATCTGACAAGCGCGATGGCGGCAAGGCCAATTGTCGCTGATCCGGCGGGCCAACCAGCGCTTCCGCCAATTCCTGCTCCCATTCCGGGCTCAGCACCACCAGCGGCAAATAGCCCTGCGGCCCCAAATACGCATCGCTCAATTGCCGGGCGAGGCGCGTGCGCACATGCGCGGCCATCGAGGGCACTGCGCGGATCTGCATGGTCCAGGCTTCCTGAATCCCCTCCAAAATCGTGGCCAAATCCCGGATTGACACACGCTCCGCCAGCAAAGCCTGCAACACACGCTGCACCGTGCCCACGGTCACTTGGCTCGGGATCAAATCAGCAATCAAGCGCTGCTGCTCGCGCGGCAAATCATCAAGCAATTTCTGCGTCTCCGCATAAGAGAGCAGCTCCGCCATGTTATCTTTCACAATTTCGGTCAAATGGGTGGTCAGCACACTCGCCGGGTCCACCACCGTGCAGCCTTTCGCCATCGCTGTTTCGCGCAGCGACGGATCAATCCATAGCGCCGGCAAGCCAAAGGCTGGCTCGGTCGTCGCCTCGCCCTCAATCGTCGGCAACGCCGCCCCCGCGCGCATCGCCAGCACCTGCCCAGGCCGCAATTGTCCGTGCCCCGCCTCAATCTCCTTGATCCGGATCACGTAGCTATTGGCGGGCAGTTGCATATTATCCTGAATTCGCACCGGGGCCAAAATGAACCCCATTTCGGTCGCAATCGCCCGCCGGAGTGCCTTGATTTGCTCGGTCAAGCGCGGTGCGTCGCCCCCGGCTAACACCAACAGCCCATACCCCAATTCCAGCCGGATTGGCTCGATCTTCAGCGCCTCGGTAATCGGCGGCTCGGTCAAAACCGGCTCTGCCGCCACCGCATCGCTCGGCAGCGCTGGCGGATGCTTCCATCGCTGCCACGCGCCAAACCCGGCCAAAGCGGCCAGCCCGGCAAACGGAATGAAGGGCAGTCCTGGCACCAACGCGAGGCACAAAGCCGCCGCTGCCGCCAGCCCCAGCGGCTTGGGCGTGCGGCCCAATTGCGCCACCAAATTCGCATCCGCGCTGCCCTCAGTTGCCCCCTTGGTGACCACAATCCCTGCCGCAATCGACACCAGCAACGCCGGAATTTGCGAGACCAGCCCTTCACCAATCGATAGTGTGGTAAAATCCGCCGCCGCATGCGCGAGCGACATATCCTTTTGCAACACCCCGATCACAAATCCGCCGACAATATTGATCGAGGTGATCATCAGCGCGGCAATCGCATCACCACGCACAAATTTCGCGGCCCCATCCATTGCGCCATAAAAGCCGCTTTCCTGCTCAAGTTCAGTGCGCCGCCGCCGCGCGGTGATGTCGTCAATCGCGCCGGAATTCAACTCCGCATCAATCGCCATTTGCTTGCCGGGGATCGCATCAAGGGTAAAGCGCGCCGCCACTTCGGCAATGCGGCTTGAGCCTTTGGTAATCACCACAAAATTCACCACCAGCAAAATCGCAAAGACGATCAAGCCGATGATCAAATCACCCCCCATCAAAAACCCGCCAAACGCCGCAATCACATGCCCAGCAGCATCCACCCCCTCGCTGCCATTGGACAAAATCAACCGTGTCGCCGCAATATCGAGCGCCAGCCGCAACAAGGTGGTGAGCAGCAGCACGGTCGGAAAGCTGGTAAAATCAAGCGGTCGGCGAATGAACAGCGCGACCATCAATACCAAAATCCCGCCGGTAAAGGATAAAGACAGCCCCATATCCAGCAAAAAGGTCGGCAGCGGCACAATCAGTACCGAAATAATAAAAACCACACTGATCGCCAGGCCAATATCAGTGCCGAATCGCAGCTTTTTCAGCCCCTCACGCCAAGTCAACGATGATAACATGCGCTCTCCTTCAGGCCGCCATGCCGGTGCCAGCACTTGGCACGCTCGCACCATGGGCCGCATAATCGCGTAATTTGTTGCGTAGGGCGCGGATCGAAATGCCCAAAATATTCGCCGCATGGGTGCGATTGCCGAGGCAATGGCGCAATGTCTCCAAAATCAATGCCTGTTCCACGTCCTCCATGCGCCGCCCAACCAACGTCGCAATCTCCCGGGTCACAGCCTCGCCCGGCAATGAAGGCGCAGTCGCGGTCGGCAGCGTCGGCAACTTGGCTCCATCAAGCTCCAAATCCGCCGGATCGATCAGCGCATTGTCACTCAACAGCACCGCTCGATGCATGATATTTTGCAATTCGCGCACATTGCCCCGCCACCCATAGCGCAACAACGCCGCCTCTGCCGTCTCGGATAGACGCTTAGCGCCAAGCCCATTCGCCTGTGCATAGCGATCAAGAAAATACCGCGCCAGCGGCAAAATATCTCCAGGTCGTTCGCGCAATGCTGGGATTTTCAGGGTAATCACCCCAAGGCGAAAAAATAAATCCTCGCGAAACCGCCCTAACGCCATTTCATCAACCAAATTGCGGTTGGTCGCCGCAATAATCCGCACATCCACCGGCACGGGCCGGTCGCCGCCCACCCGGTCAATCACCCGCTCTTGCAGCACGCGCAGTAATTTCGATTGCAACCGCAAATCCATTTCCGCAATTTCATCGAGCAATAACGTGCCCCCATGCGCCGCCTCGAACTTGCCGATGCGCCGCGCCAACGCGCCGGAAAACGCTCCCTTCTCATGGCCAAAAAGCTCGGATTCCAGCAAAGCTTCAGGAATCGCCGCACAATTAATCGCGACAAACGGTCCCTCGGCACGCGCCGATTGCCGGTGAATATGCAGCGCCAAAACCTCCTTGCCGGTGCCGCTTTCGCCGGTAATCAACACCGAGGCCGCAGAGCGCGCCACCTGCTGCGCACGATCAAGCACCGCCATCATGGCTGGATCGCCAATAATCATGCCATCGCCGGGATGATGGGCAACCGCGCTGAGCATCGCCGCAATCAGGTCCGGGTCTGGCGGCAGGGGCAAATAATCACGCGCCCCCGCCTCAATCGCCGCAATCACCAAGGCTTCATCGGCCACCGCACTCGCCGCAATCACCGGCACGGCAAACCGTTCAGCCGCCAAACCCTGGATCAGCGCGGCAATGCCGCAGGCAATATCGGCAATCACCAAGTCAAACTGGGCCCGCCCGCGCAGCACCCGCAGCGCCTCACTCATCGTATCGGCCTGATCGATCCGCGCGCCCCGAGCCATCGCGATGCGCGCCGCTCCCCCCAATTCACTCGCTAACGACCCGATAATCAGGATACGCATGGCCCTGACTACCCCGCCCGATCAGATTTAACGATTTCGGTCATGGTAATGCCCAGCCGGGTTCCCTCGATAATCACAATCTCCCCGCGCGCCACCAGTCGATTATTGACAAACACGTCGATCGGATCGCCAACCTTGCGGTCCAGCTCAACCACTGCCCCGCGCCCCAGCTTCAAAATCTGACTAACCTGCATCGTCGCCCGGCCCAGCACCGCGCTCACCAGCACTGGAATATCATAAACCGCGTCCAATTCGCGGCTCGGTCGCACCGGCTCGACCCCGTCATGATGCGCGCTGGCCGACGATGCCGTCACTCCCGCCGCCATCACCGCTGGTCCCGGTGTGTTGATCGTTGGCGCATCTGCGCTTGCTTCGATAATGTCAGATGACAAGGTCGTCTTCCTTTCCTGGTCCAATTTCGATCTCGCCAGCAGCGGCGAGCTCTTTGGTCACCGCAATGATCGAGAGTTGCGCGGCATCAACATCGCGCATGCGCACGGGGCCCAGCGCTTCGATGTCATCGCGCAGCATTTTGCCCGCTCGCTCCGATAGATTATTGAAGAACAAATCCTTGATTTTGTCGGACGCCCCTTTGAGCGCCACCGGCAATTTGTCCTTCTCCGCCGCGCGCAGCACCGCTTGGATCGCCGAGGGCGAAAGCCGCCCCAAATCTTCGAAGGTGAACATCAACGAGCGGATCCGCTCCGCCGTCGGCGCATCGCGGACTTCGATCTCGCCGAGCAATTTCGCTTCCACCTGCCGATCAAACGCATTGAAAATATCCGCCATGCGGGTGAACGGGTCGGCCTCCGCGCGCTTGCCCATATTCACAATGAAATCAGCTTTCAGCGACCGTTCGACATCCTCTAACACCTCGCGCGGCACTCCATCGATCCGTAGCATCCGCTCAATCACCTCAAGTGTGCGCGCCTCGGGCAGAATGCTCAAAACCCGCGCTGCATGCCCACTATCCAGCCGCGACAACACCAAAGCTGCCGTTTGCGGATGCTCCGCTAACAAATAATTGGCCAACATTTGGTCATCAACTTTCGCAAGCTTATCCCAAATGCTCTTGCCGGCAGGCCCCTTAATATCCTCCAAAATCTGATCCGCCCGCTCCGCTGGCATCGCGTTGCGCAACAGTTTTTCAGCAACATCATATGATCCAGCAATCCCGCCAGCCTGCTGCATGTGCGCGCTGAATGACTGACAAATCGCATTCAACGTCTCACGCGGCACCACTCCAAGCCCCGCCATCGCCGCCGAAATCTCGCGCACCTCATCATCGCGCATCAAGGATAATAATCTTCCTCCCGGTGCCTCACCCACCGCGAGCAGCAAAATCGCGGCGCGCGCCGGGCCCGCAATCATGCCCAATCGTTGATCGCTCATGCCGCTACCTCCTCAACCAGCCAATCACGCAACACCGAGACCGAGGCTTCAGGATTTTCCTCGATCATCGCAATCACTGCCTCAAGCTCGCTCGGGGCGCCAAGGCGCGGCACGGCGGGTCCAAGCAATCCCGGCGCTTGCGCCATTTCGGTCTCTAACAGCGCATCGGGCTCAGTTGCATCAATCAAACGCTGCGGGTCCGCATCGCCCTTGGCATCATCCAAAACCTTGCGCAGCATCGGCTTGAACACCAGAAATAGCGCCGCCAGCCCAATCAAGCCGGTCACCAGCGTCCGCAACACCGGGATCAGCGCGCCGCTGCTCATCAAGCGCGCCATCATCGAAGGGCCGGCGGGCATCGGCAGCGGCGGGGCAAACCGCAGCGATTGCACATCCACCACATCGCCACGCGCCTTGTCATAGCCAATCGCAGCCTTCACCAGCGTGCGCAATTGCGCCAGGGTCGCCGCAGAGCGCGGGCGCCACACCGTCTTGGCCTTCGCCCCTTTGCCGGTTACCGTGGTGACGCCATCCACAATCACCGCCACGCTCAACCGTTTGATCGTCGGCGCCGCATGCACCACATGCTCTACGGTTTTGCTGATCTCATAATTGGTCAGCCGGCTCGCACGGTTACGCCGGTCCCGCCGCTTGGGCTGGTTCGAGGTCGTCTTTGCGCCTGGCAAATTATTTTGCACCGAAACCGTCTTGTCCTGGCCATCCACGCGGTCACTGGTGGAATCGCTGGTCTGTCGGCTGCGCACCACCCGGCTTTTCGGGTCATAGCGCGTGGCCAGCCGATTGCTCCGATCAAAATCCATCGAGATCGTGGTCACCACCCGCGCCTTGCCCGGCCCAATCGCCGCCGTCAGCAAATCGCGTATCCGGTGCGACAAGGCTCGCTCGGTTTGCCGGCGAATCGCCGCCTCATGCGCGTTGAGCAACAGGCTCGAAGCCTGGCCCGCGCTGGCCAGCAATTCGCCCCGATCATCAGCAATGGTGATGTTATCAGGCTGCAGCCCCGGCACGGACGAGGCCACCAAATTCAAAATCGCATTCACGCTCTGCTGATCAAGCGGCACCGCCCCGGCCAGACTGAGCATCACGCTGGCCCGCGCCGGCTGGGTGGTCAGGCTGAACGCGGCCCGATGCGGCAGCACCACCTGCACCCGCGCCGCCCGCACCCCATGGATCAGCGTAATCGTCCGCTCCAGCGCGCCATCAATCGCGCGCGTCTCGTTGATCCGGTCCAGAAAGGACGAGCCGGTGAGCGGGTTCTGATGATCGAACAAGGCAAATCCATCCGCATTACCGGCAGGCAGATTTTTCTCGGCCAATAACAGTCGCGCCTGATCGCGCGCGCCCGGCGTCACCATGATCGCATGGCCACCCTCGGCAAGCCGATAGCGAATATGCCCCGCCTTCAACGCCGTCGCGATTTTTGCCGAATCGCCCAAGCTCAAGCCGCTATACAGCATCGAATTGGCCGAGGTTCCGCCGCTGAGCGCCACCGCCGCCATTAAGGCCAGCACCGCCACAGCAATGCCCGCCAACGCGGCCAGCTTGGTGCGGCCCAGCCCACGCAAATTGTCCAGCAATTTGTTCATGAGCTGGTCCTGACACGGTGCCGATCAGCGATCGAAGGTCGGGGGGGCGCATAGTCAAACTCGGGCATTAGCGATTCCTGCGGTTACGACGTTTTTGCCGTGAACGCAGAATGGTCGATGAAAATAACTATTCGGTTAACGCTCGGCAGAATTTGCCGGGTCACGCCGCGCGGCAAAAAATTCCTGCAGCAGCGCCGTTGCTGCCCGCTCCTCCACGCCCCCCACCACCTCAGGCCGGTGATGACAGGTCGGATGCTGAAAAACCCGAGGCCCGTGCTCAACCCCGCCCGATTTCGGATCATACGCGCCAAATACCACCCGCTCGATGCGATGCAGCGCCAGCGCCGCCGCGCAAAGCGGGCAGGGCTCCAATGTTACGGTGAGGGTGCAGCCCGGCAAAAATTTCCCCCCCACCGCCGCCCGTGCCGCCCGCAGCACCAGCATCTCGGCATGCGCGGTTGGGTCGGCCAGCGCCTCCACCTGATTGCCCGCCGCCGCCAGCACCGCCCCCGTCGCATCGGTCAATACCGCGCCCACCGGCACCTCGCCCCGCAAGGCGGCCGCGCGCGCTTCCAGCAAGGCAAGCTGCATGGGTGTCACCCGCTTCTCTTGCCTCGACCCGGCTTGCCGGTCTAGACCGCGCGATGACCCATCGTCCGACCATTGGCCTGACCCTCGATGCTGAGGCGCCCGGCGGATACTCCAAATTCCCCTGGTACGCGCTTCGCTGCAACTACGCGGACGCCATCGCCGCCGCCGGCGGTCTGCCGCTCGCCTTGCCGCATCTCGCCGCCCTCGCCAGCGATTATCTCGATCGGCTCGATGCGCTGATCATCACCGGCGGCGCGTTTGATGTCGATCCGGCTTTATACGGCGTCGATCATCGTCACCAATCGGTCGCCCTCAAACCCAGCCGCACCAGCGCCGAATTAGCGCTCCTGCACGGCGCGCTCGCCCGCAACATGCCGGTGCTCGGCATTTGCGGCGGTGAACAGCTCCTCGCCGTCGCCCTCGGCGGCACGCTGATCCAACATATCCCGGATGCCGTGCCCAACGCACTGCCCCATGAACAGCCCAACCCGCGCGATCAACCCAGCCATCGCATCGCCATCACCCCCCAGACCCGCCTCGCCGCGATCACCGGTGTCACCGAGATGAGCGTCAATTCCGCCCATCACCAAGCCGTGGCCGATCCCGGCCCGCGCCTGATCGTCAATGCCCGCGCGCCAGATGGCGTGATCGAGGGTATCGAATCGCCCGATCATCGATTTTGTCTCGGCGTCCAATGGCATCCCGAATTCCAGATCGATCCGGGCGATCATCGCCTGCTCGCCGCCTTCATCGAGGCCGCCCAATGACCAAATCCACCCCCGACCAACCCACCGTCAACCAAGCCGCACCCGTCGGCGAGCGGATCGCAAAATATCTCGCCCGGGCCGGCGTTGCCAGCCGCCGTGACGCCGAACGCATGATCGAAGAAGGCCGCGTGGTGCTCAATGGTGCGCGCATCACCCATCCGGCCACCTTCGTCGTCGCGGGTGATCAAATCGCCGTCGATGGTGCGCTGATTGGCGAACCGGCGCGCACCCGCCTGTGGCGCTATCACAAGCCCGATGGCCTACTCACCACCCATCGTGATCCCGAAGGCCGCCCCACCGTGTTCGAGCGCCTGCCCAAAGACATGCCGCGCGTGGTCAGCGTCGGGCGGCTTGATTTGAACAGCGAAGGGCTGCTGCTCCTGACCAATGATGGTGCCTTGGCCCGCCGCCTCGAACTGCCCAGCACCGGCTGGCACCGTCGCTACCGTGTGCGCGTCTATGGCATGGTCGATTCCGAGCGCCTCGCCGCCCTCAGCCAAGGAATCGTTGTCGATGATGTGCGCTACGGCCCGATCACCGCTGAAGTCGATTCCGCCTCCGGTGCCACCGCCTGGCTCTCGGTCAGCATCACCGAAGGCAAAAACCGTGAAATCCGCAAAGTCATGGCGGCCCTCGGGCTGCAAGTCACCCGCCTGATCCGCGTCGCCTACGGCCCGTTCCAGCTCGGTAATCTCGCCGTGCGCACCGTCGCCGAGGTCAATCCGAAGGTTCTGCGCGAACAATTACCGCGCCCCGCCGAACCGCCCAGCGCCGCCGCGAAGCGCGCCCAGCGTCATCGCGCATCCTGATATGGCGCTGCGCCTGATCGCTGGCGCGTGGCGCGGGCGAGTGCTGGAAACCCCAGCAGGCGCCATCACCCGGCCCAGCGCGGCGCGGGTGCGCCAAGCCTTGTTCGACATGCTGGCCCACGCTCCCTGGGCCATGGGCGGCGTGGTTGATCGTCCGGTGCTCGATGTGTTCGCAGGCTCCGGCGCGCTCGGCCTCGAAGCCCTGTCGCGCGGCGCGGCGCAGGCCGGCTTTATCGAACAAGATCGCGCAGTGCTCGCCGTGCTGCAACGCAACATCGCCGCCTGCCGCGCCACCGCGCAATCGCGCCTCACCGCCGCCAATGCCCTCGCGCCGCCGCAAGCCCCCGCGCCATTCGCCATAATCCTGCTCGATCCGCCGTACGGGCAAAATCTCGTGCCCCAAGCCGTCACCGCGCTGCACCGCACCGGCTGGCTCGCGCCAGACGCGCTGATTGCCGCTGAATTGGGCCGCGATGATCCGCTGCCCGATCATGCGCTCCTCGCCGAGCGCAGCCACGGTCCCGCCCGGCTGATTTTCTACCTCAACCCCAATCGGTGATCCCAGCCCGCCGCGCCAAGCCGCGCACCCACCAGGCCCACACCGCAAACGGCACCAACGGCGCTGCCAGCGCAACCAATTTCAAAACCGCGCCGACGCTCAAAAACACCAGAAGCGATAGGCCGCCAAACAAAGAAAAACCCCAATAAATCAGCGCAATCCAGCGCGCATCCATCCCGGCCCGATGGGCAATCTGGTATAAATGCCCCCGATGCGCCTGCGCCACATTGCGCGCTTGCGCGCCGCGCCGCACCAGCGTCACCGCCACATCCAGCAACACGCCAGAAAGCAATAACGGCACCACCAGGAATGACAGCGTGACATGCTGATCCTGCGTCGCCGCAATGCCCAGCAGCGAGAGCATGAAGCCGCAAAACTGGCTCCCCACATCGCCCATGAAAATCCGCGCCCGTGGATAATTGAACGGTAAAAACCCCGCCACCCCACCGGCCAGCAGCAAAGACGCCGTATAAACAAAAAACCCGCCATGCAGCCCGGCAATCACCGCCAAAAACAAACACGCAATCAGCGTGGTCCCGGCGGCCAACCCGTCCAACCCATCGATGAAATTCATCGCATTGGTGACCATCATGATCCACAGGATCGAGAGCACCTGCCCGGCCCAACCCAACCGCACCACCCCCAGCACCGGCAACGCCACATGATGCACCGCCAGCCCCGCCCAAACCGCGACCAGCGCCGCCACCAACTGCGCTGCCAGCTTCACCAGAAACGGGAAATCGAAAATATCATCGAGCAGCGAAACCGCAGCGATCAAAAACGCCGCCGCAATCACTCCCAAAAACAGAGGGGCCGCAAGGCGCGAGACCTCGCCATATCGGTATAATAACAAAATCCCGAGCAAAAACGCGGCAACAATCCCAACCCCACCCGATTTCGGCGTGATTTTCGCATGCGCCTTGCGCGCATCAGGCCGATCCGGCACGCCCACCGCGATCATGATTTTCACCATGATGCCGGAAAACAGCGCGAGCCCGGCCAACAGCGCGAGATGGCGCGGCAAAGCAAGGTCAGCGAAGCTGGTCGGCGGCGCAATCATCGGGGCCGGTATCACTTAATCATAGCCAACAGGCAACCCGTGCATCACCGCGCGGGTGCCGGGTTGCAGCCTGTGCTGTTACGGTGCGATATCGGCCCGGCTCGCCGCCCGCGCCGCCACACTGCCCGGCGTTCCGGCGATCAACCCTTGCATTGCGCTGATATCGGCCTGATCCAACCCACAGGCGCTCAGCCAATCGCGCAAACCCGCTTCATTCACCTCGCTGGGCCGCATAATCGCATCGGCCAGCACCGTGCAGCCGGTTTCGGTAACCTCGGCAAAACCACCGCGCACCAAAAACCGATCAATCATCTCTTGGCCCTGATATAAATCGATCAAGCCAGGCCGCAGCACGGTGATCAGCTTGGAATGGCCCGGTAACACGCCCAAATCCCCCTCCACGCCGGGGATCACCACCATATCCACGTCCTGCGCCAGCAAGCGCCGTTCCGGGCTCAATATATCGAGGGCAACAGGCATGTCCCGATCAAACCTTCGCGTTCATCTGGTCGGCCTTGGCCACCGCATCTTCGATGGTGCCAACCATATAAAACGCCGCTTCCGGCAGATGGTCATACTCGCCCGCGCAAATCGCCTTGAAGCTGCGCACCGTGTCAGCCAGGGGCACAAAAATCCCCGGTGAGCCGGTGAACACTTCCGCCACATGGAAGGGCTGAGACATGAAACGCTCGATTTTGCGCGCCCGCGCGACGATCAATTTATCATCCTCGGACAATTCATCCATGCCCAAAATCGCAATAATATCCTGCAAACCCTTATAGGTTTGCAAAATCTTCTGCACTTCGCGCGCGGTGTTATAATGCTCTTCACCCACAATCATCGGATCGAGCGAGCGTGAGGTCGAATCCAGCGGATCGACCGCCGGATAAATGCCCTTCTCCGAGATCGCCCGGTTCAACACCGTGGTCGCGTCCAAATGCGCAAACGAGGTCGCGGGTGCCGGATCGGTCAAATCGTCCGCCGGCACGTAAATCGCCTGCACCGAGGTGATCGACCCTTTTTTGGTCGAGGTAATCCGCTCCTGCAACGCGCCCATATCGGTCGCGAGCGTCGGCTGATAGCCCACCGCCGAGGGGATTCGCCCCAGCAGCGCCGAGACTTCCGCACCGGCCTGGGTAAAGCGGAAAATATTATCGACGAAAAACAGCACGTCCTGGCCTTCCTGATCGCGGAAATATTCCGCCATCGTCAGGCCTGATAGCCCAACGCGCATGCGCGCGCCCGGCGGCTCGTTCATCTGGCCATAGACCAACGCCACTTTCGAGCCTTCGGTGGTGTTATCACCCAGCTTGATCACCCCGGCATCGATCATTTCATGGTACAGATCATTGCCCTCGCGGGTCCGCTCACCCACCCCGGCAAAGACCGAAACGCCGCCATGGCCCTTCGCGATATTGTTAATCAGCTCTTGGATCAGCACCGTCTTGCCAACGCCCGCGCCGCCAAACAGCCCGATTTTGCCGCCCTTCAAATACGGCGCTAGCAAATCCACCACCTTGATGCCGGTCACCAGCACTTCCGCCGAGGTCGATTGTTCCTCAAACGTCGGCGCATCCCGATGGATCGGCATGGTCTGCTTCGCGCCAATCGGCCCGCGCTCATCAATCGGCTCGCCAATCACGTTGAGAATCCGCCCCAGCGTCTCCGGCCCGACCGGCACGGCAATCGCATTGCCCGTATCGGTGACCGACGCCCCGCGCGCGAGACCATCCGTGCTATCCATCGCAATGCAGCGCACCGTGCGCTCGCCAATTTCTTGCGCCACTTCCAGCACCAACCGGCGATCACCGACCTTGGCTTCCAGCGCGTTCAAAATGAACGGCAGCTCGCCCTCGAATTGCACATCCACCACCGGACCCATAATCTGCGTAATCCGGCCCGTCTTATTTTGCACAGTATTGGTTTGCGTCATTTATCGGTTTCCTGTCAGTCCTGCAGAACGAGATCAGAGCGCTTCCGCGCCCGAGATGATCTCGATCAATTCGCGTGTGATATTGGCTTGGCGGGTTCGGTTATAGTTCAAGGTCAGCCGGTTGATCATATCGCCGGCATTGCGGCTGGCATTATCCATCGCGGTCATCCGCGCGCCATGCTCACCGGCGGCACTATCGAGCAAGGCACGGTAAATCTGCACCGCCAAATTGCGCGGCAGCAGCGCATCGAGCACCGAACCATCATCCGGCTCAATCTCGTAATCCGCCGTCGGCATCGCGCGCTGGCCGGTCTCGGAGCGCCGATTATCATTGGCAATCCCCGGCTGATGGGTCGGGATCAACGGCATCATGGTCGGGCGCTGCGCAATCACCGAGACAAAATGATTGTAAAACAGCGTGCAAATATCAAAATTGCCCTGCTCGAACTCGCTCACCAAACGCTGGGCAATCGCCTCGGCATCGGTAAACTCAATGCTCTTGCGCCCGACGAAATTGACATCGCCAATCATCCGGTCCGCCAGATCGCGCTTGAGATAATCACGCCCCTTGCGGCCAATCGCGAAAATCTTGACGGTCTTGCCCTCGGCTTCCAGCGCCAACGCCCGCTGCCGCGCCGCACGCGCCACCTGGGTATTGAACGCCCCCGCCAAACCACGATCAGCCGTCATCACCACCAGCAAATGCGTGCGATCCCGCCCGGTGCCCACCAGCAACGCGGGCGCATCGGGATTATCCGCCGCCCCCGCCGCTAACGCCGCCATCATCTCGGCCATCCGCGCCGCATAAGGCCGCGCCGCCTCTGCCTGCGCTTGGGCGCGGCGCAGTTTCGCGGCGGCGACCATTTTCATCGCCTTGGTGATCTTTTGCGTCGATTTGACGCTGCCGATCCGATTGCGAAGCGATTTCAAGCTGGGCATGGTCTGTGCAGCGCCTTATGCGAAGTTTTTCGCGAAATTCTCAACAAAGCTGGTCAGCTTGGCTTCGGTCTCTTTCTTCAGCTCACGATCATTCCGGATCGCTGCCAAAATATCAGCCCCGTCACCGCGCAATTCCGACAGCAGCAGCCGCTCGAAATCACCCACCCGGTTGATCGCCACCCCATCCAAATAGCCACGGGTGCCGATGAACAGCGACACAACCTGCTCCTCAACCGCCATCGGGCTGAATTGCGGCTGCTTGAGCAATTCGGTCAACCGCGCGCCGCGCGCCAGCAATTTCTGCGTCGCCGCATCCAAATCCGAAGCAAATTGCGAAAACGCCGCCATTTCACGATATTGCGCAAGCTCCAGCTTAATCTTGCCAGCCACCTGCTTCATCGCTTTGATTTGCGCCGCCGAACCCACGCGTGACACCGAGTTACCAACATTCACCGCCGGCCGGATACCCTTGAAGAACAGCTCGGTCTCCAAGAAAATCTGCCCATCGGTAATCGAAATCACGTTGGTCGGAATATAGGCCGCAATATCGCCCGCCTGCGTCTCAATGATCGGCAACGCCGTCAAGCTGCCCGCACCAAATTCATCAGACATTTTCGCCGCCCGTTCGAGCAAGCGCGAATGCAAATAAAACACGTCACCCGGATAAGCCTCGCGGCCGGGCGGGCGGCGCAACAACAACGACATTTGCCGATAGGCCACCGCCTGCTTGGACAAATCATCATAGCAAATCAGCGCGTGCATGCCGTTATCGCGGAAAAACTCACCCATCGCGCAGCCCG
Source organism: Pseudomonadota bacterium (assembly GCA_021808315.1). Taxonomy (GTDB): domain Bacteria; phylum Pseudomonadota; class Alphaproteobacteria; order Acetobacterales; family Acetobacteraceae; genus Acidiphilium. Next base: position 620 of record JAKBBY010000032.1, on the reverse strand, counting down.
TATAGGGTGCCAAAAACTGCATCGGCGCCGGGTCAGACGCGGTCGCGGCCACCACAATGGAATATTCCATCGCGCCATTTTCTTCGAGCACCCGCACCAATTGCGCCACGGTCGAGCGCTTTTGGCCAATCGCGACGTAAATGCAATAGAGTTTCTTGCTCTCGTCGTCGCCCTGATTAATCGTTTTCTGGTTGATGAAACTATCAATCACCAGCGCCGTCTTGCCGGTCTGGCGATCACCAATAATCAGCTCGCGCTGGCCGCGCCCCACCGGGATCAGCGAATCAATCGATTTAATCCCAGTTTGCATCGGCTCGGTCACCGATTGCCGTGGAATAATCCCCGGCGCCTTGACCTCAACTTGCCGGCGCTCCGTGCTCGCAATCGGGCCTTTGCCGTCAATCGGATTGCCCAGCGCATCAACCACCCGGCCCAGCAAACCGCGCCCCACCGGCACGTCAACAATCTGCTTGGTGCGCAACACCGTGTCGCCCTCGCGGATCGTCCGGTCCTCGCCAAACACCACGACGCCGACATTATCGAGCTCCAGGTTCAACACCATGCCCTTAAGCCCGGCATTCGGGAACTCAACCAGCTCACCGGCCATCACGTTCGCCAGG
>JAKBBY010000222.1 GCA_021808315.1 Pseudomonadota bacterium | reverse complement strand
TGGTCAGATACAAAATCCAGGCTCCAGCGCTGGTTCGGCGCCGTCGCAGCCTCGATTGGTCTGCGTATCCCCAGAGCCCGCTTACGTCCTCGACCTTATCAGAGCATAAAATCCGAGCGCAACGTTCGCTCAGATGGCATGATGGACTCGGATAAAGTTGATCGTCAAAACAAGGCTCTCATGGCGCGCAAATCCTGGTTTGACCTGATCGGTGGGAATCCGCACCCTCAACTGCGAATACCCTTTCACGAAGGAAGAAAAAATCCGCTCTGGTTCGCCGACGACGTCAATGCGTCCAAAGCGGGCAAGCGATATTGATCTAAATTAATGGGTTCGCAGATGCAGCGCGGGTCAGTTTTTCGACAATCATGGTCTCCACGGCACCCGGCTGCGCTTGTGCTGCGCGAAGTTCAGCGTCAGCCCATCGCTGCACGCAGGTGCCCTGCTCAATCAGCATGATTTGTGTGCAATCGGGCGCAATGACGTTGATCATATGGGTTGAAGCAATAACGCCGTGCCCGGCTACTCGCATCGCTGTCAGGCGTGTGCGGACCCGATGGAGCGCCAGCGGGTCTAGCCCGTTCAGTGACTTGTCCAGAATCACCACCGGCGGCGCGCCCAGCAGAGCTGCCATGATCGATAATTTCATTTTTGTGCCCAGCGAGTAGGTGCGAATCATCACGGGCAGCCAAGGCTCGAACTGCAAGGGGGCAATCATATCGCCGCCCAACCATGCGCGCGCCGCACATTTCTTGATCGAGGCGACCAGCTCCAAATATTGCGAACCCGTCAGATCATCGGGCAAGTCTGGCGCATCAACCGCATATCCCAAACCCGCCTTGGCACGTTCTGGGGTGCGCATGAGATCATGCCTGCCAATATGAACAGACCCGGTGCGCAACGGCAATAACCCGCTCAGCGCACGCAGTAATGTCGATTTGCCTGACCCATTGGCCCCCACAATCGCGATATAATCACCGGGTCGAAGCATAAGCTCAACATCACGGACGACTGCATTACCACCATAGCCAGCTGAAATATCCTTGGCTGAGAGTAAAGAGATTGATTCAGCCATGACGATAATGCTGACGCGCGCGCGTGAGTAAAAAACTGAAAGTCAGCGCGATGATAATAAACACTCCATTTTGAAATGATTCATATTCGTAAAAGGCAAACCAAAGAGTCCCAATGAATAGACCGACGGCCCAGCGTTCCCGACCGGGCAGGGCCAAGGCCAGCATCGCATACAGCCCTCCAACGAGCACCGAGACAAGGCATGCCGAGATTGCCTGCGTGCCACTCAGCAAATTTAGGCTGCCCATCACGCTGCAAAAGGCAAGCAGCCAACAACCACTGAGCAATACGGGCAACCGCAGCATCGCGCCACAGGCCGAGAGATAGCCAAGCGAGGTCGAACGCAAGACCGACGAGAGCAGGGGCCGCGTGCGCAAGCTTTGCATCAATATAACCAAGGGGCCGAACACGGCTATCGGCGTGGCGAGCGACGTGCGTGCCGCACCATAATGCGCACCCACCGCGAGGCTGATGCCAAACATAATCAACCCTAACCAGCTAAAACTGAGTGGGCCGAGCCGGCTTTGCATCGTCCAAGACCCCGCCCAGCTTGGACAGCGCCGATCAAACCGCGCCAAAATTTTTAGCGGCCACGACAATGCCGTTGGGTGTTCTGGCGCGTAAATGCCGATGATCCTCGTTCGTGTTCGGGGAGCAAGCCAACCGCCAAGACCACCACCCAAGCCAAACATCGTTGCCGCCACCGGTCCCACGGCCCCGGGCCAGAGTAGTTTTTGACCCACCATACACTCCAAGCCGAGAACCGGGATGGCCATCAATAAGAGTGTCGTCGCAACGGAACTGATGATCGCTCGTTGGCGCGCCGCCTCTGACCACGCAAGTGATGTTAGCCAAGGCCGCACCGTCGCAGCGTAGTGCCGTCGCACCGATTTATATCCAGCGATCAAACCAATAACAAGGAACACGATGACAGAAAGCGACGCGGCTGGGGCCGTGTGAAACGCAGCGCGCTGGGCCAATGAATTTAGGATTGCGCAAAATTGCCAATAGGCTTCAATCAGGGCAATTCCGGCGAGGCACGACAACCAGACCAATTGCAGCACCCCATAGTCGCGCAACAATAAAACGCGATTCCGCGCTGACCAAAAACGCCAGCGCAAGAGCGTTAGGTCCGGGCGTAAAATCCTAATGGCGCGCAAATCCTGGTTTGACCTGATCGGTGGGAATCCGCACCCTCAATTGCGAATACCCTTTCACGAAGGAAGAAAAAATCCGCTCTGGTTCGCCGACGACGTCAATGCGTCCAAAGCGGCGCAAAATTTCCTCCCACATGATGCGCAGCTGCATGTCGGCCAGCCTCTCGCCCAGGCAGCGATGCAGCCCGAAGCCAAAGGATAAATGCTTGCGCGCCCGCGCGCGGTCGATCACCAGCTGATCGGCCTGCTCGATGGCATCCTCGTCATAATTGCCGGAAACATACCAAAGCACGACCCGGTCACCGGCCTTGATTTTTTGGCCTGCAAACTCGGTGTCACAAACGGCAGTGCGCCGCATATGGGCCAGTGGGGTTTGCCAGCGGATGATTTCCGGCACCATAGTTGCAACCAAGCCAGGATTTTCCAGCAATTTTGTATATTGATCGGGAAATTGGTTCAGGGCGAACAGGCCGCCGCTGATTGAATTGCGGGTGGTGTCATTGCCGCCGACGATCAGCAAAATCAAATTGCCCAAATACTCCATGGGCGTTTGATCGCGCGTTGCCTCGGCATGGGCCATCATCGAAATCAGATCGCCGCGCGGCGGTGCAGCGGCGCGCTCCTGCCAGAGCTGCATGAAATACTGCAAACATTCGAGCAATTCCGAGCGCCTTTGCTCTTCGCTGTCAACAATGCCGCCGCCGGGCAATGCTGTCGCCACGTCAGACCAGCGGGTCAATTTATGGCGATCATTCCAAGGAAAATCGAACAACGTCGCCAATAATTGGGTGGTGAGTTCAATGGACACCCGGCTGACCCAGTTGAAATCCTCGCCAATCGGCAGGCCATCCAAAATGCCTTGGGCGCGCTCGCGGATCAGTATTTCCAGCGCCGCCAAGCTCGGCGCGCCGACAATCGGCTGCACCGCCGCGCGCTGATTTGTGTGGCGCGGCGGGTCCATGGCGATGAACATGGGCATGGTGAAATCAAGCTGCTGGTCGCGGATCGCGATCCCGCCATATCTGACGTCGGATGAGAAAATTTCAGGCTGGGCCTCGATTTGCATGATATGGCGATATTTGGTGATCGACCAATAAGCGCCATACTCGCTCTCGCTGCAATAATGCACCGGCGCCTCGCGCCGCAGTCGCGCGAAATAGGGCCAGAACGCATCATGCTGGAACAATATAGGCTGACCGACATGAAACGCCGAGAGAGGCAATTCCTCCGCTTGGGCCATCAACGCTTGACGTTGCGACATTATTTTTCGCTCCCCTCCAGACTATTGCCCTATACGATAGTCTGATCACCGCATCGTGCAAATAGGGCCGAAAAAAAAACCCCGCCCGGTTTCCCGGACGGGGCCTGTCGCATCACGTATGGATG
>JAKBBY010000002.1 GCA_021808315.1 Pseudomonadota bacterium | reverse complement strand
CGATCTCCGACGGCGACTGGTTGGCCGGCGAGGGCTTGAGCAAAACCGGCATAGGTTTCGACCTCGACGCCGAATACGTGCATATGCGGGGCGTGGGCGCGGGCGGCGATGGTGCAGCCTGCGACGAAGCCGCCGCCGCCGGTGGGCACGATCATGGCGTCAAGATCGGGTTGGTCGGCGATGATTTCGAGGGCGATGCTGGCTTGGCCGGCGATCACCGCGCGGTCGTTATAGGGGTGGATGAAGACGAGGCCGTCGCGGGCGGCGAGGCGGTAGGCGTGGTCCGAGGCTTCGGCGAGGGTTTCGCCGTGCAGCACCACGTTGGCCCCCCAAGCGCGGGTGCGGGTGACTTTGGTGGTGGGGGTGAATTGCGGCATCACGATGGTGGCGGCGATGCCGGCGCGGTGGGCATGGCGGGCGACGGCTTGGGCGTGATTGCCCGCGGACATGGCGATGACGCCGCAGGTGCGCTCGGCTGGGGTGAGCAGGGCGATGCGGTTGGCGGCACCGCGCTCTTTGAAGGCGCCGGTGGCTTGCAGATTTTCGAGTTTGAGGAAGATTTCGGCGCCGGTGGCGCGCGAGAGCGCATCCGAGCGGATCAGCGGGGTGCGCAGCACCGCACCTTGGATGCGCTCGGCGGCTTCATCGATCTCGGCGAGGGTTGGCGGGTCGCCCGCGACCGGGCTTGGGGCGCGGTCAGCCACCGAAGCGGATCGTCAAGATTTCGTAGGAGCGATCACCGCCGGGGGCGGGGACGGAGACGGTATCGCCGGTTTTTTTGCCGATCAGGGCCTTGGCGAGCGGCGCGGTGATCGACAGGCGACCGGATTTGATGTCGGCTTCGTGCAGGCCGACGAGCTGGTAGGTCACTTCGCGGTCCGCTTCCTCATCGTAGAGGGTGACGAAGGCGCCGAACTTGACGCTGTCACCGGAGAGGGACGCGATGTCGATCACTTCGGCGGAGGAGATGACTTCTTCGAGCTCGGCGATGCGGCCTTCGATGAAGGATTGGCGCTCGCGCGCGGCGTGATATTCGGCGTTTTCCGAGAGATCGCCGTGGCTGCGCGCCTCAGCGATCGCGCGGATGATGGCGGGGCGTTCTTCGGACTTGAGATGGCGCAGCTCGTTTTCGAGCGTTTGCAGGCCAGGTCCGGTCATCGGAAATCTTTGCACGTCTAATCCTTAACGCTTGCCCGGTCGGGTTGATCGGGCGAGAGGCTGGAGGTTGGCAACGAGACAGGTTTTCGAGCCGGGGTCGTGCGAAAACGACCCCGGACCGTCAGAACGAGGCACGAAAATACGACTGAAGCGGCGCAACATCAAGGTTGCCCGCCGCGAGGGCGGAAATGGCGTGCGAGGCGGCGCGCGCACCGGCGATGGTGGTGAAGTGCGGCACGCCGTGGGTGAGGGCGGAGCGGCGGATATCGAAGCTGTCGGCGACGGTTTGCGCGCCGGAGGCGGTGTTGATCACGAGGTCGATTTCGCCGGAGCGAATCGCATCGACGCAATGGGGGCGGCCTTCGAGCACTTTATTGACCGGCTCGGCAGCGATGCCGGCACTGGCGAGATGGGCGGCGGTGCCGCGGGTGGCGCGGAGCAAAAAGCCGAGTTCGATGAAGCGGCGGGCGATGGGGATGATGGCGGATTTATCGGCATCGCGCACGGACAGAAACACGGTGCCTGCTTGCGGCAATTTGACGCCGGCGCCGAGCTGGGCTTTGGCAAAGGCGCGGGCGAAGCTGGCATCCAGCCCCATGACTTCGCCGGTCGATTTCATCTCCGGGCCGAGCAGCACATCGACGCCGGTGAAGCGGGCGAAGGGGAAGACGGCTTCTTTGACCGCGACATGGCGGCGCATAAGGCTGGGGTCGAGATGGAAATCGGCGAGTTTTTCGCCAGCCATCACCCGCGCGCCGATTTTGGCGACCGGGATGCCGGTGGCTTTGGCGACGAAGGGGATGGTGCGCGAGGCGCGCGGATTGACTTCGAGCACATAGACATTGTCGCCGCCCGCTTGATCGCGCTGGATGGCGAATTGGACATTCATCAGCCCGACCACGTTGAGGGCTTTGGCCATGGCTTCGGTTTGGGCGCGCAACTCATCGATGATGGCGGGGGAGAGCGAGTAGGGCGGCAGCGAGCAGGCGCTATCGCCCGAGTGAATGCCGGCTTCTTCGATATGTTCCATCACGCCTGCGACATAGACGGTTTCGCCATCGGCGATGCAATCGACATCGACTTCGATGGCGTCGTTCAAATAGCGATCAATCAGCACCGGGTTGGTGCCCGAGACCACCACGGCCTCGCGCATGTAGCGGCGCAGATTGGTGAGGTCATAGACGATTTCCATGGCGCGCCCGCCGAGCACGTAGCTCGGGCGGATGACCACCGGGAAGCCGATGCGCGCGACGATGGCTTCGGCTTCATCGGCGGAGCGGGCGATGCCGTTTTCGGGCTGGCGCAGGCCGAGCTGGTGCAGCAGGGTTTGGAAGCGTTCGCGATCTTCGGCGATATCGATCGCATCGGCGGAGGTGCCGAGGATGGGGATGCCGGCGGCGGCGAGGGCTTGGCTGAGTTTCAGCGGGGTTTGCCCGCCATATTGCACGATGCAGCCGAGCAGTTGGCCGTTGGCTTGTTCGCGCTTGATCAGGGCTAACACGTCTTCGGCGAATAAGGGTTCGAAATAGAGCCGGTCGGAGGTGTCGTAATCGGTGGAGACGGTTTCGGGGTTGCAATTGACCATGATGGTCTCAAACCCGGCATCGCGCAGGGCGTAGGCGGCGTGGACGCAGCAATAATCGAACTCGATGCCTTGGCCGATCCGGTTCGGGCCGCCGCCGAGGATCACGATTTTGGTGCGCGCACTCGGCTCGGCCTCGCAATGGGGGGTGCCGAAACCGCCCTCATAGGTGGCGTAGAGATAGGCGGTGGCGGAGGCGAATTCGCCGGCGGTGCTATCGATGCGGCGATAGGTGGGGATCACGCCGAGCCGTTGGCGGGTGGTGGCGATGTCGGCTTCGGGGAGGCCGGACAGGGTGCTTAATCGCCTATCGGATAGGCCCATGGCTTTGAGCGCGCGCCAACCATCCGCGTCATCGGGCAGGCCTTGGGTGCTGACCTGGTTTTCGGCCTCGATGATCAAAGCGAGCTGCTCGATGAACCAGGGGTCGAATTTGCAGGCGTTATGGATGTCCGCGACGCTCAGCCCAGCGCGCAGGGCGGCGGCGGCGATCAGCAAGCGATCCGGGCGCGGGGTGGAGAGCGCGGCGCGATAGGCGTCATGCGTGCCATCGCCGGGTGGCTCGATCGGGTCGAGGCCGGCATAGCCGGTTTCGAGACTGCGCAGGGCTTTTTGCAGGGCTTCGGGGAAGCTGCGGCCCATCGCCATGGCTTCGCCGACCGATTTCATCGCGGTGGTCAGCACGGCGGGTGTGCCGGGGAATTTTTCGAAGGTGAAGCGGGGGATTTTGACCACCACGTAATCGATGGTCGGCTCGAAACTCGCAGGTGTGACTTTGGTGATGTCGTTGCGCAATTCATCGAGCGTGTAGCCAACGGCCAGTTTGGCGGCGATTTTGGCAATCGGAAAGCCGGTGGCTTTGGAGGCCAGGGCCGATGAGCGCGAGACGCGCGGGTTCATCTCGATCACCACCATGCGGCCATCGGCGGGGTTGATGCCGAATTGCACGTTGGAGCCGCCGGTATCGACGCCGATTTTGCGCAGGCAGGCAATCGAGGCGTCGCGCATGATTTGCAATTCGCGGTCGGTCAGGGTCAGGGCCGGGGCGACGGTGACGGAATCGCCGGTATGCACGCCCATCGGGTCGATATTTTCGATGGAGCAGATGATGATGCAATTATCGGCGCTGTCGCGCACGACTTCCATTTCATATTCTTTCCAACCGAGCACGCTTTCTTCGATCAGCACTTCGGTGGTGGGGGAGGCGTCGAGCCCGCCCGCGACGATGTCGAAGAATTCGCTGCGGTTATAGGCGATGCCGCCGCCGGTGCCGCCGAGGGTGAAGGATGGGCGGATCACGGCGGGCAAGCCGACAATTTCTAGGGCGGCTTTCGCCTCATCGAGCGAGTGCGCGATGCGGCTTTTCGGGCTTTCGATCCCGATTTCGGCCATCGCGTCGCGGAATTTCAGTCGGTCCTCGGCGCGATCGATCACCTCGGCCTTGGCGCCGATCAATTCGACGCCGTGCTTGGCGAGAATGCCGGATTTGGCCAAGGTCATCGCGGTGTTCAGCGCGGTTTGCCCGCCCATGGTGGGCAGAAGGGCGTCCGGGCGCTCTTTGATGATGATTTTTTCCACCATCTCGGGCGTGATTGGCTCGATATAGGTGGCGTCTGCCAATTCCGGGTCGGTCATGATGGTGGCGGGATTGGAATTGACCAGGATGACGCGGTAGCCTTCCTCGCGCAGGGCTTTGCAGGCCTGGGCGCCGGAATAATCGAACTCGCAAGCTTGGCCGATGACAATCGGGCCGGCGCCGATGATCAGGATCGAGTGCAGGTCGGTGCGCTTGGGCATCAGGTGGCTCCGTGGGGGCAGGCGGACGGGATTGGGATCGTCGCGGGCGTGGGGCTATCAGGGGGTGCGCATCATGGCGGTGAAGCGGCTGAATAGGTGATTGGCATCTGACGGGCCGGGGCTGGCTTCGGGGTGATATTGCACCGAGAAGCAATTTTGCGCCGGGCAGGCGATGCCCTCGTTCGAGCCATCGAACAGGCTGCGGTGGGTGATGATGACGCCGTGCGGCAGTGAGGCTTCATCGACCGCGAAACCGTGATTTTGGCTGGTGATTTCGACCCGACCGGTCGCGAGCTCTTGCACCGGCTGATTGGCGCCGCGATGGCCGCGCGCGAGCTTGTAGGTTTTGCCGCCGAGGGCGGTCGCGAGGAGCTGGTGGCCGAGGCAGATGCCGAACAGCGGAATTTTTGCCTCAAGCACCCGGCGGATCGCGGGCACCGCATAGCGGGCGGTGGCGGCGGGATCACCGGGGCCGTTGGAGAGAAACACGCCATCGGGGCGGTGGCGCAAAATATCCTCGGCGGTGCTGGTGGCGGGCACCACGATCACCCGGCAGCCGACGCTCGCGAGATTGCGGAAAATATTGCGTTTGGCGCCGTAATCGACCGCAACCACCGTGTATGAGGGCGCGGTTTGCTGGCCGAAACCGGTAACGCGGTCCCAAAGTGTTTCGGTCCATTCATAGGGTTGGGTGCAAGACACTGCGCCCGCAAGGTCCATGCCGGTGAGGCCGGGCCAGTCGCGCGCCTGGGCGACCAAGGCGGGGATGTCGAATTTCTGGTCGTGCGGAAAAGCGAGCAGCGCGTTGGGGGCGCCGTCATCGCGGATGGAGAGGGTGAGGGCGCGGGTATCGACGCTATGGATGCCCGAGAGGCCGATGCGGGCGCACCATTCATCGAGCGATGCGGTGGAGCGCCAGTTTGAGGGTTTGCTGATGGGCCGGTTGAGCACGAGGCCGCGTGCGAAACTCTGACGGGCCTCGATATCCTCGGCATTGGTGCCTACATTGCCGACATGGGGGAAGGTGAAGGTGATGATTTGGCCAGCAAAGGAGGGATCGGTCAGGGTTTCCTGGTAACCCGCCATGCCGGTGGAGAAGCACAATTCGGCGGGCTGTTGATCGGCGCTGCTGGGCGCGCCAAAGCCGATGCCCCAGAATACCCGCCCATCGCCGAGCACCAAGGCGGCGGTGGCGCGATCGGGCTTGCGGGTGGATGCCGCGTGATTGACCCCGCCCGGCAGATCATCGAGGCTCAGGCCGGTGGCGGCGAGCACGGTGGGCCAATGACGCGAGGGGATTGCGCCGGTGCTGCGCCATTTCCGCACCGCTTCGGTCGAGACGGCGGTGAGTTTGGCGGCGGCGTCCGGGCCGCCGAGCCGATCAATCAGGGATTCTATGGACAGGGGCATGATTGCGAGGCATATCGGAAATTAAATCCGGGTTCAATATCGCGGCTGGAAAACCGGAAATTTTTTCCGGCCCAAAGGGCTAATGCCGATGGGTCATGCCGATGGTCAGAGTAAAGGAGCAAAAAATGAGTTCAGCGTTGCGGGCGCAGATAATGGAGAGTGTGAAGGTGGCGATGCGTGCGGGTGACGCGCTGCGGGTTTCGACGCTGCGCATGATGAGCGCGCGGTTGAAGGATTTTGACATTGCCGCCCGGCCTAAAGGGGTGATGGAAATTCCCGATGCCGAGATTATTGCGATGCTGCGCGGCATGGTGAAATCGCGCCGGGAATCCGAAGCGCAATATCGGGCGGTCAATCGTCCCGCGCTTGCAGACAAGGAAGCGGCGGAAATCGCGATTATCGAGGAATTTCTGCCACGCACGCTGGAGGGGGCGGCGCTGGCGGCGGCGGTGGAGCAGGCGATTGTCAGCACCGAAGCGGCCGGGCCCAAGGATATGGGCAAGGTGATCGCGGCGCTGAAACAGGCGCATGGGACGGATTTGGATATGGGGGTGACCTCGGCGCTGGTGAAAGAAAAATTAGCCGCCCGATGAATTGGCCGGCGCCTTTTCTGGATGAATTGCGCACGCGCACGCCGATTGCAGCACTAATCGGCAAGCGGGTGCGCTTGACTCGCTCGGGGCGCGAGCAAAAGGGCTGTTGCCCGTTTCATAACGAAAAGACGCCGTCATTTTACGTGTATGACGATCATTTCCATTGTTTTGGCTGCGGCGCGCATGGTGATGCGATCAGTTTCGTGATGCAGAGCGAGGGGGCGAGTTTTACCGAGGCGGTGGAACGGCTGGCGGGCGAGGCGGGGATGCAATTGCCCAAATCTGATCCGCAGGCGGCGGAGCAAGCCTCTCGCGAGGCGGGGGTGATGGCGGTGCTGGCAATGGCCGGCGCAGAGTATCAGCGGCGGTTGATGCTGCCCGAAGGGGCGGCGGCGCGGGCCTATTTGGCCCAGCGTGGGTTGGATCGCGCGGCGATTGAGCGGTTTGCGCTGGGTTGGTCTGGCGAGGGGCGCGGCGCGTTGCTCGCGGCGCTGGGGCGCGAGGGGGTGAGCGCGGAGCGGCTGGTCGAGGCCGGTTTGATGAAGCAAGGCGAGCGCGGGCCGGTTGATTATTTCTACAGCCGGTTGATGTTCCCGATCCGTGATCGGCGGGGACGGATTGTCAGTTTTGGCGGTCGGCTGCTGGGGGCGGGCGAGCCGAAATATCTGAACGGGCCGGAAACGGCGGTATTTTCCAAGAGTCGCACGCTCTATGGGCTGGACCGGGCGCGTGCGGCTTTGCGCCAGGGGGCGCGGCTGCTGGTGGTGGAAGGCTATATGGATGTGATTGCGCTGCATGAGGCCGGATTTGGCGGGGCGGTGGCGCCGCTCGGCACCGCGCTGACCGAGGCGCATTTGGCCGAATTATGGCGGGTTTCACCGATGCCGGTGCTGTGTTTGGATGGTGACAAGGCGGGCAGGCGGGCGATGTTGCGGGCGATTGAGCGGGCTTTGCCGTCTTTGGCCGCTGATCGGTCATTGATGGTGGCGCGGCTGCCGGATGATGAAGACCCCGATAGTCTGGTGCGTAAAGCCGGGGCGGCGGGATTTGCGGCGGTGCTGGCTGGCGCGCGCCCCTTGGATGAGGCCTTGTTTGGCTTGCTGGCGGAAGGGGCGGATCAGGCGGGACCGGAGGGCCGTGCGGCGCTGCGGCGGCGCTTGGAAGCGGCGGCGGGGCAGATTACCGACCGGGCTTTGGCGAGCGAGATGCGGCGCAGCTTGCTGGATCGGTTTTTTGCGGCCCGCCCGGCGCGCCCGGCGCGCCCGGAGCGCGCGGGATTTACCGATCAGCGGCGCGGCGCGGCACCGGTGCGCCGACCGCTCGGCTTGGTGCGCCCGGTGATTGCGCCCGAACGCACCCAAGAGCGGCGGGCGCGTCTGTTGCTCGGAATTTTGTTGAAACATCCGGCGCTGATCCCCAATTTCGATGAGGCGCTGGTTGCCCTTGATCTGCCTGCATCGCTGACAGCGTTGCGGGCAGCCCTGATTGAGTGGGCGAATTGCGCCGAGGCTCTTGACAGCGCGGCCTTGGTTGACCATCTCCGCACATCAGGTTTCGGGGATTTAATGTCGAGCATTGAGGCTGAAACGCTGCCATCCATCGTGTCGCGCCCTGACGCGCTCCGGCCCGACATCGAAGCCTGCTGGTATGGTATTTTTGGCCTGATGAATCTCGATTGGTTGCGCGACCAATGCGCCGAGCAACATCGGCGATGGCGCGAGACCAACGATCCGGGCCATTGGGACCGGCTGGTCTCGCTCACCCAGGCGCTGAAGCGGGCCGAGCGCGGCGAGAGCGACGAGGATGCGCCCGATTGAGCGGATGTGATGATTGATGAGGATACAACCGGGGCGCGCTGACCCGGAGATAAATTGTTTCGCCGCCTATGGTTCGGGTTGCGATGCTTCTTGCGATACTGCGTGATCGAGTTGGAGACTATGTTTATGGCCATCAAACCAGCCACTGCCCCGCAATCCGAGCCCGCTGCCGCCGAGGCCGAGCCGGAGACTGTGACCCTTGATATTCAATCCGCCTCGGTGAAGCGGCTGATCGCGCGGGGCAAGGAGCGCGGCTATATCACGTTCGATGAGCTGAATGCGGTGCTGCCGGCGGAGCAAAATAGTTCCGAGCAGATCGAGGATGTGATGTCTCAGCTCAGCGAGATGGGCATCCAGGTGGTCGAGAGCGAAGAGAGTGACGATGTTGAGCCGGTGACCGAGAAGGCGGAAGAAGCCGTTGATGCCGAGGATGAGCCGGTTGCGGGCAATATCAGCGAGGCCAGCGCCGGGCGCACCGATGATCCGGTGCGGATGTATTTGCGCGAAATGGGCACGGTGGAATTGCTCTCGCGCGAGGGCGAAATTGCCATCGCCAAGCGCATCGAAGCCGGGCGTGACATGATGATTGGCGGGCTGTGCGAAAGCCCGCTGACGTTCCGGGCGATTATTGCTTGGCATGAGGCGCTGAAATCGAGCCGGATGCTGCTGCGCGACGTGATTGATTTGGAAGCGACGCAAGGTGGTGGCGAGCCGACCAGCGAGGCCGGGTTTGAAGCGGTGGTTGAGGAGCCGGAGGAAGAGGAAGAAGGCGAGGGGAGCGGCATGTCGCTCTCGGCGGTGGAAGAAAAGCTCAAACCGGAAGTGTTTGAGACATTCACTGTGATTGAGGATTTGTACGAAAAATTCATGAAGCTCCAGCATAAAAGGCTGGATGCGCTGAATGCGGGCACCGAGGCCAATAAGCGCTCGGAAAAAACCTATGAGAAATTGCGCGATGAGCTGGTTGCCAAGGTTGAGCAGGTGCGGCTGCATACCAACCGGATCGAAGAATTGGTGGTGCAGCTTAAGGAATTGAGCCAAAGGCTGAATGGGCTGGAAGGTCAGCTTTTGCGGCTGGCGGAGAGCTGCAAAATTTCACGCGAGGATTTTCTCGCCGCCTATCGCGGTAATGAGATGGACCCGGCTTGGCTCGATCATGTGGCCGAGCGCCCTGGCAAGGGCTGGAAATTATTTGTCACCAAGCATGCGGCGCAAATTACCGAGTTGCGGGCGCAAATTGGCCGGATCGCCGCCGAGGCGCAATTGCCGATTGAGGAATTCCGCCGGGTTTATGCCACCGTGTCGCGCGGGGAGCGTGATTCGACGCGGGCGAAGAAGGAAATGATCGAGGCGAATTTGCGCTTGGTCATTTCGATTGCGAAAAAATATACGAACCGGGGTTTGCAATTCCTGGATTTGATCCAGGAGGGTAATATTGGCTTGATGAAGGCGGTTGATAAGTTCGAATATCGGCGCGGCTATAAATTCAGCACCTATGCGACCTGGTGGATCCGGCAGGCGATTACCCGCTCGATTGCCGATCAGGCGCGCACTATTCGCATCCCTGTGCATATGATCGAGACGATCAACAAATTGGTGCGGACATCGCGCCAGATGTTGCATGAAATTGGCCGCGAGCCGACGCCTGAGGAATTGGCTGAGAAATTGGGCATGCCGCTTGAGAAAGTGCGTAAGGTGCTGAAAATCGCCAAGGAGCCGATCAGCCTGGAGACGCCGATTGGCGATGAGGAAGACAGCCATTTGGGCGATTTCATCGAGGATAAGAACGCGATCATTCCGCTCGATGCGGCGGTACACGCGAATTTGCGCGAGGCGGCGACGCGGGTGTTATCGTCGCTGACGCCGCGCGAGGAGCGCGTGTTAAGGATGCGTTTTGGTATCGGGATGAATACCGATCACACGCTGGAAGAAGTGGGCCAGCAATTTAACGTGACGCGCGAGCGCATCCGGCAAATTGAAGCCAAGGCGTTGCGCAAATTAAAGCACCCGACGCGCAGCCGGAAATTGCGGAGTTTTCTGGAAGACTGAGCGCAGATGTCCAGCTATTGGCAGGCTTTGCCGGGCGAGGCCGTTGATCGGGTGATCGTGACGGTTAGTTTCATGCGCCTCGATGCGAAGCCGGAGCGGCGCTGGTCGGCCTTGCCAGCGGGAACGCGGCTGGAATTGGCGCCGCGTTTGAGCGTGGCAGCGTATCGCGATTTGTATGATCGGGTGGGCGGGCCGTGGCTTTGGTGGCTGCGCCGGATGATGCCCGAGCCGATGCTGGCGCGCCTGCTCGCCGATCCGGCGGTGGCGGTGTATCGCCTGTGGCACGGCGAGACGGTTGCCGGTTTTTTTGAGCTGGATGCGACGAGCTGGCCCGATGTCAATTTGAGCTATTTTGGCTTGCTGCCCGAGGCGATTGGTCAGGGTTTGGGGTTTGCGCTGCTGGGGGCTGCGATTGATCAGGTTTTTTCCGGGCCGGTGCGGGGCATGACGGTGAATACCTGCACGGCGGATCATCCACGGGCTTTGCCCAATTATCAGCGAGCGGGGTTTCGGATTATCCGGCAGGTGCGCGAAGTGTGGGATATTCCGCAGCGCTTGGGTTTTGCGATCCCGCCGCATTTGCGCCCGATCAGTCAGGCTTCGGGTGACCCTGCGGATCGGGCTGCGGATCGGGCGGATGATGCCAGCGGTGCGGCGTGATCGCCTCGCTCGCGCTGGTTGCGCTGGCGCTGGCTTTCGCGTGGAGCATGGGGGCGCATTATACCGGCGCCTGTATGGGCATGCCCTATGCCATGGGCGCATTATCGCGCCGGGCCGCGCTGGGGTTGATGGCGGTGTTGGTGTTTTTGGGGGCGAGCCTGTTCAGCCATGCCACGCTGGAGCGGATTGGCACCGGGATTATCGGCGCTGATTTGCACAAGGTGGATGCGGCGCTGGTGCTGGCGGTCGCGTTCGGGTTGACCAGTTTATTTACGGCGCTGCGGATCCCCACCTCGACGATCCAGATTTTTGTGGCCGCTTTGGTGGGGGCCGGGTTGGCGCTGGGTTTCGCGGTGGCGTGGCGGCACGTGTTGGGCTTGGTTGTATTGTGGGTGGCGGCACCGGGGATTGGCTTTGCTCTCGGCTGGGGCGGCACGTTGCTGTTGGACCGCATTTGGCGCGTGGCGCTGCGCTTTGGTGATCCGGCGCGGCTCGGGCGCGGCTTGCTCGCGGTGGGCGGCATGGCGGCCTCATTGGCGATGGGGGCGAATGATGTTGCCAACGCGACATCGGTGTTTCGCACCACGGGGTTCGGCTCTGTTTGGTTGGCGGCGATGTTGGGCGGGGCGGGTTTGGCGCTGGGTGCGGTGACCTGGGGGCGGCCTTTGCTGGAGCGGGTGGCGTTCAAGGTGGTCACAATGGATTTGCCGATGGCGATTGCGGCGAAATTTGCTCAGGCGCTGATTGTGCTGGTCGCGGTGGGTTTTGGCGCGTTCACCTCGATGAACCAGGCCTTGATCGGCGCGATGGCGGGGGCGGGGACGGCGCGCGGCGGGGCGATTGATCGGGCGGCGCTGGCGGGAATTTTGCGCGGCTGGGTGATGGGGCCGGTGGCGGGGTTGGCGCTGGGTTTTGCGCTGGTTTGGCTGCGGGTGGAGGTTGGGTTGGGCTGATGGCGCACGTGCCGGATATTTTATTTCAGTCGAACCATGTGCTGATTATCAACAAGCCGGCGGGGCTGGCCTGTCATCCAGGCGCCTCGGGTGCCAAGCGGGAGGCGGGGCCGAGTGTTGAGGATTTTTTTCCGCTGTGGCGGCGCGGGCATGATGGGCCGTGGCTCGCGCATCGGCTTGATGCGGATACGGCGGGGTGTTTGATGGTGGCGCGGCGCAAGACGGCGTTATGCGCGATCCAGGACGGGTTTCGCACCGGGGCGGTGCGCAAAATGTATGCAGCGATTGTGCGCGGGGTGCCGACGGCGGCTTGCGGGGTGATTGAGGCACCGCTGGCCAAGCGCCGCAATGCGCAAGGCTGGCGCGTGGTGGTTGATCCGGCGGGGCAGGCGGCGCGCACGGTGTGGCGGGTGTGGGCGGTGGCGGCGGGGCGGGCGTTGTTGGAATTGCGCCCGGAGACGGGGCGGACCCATCAATTACGGGTGCATTGCGCGGCCATGGGTCATCCGATCATTGGCGATCCGGTTTATGGTGCCGGGATTAAGGACGGGGATGTGGGGGGGTTGAGCTTGCTCGCCCGGCAGTTGGAGTTGGTGTTGCAGGGTGAAGCGATCCGCGCTGAGGCGCCGTGGTCGCCCGCGATGCGCGCGGCCTGGCGCGAGGCGCTGCCTGACTGAAAATTCATCGAGAGCATGTCCATTCGCTTGGGCGCACGGATCATGCTTTAGGTTATTGTTTTGACGATAAAATTTATCTGATCAGTTGATCCAAACTGATCGGATATTGATCTCGGCTCGGCGCGATCCGCTCTTGTATGACGGCTTGGGGGGCACCAAGCTACAATCATGAAACGCGATACCGGCCCGATTATCGACATGCAGCCTGACGGCAGTTTTACGCCGACCCCGAAACCAGGGTTGGGGACGGTTATGCTGCGACTTGTGATGGTTGGGGTGGTTTTGGTGATCGGGATTTCGCTGCTGTGGGCGGCGCTGGTGAGTGCGGCGGTGATGGTGCTGGGTGGCTTGGCGCTGTATGGATTTTGGCGGTTTCGACAATCGCCGTTGATGCAGTGGTTTCGCGGCAAATCGTCCAACCAATCATTGACCCGTTGATTGAGCGCGTGATGAGGTGTCGTCAATCACGCTCGACCCTTTGTTTGCCGATTAATGTCATTGGTTTGGGTTGACGATCCCGGGTCAACCGGAACCCATATTGATCTAATTTGGATCGTAGGGGTTTTTGCTGCCACGGAGTGAAATACGGATTGGCGTGCCGGGCAGTTTGAAGTGATCGCGCAGGCTGTTGACCAGATAGCGCTGATAGGAATCCGGGGTGGATTCAACGCGGGTGCCGAACAGGATGAAGCTGGGCGGGCGGGCTTTGACTTGGGTGATATAGCGCAGTTTCAGCCGCCGTCCTTCGACCAGCGGTGGCGGGAAACGTTCCAGCGCGCCTTCGAACCAGCGATTGAGCGCGCCGGTGGGGATGCGGGTGTTCCAGATGGTGGCGGCGTCTTGCACGGCGGCGAGCATTTTGCCGATGCCCTCGCCGGTTTCAGCGGAGATCGGGATCGCTGGGATGTCTTTGAGTTGCGAGAGCGAATCATTGAGCCGCTCGCGAATGGCGCGGCGGGTGGCGTCGCGGTCTTCGACCAGATCCCATTTGGTGAGGGCGATGATCAGGCTGCGGCCTTCGCGCTCGATCAGCCGGGCGATTTGGAAATCCTGATCATCCATGCCGCGTGCGGCATCGACCGCGAGGATCACGGAATCGGCGCGTTTCATCGCCTCGATGGTTGCGGAGGTGGACATTTTTTCCAGCCCCTCATCGACGCGGGCGCGTTTGCGCAAGCCTGCCGTATCGATCAGCCGGTAGCGATGTCCGTCGCGGTCGGTAAAATCGGCGGCGATGGCATCGCGGGTGAGGCCGGGTTCGGGGCCGGTGATCGAGCGTTCGGTGCCGAGCAGGCGGTTGAGCAAGGTGGATTTGCCGGCATTGGGACGGCCCAGAATCGCGAGATGCAGCGGGCGGTCCGCTTCGGGCTGTTGCGGCCCGGTCTCGGGCAGCATTTCGAGCATGGTGGCAATGAGGGAGGACACGCCCTCATTATGCTCGGCGGAAATAGCGATGGGCTCGCCAAAGCCGAGCTCGAAGGCTTCGAGGGCGGCATTGGCCCCGGCGCGGCCTTCGGCCTTGTTGGCGACGACCAGCACCGGGCGACCCGAGCGGCGCAGCCAAGCGGCGACATGGCGATCATCGGGCAGCAAACCGGCGCGGCAATCAAACATAAATAGCACGAGGTCAGCCACGTCGATTGCGCTGCTGGTGGAGGCGCGCATTCGCCCGGCGAGGGTTTCGGGCGGGGCTTCTTCCAGACCGGCGGTGTCGATCAGCACCACGCGGCGGCCAAATAACTCGGCCCAGCCTTCTTTATGATCGCGGGTGACGCCGGGCGTGTCATCGACCAGCGCCATGCGCCGACCGACGAGCCGGTTGAACAGGGTGGATTTACCCACATTGGGCCGCCCGCAAATGGCGATTTTGGGTTCCACGGTGCGACGATGCTTATCGGTAGCTGGTCAGGACGGCATTGCGCGTCAGGGTCAGTAATTGGCCATTGACGGCGATGGGGGCGTGATCGGCTTTGCCGCGCAAATGCAGGGCGTGGGCCGGTTGATCGAGCAGCGCGCCGGTCATCGCATCGACCATCAGCAGCCGGGAATCATCGCCTGCGAGGATCAGGCGGGTGCCCGCGAGCAGCGGGCCGTGCCAAGTGATCGGGCCGGAGTCGGATTTCTCGTTGCGGAAGGCGGGCAGTTGGGTCACCCAAGCGACGCGGCCTTCGATGGCATCGATTGCGGCGAGTGTTTGGTCATCGGTGAGCAGAAACAGCCAATTACCGGCAGCGGCGGGGGTGGATGACGCACCGGCGCTGTGGCTCCAGATCCGGCGGCCGGAGCGCAGATCGAACGCGACGGTGGAGCCGGAGACAGAATTGACGATCACCAGATTGCCGCTGATCACCGGGTCCGCCAGGATGGTCGCGATATTCAGCGGATTGCTGGCATCATAGCCGGCAGCGAGGCTTTGTTCCCAGATTGCGGTGCCGGTTTCGGCGTGGATGCCCGCGATCAGCCCGGTGCCGAACCCGGCGACCACGATGCCGTGCTGATAGGCGGGCGCACCGGCGCCGAGCACGGAATTGACCGATTCGCCGGCGGGGAAACGCCAGCCAAAGGCGCCGGATTTGGCATCATACGCGACCAGCGTGTTGTCGAGCTGGACCAGATAGACCGAGCCGCCACCGATGGTGGGCGCGGAGCGGGCTGGCTGGCCGAGGGATTTTTGCCAGCGCAGCGCACCGCTCGCTGGGTCGAGCGCATGGAGCTCGGAAAAGGCGGTAGCGACGAATAAGGTGCCATCGGCAAAGCCCAGCCCGCCGCCGAGCGCGAAGCTGGTGACGTGTTTGGGGCGCATGGATTTACGCCAGACGCGACGGCCATTGCTGGCATCGAACGCATCGACGAAGCCATTGGCATCCATGGTGAAAATTTGGCCGTTTGCGGCAATCGGGGCGGCGTGCAGCACCCGCCGATAGGTGGCACCGGCGCCGATGGAACTGTGCCACGCCTCGCCGAGCTGCTCTGGCAGGGCGATATTGCCGGTAGCATGCAGGGCGTTGCGCGCCGATTGTGACCAGGCTTGGTTGGTCGCAGCGGCGGGCAGGCTGATGGGTGGGGCTTGCGGGTCGATTTTGAGCGGGTTGCGGGTGGCGATCACCGGAATTTTCACGCCGGGGACGATGGCTTTCTTTTTGCTGTCGAACAGGCCGCAACTGGCGAGGAGACCCACCGGTAGCATGAGCGCGGTGCGGCGGGCGATTTTGATGGGACGCTGCATTGGGCGGACCTAGGATTGCACGGTTGAGAGCACGCCTTGCGCGAGATTGCGCAGGCCCGCTGGTGTTGCCGGATCAGCGGTCACGCGCTGGAGCAAGGATTTGGCGGCGGCATCCTGATGTTGGTGCAAATCGAGCACCGCTTGGTCGAACTGGGCGATGTCATGCCAGGGGTTGTTCGGGTCCATCAGCGGTTTGAGTTTCGCGCTCACTTGCGCGGCGGGGGCGGTGCCGAGGGCGCTTTGCGCCCAGAGCAGATTACCAAGATCGCGCAGGGCCGGGTGCCCCTCGGCGGATGCGCCGATCTGCAACCAGAGGGCTTGGGCTTTGGGCAATTGCCCGGCATCGCGATACAGGCCCGCCGCGCGTAATTGCGCGAGCAGCTTATAGCCAGCCGGGGCGGTTTTGGCGAAATTGAGCAAATCCGCCGCATCGGTCAGCCGCTCTTGATTGGTCAAAGCGGGGCCGGCGGCGGCAATCCGGTCGGTCAGGCCGAGATAGAGCGAGGCGGCGTGCAGGGCTTGTTGATGACGGTGCCATTGCCAGAATTTGTAGCCGCCCACGCCGGCCAGAACGAGCAAGGCCGCACCGACGAAGGCACCGGCATAGCGGAGCAAAAATTGGCGCGTGCGATCGGCGCGCAGATCATCGGCAACTTCGTCAAAAATATCGGGCACGCTTGGTCTCGCTCTCTGTCTGGGTCGCTGGGTCGGTATCGCTCGGTTTGGGTCGCTGGGTCTGGGTCGTTTGTGACCGGCAATCGGGTTAGCGATGCGATGCCCCAATTACGTGATCGCGCCCTACATAGCGGTGCTGACCGCTTTGAGCAACGTAACCGAATTTTCACCTTTTTGCGTGATAAAGCGGGCATGACGCATCGACGATGGATCAAAATGATCGGGAACTTGCCTTGGCTGATCATCCTCGTGCTGGGGCTGAGTGGCTGTGGCTTGAGCGCGGGGGCGGATGCGGGCCTTGGTGCCGGGGCGAATCTGGTGGCGCTGACCACGATCCATCGCACCATTCCTGATGCAATTGTCTCGCTCGCCTTGCACCGTGATTGTTCGTTGGCCCGGCTGGATGCGGGCAAGAGCTATTGCCGCAATCCGGCGCCGTTACCGCCGCCGATCCCGTATTGCACGCGCACATTGGGGCAGGTGACGTGCTGGACCGACCCGGAAAATTTGCCGGATCATGCGCCGCCGGTTGCTGAGGGGCCGGACCAGTTGAGCCGCGCGCAACTGGTCAACCGCAATCGTGGCTGGCCCTGAACACACCGGTTCAGATCACGCTTGCGCGAGCCATGATCGATGTGCGGCACCAGGGCACTGATGGGGGGTTGTATGGCTTGACCGTGCGGTGAAACCCGATACGGTGCGCTTTGACACGATTATCGATTTTAATAGCGTAACAAAGCGGCCGTTAAATCATCACGGTCTGACCACCCTTCGGAGGAGCGAACCATGGATACGGCGCCAAATTCCGGCCAATTATCGCATCAAGCGCTGGAGCGGTTGCGCGGTTTGCGCAGCGAAGGCAGTCATGAGGGGATTTTTACCTCGGATTTCTCGGTCAATGAATTTTTGATGGTGCGCGAGGCTGGGTTCGAGCCCCTCGGCCTCGTGGTCGGCTCCTGCATTTATCACGTGGGCGTGCAATATAGTTCCTGGAGCAAGAACCAGGAAATGACCGTGCTCTCGCAAGCCATGTATCATGCGCGCGAATTGGCGATGTCACGCATGGAGCAGGAAGCCTCGGCACTGCATGCCGATGGAATTGTTGGCGTGCGGCTTGAAGTCAAACGCATGGAATGGGACCAGGATATTCTGGAATTCATGGCGATTGGCACCGCGATTGCGCATTCCGCCGGTCATCCGATGTTCAAGGGCGTGGGCGGCAAGCCATTCACCTCGGATTTGTCGGGTCAGGATTTGTGGCTGTTGCTGCAATCGGGTTATCGCCCGCTGGAAATGGTGATGGGCTCCTGTGTGTATCACATGGCGCATCAGGGCGTGATGCGCTCGCTCGGGAATGTCGGGCGCAACACCGAAATCGAGGTGTTTACCCAAGCGCTGTATGATGCGCGCGAGCTGGCGATGGAGCGGATGCAGCGCGAGGCCGGTGAGGCCAAGGCCGAGGGCGTGGTTGGGGTGCAGCTCAAAGAGGGATCGCATAATTGGCAGCCCCATGTGATCGAATTTTTTGCCGTGGGGACAGCGGTGACACCGGTTGAGGATAAATCGGTGCTGCCGGAGAAATTAATCCCGCAAATCGTGTTGCCGGTGAATGATTAACCTCAAACGGGGAGCATCGAGATGAGTTTGTTATCGCGCTTTAGCAATCTGGTCGCGGCGAAGGCCAATAAGTTTCTTGATGCGGCAGAGGATACCGATGCCGAGCTTGATTTATCCTACGAGAAAATGCTGACCAGCTTGCAGGAGACCAAAGGCCATTTGGCGGATGTGGTCGCCGAGCAAATCACGCTTGAGCATCAAATTGCCGATCATAAAGCCTTGATCGACCGACATGACAATGATGCGCGCATCGCCCTGAAAGCCGGGCGCGAGGATTTGGCGCGGGCGGCGTTGGCGGACAAGGCGGCTGAGGAGCACCGGTTGGAGCCGATTCAGGCTTCGCTTGAGCACGTCAAACAGCAGGCCGATAAATTGAAGCTCTATGAGCAAAAGCTCGAAGATAAAATCGAACAATTCCGCACTGAGAAAGAATCGCTGAAAGCCGAGCATCATGCCGCCGAGGCCGAGCTAAAGGTGGATCAGCAACTGGCCGGGATTGGCAAAGGGTTGGGCGGTGCGGGTGATTTGATCCAGCATGCGCGTGATAAGACCCATGCGATGTCGGCCAAGGCCGAGGCGATGGAACGGTTGATGGATGAGGGTGTGATCCATGACCCATCTGACCACAGCACTGGCAATGATCACGAAATTGCGAAATTGCGCGATCAGGCCGGGATCGATGACCAATTAGCCAAATTGCGCGCCGAAATGGAGGGTTCAGCCCCCAAGCCCGAGGCGGATAAATCGTGAGTGAGACGACCGATGCGTGACGGCACCCATGAGTGACAGCACGGGTGGGTTGGATCTGCACGCGGCGTTTATGCGCCGGGCGGCGGCGGACCAGCCTGCCTTTCTCGAAGCCTTGGCGATCCGGCTCGAACAGGCTTTGCCGGGCCGGGTGCAGGTGGTGCGCAAAAAAGACGGGTTATTTTCGAAAACCGCCCATGTGCGCGCGATTACGGTGGATACGGGTGACGCGCGCTACGGGTTGGAGAATGAAGCGGGATTGCTGCAGGCGAGCCGGGCGCGCGGCACCCACGGGGTGGTGTTGAAGCGCGACACGCTGACCGTGCCGCAATGGTTGGATGAGTTGAGCGCGGCCTTGGCCAAATTATCGAACGATGCCGAGGGGGCGCACCGGGTTTTGCATGATTTTCTGATGTCATGAGGAGGGCGCCATGTCGTTCAAGGATTTACTGAAGGGCGTGGTCGGGGCGGTCGCCGCCCAGGTGCCGCAAGCGCAAGACCCCGCCGAGATGGCGCGGCAAGAGGCGCGGATGCAGGAATGGTCGGTCGCACTCCGGCGCAATAGCGTGCCGGGTTTCGTTGCCGAGCGGTTGCGCCATACGGCGGTAGGCAAATTGCCTTGGGTGTCCACCGCATCGCCCGCCGATTTGCTCACCTTGCACACCCATGGGATCGAAACGCTGGGCATGGTGTCTGGCAATTGCTGGTTTCATTTCGGCTTTTCCTGGACCGAGGGCCATCGTGATGGCTGGAATGCGGCGATTGCCCGCATGCAGCACGAAGCCGAGTTGATGGGGGCGCATGCGGTGGTCGAGGTGCGGCTGAAGACGCGCCGGTTGAACGATGCCGAGGCGCGATCCTCGATGGATTATGCGGTGACCGGAACCGCCGTGACGATCAAGGGCTACGCGCATAGCGGCCCGCCTTTGGTGGCGACCGTGTCGCAATTGGAGTTTGCCCGGCTGCTGGAGGCGGGGATTTTGCCCATTGGGCTAGCGGTGGGGGCGCATTTCGAGTGGATGGCCGATCCGTACGGCTGGGCGGATGCGCGGCGCAGTTTTTACAATCAGGAATTGGAGGTGTTGGCCGGGTTTCAGCGCCGGGTGCGTGCCTCGGCGGTTGATGGCATGCGCCGACATGCGCGCAGTCTGCGCGGCTCGGGGGTTTTGGGGCGGGTGCAATTCACCGAAATGTTCCGCGAAGAGGGCCGCAACGAAGAGCCTACCCAATATTTATGTCGGCATATTGCCTTTGGCACGACCATTCTACACCGGCGCAACCAGCATGAATCGCTCAAGCCGCGCGCAGTGTTGATGATGGGCCGGGCCAAGGCGCCCTCGCTCGAGGCGGCTGAGGATATTATTTAGGCGCGACAAAAGCCCATTGACGCGGTCACGGGCGATTCGTCAGGTATAAGCGGCTGACGATATCTGAGGTTCCCATTGCCCGTGCACGCTATTCGCGAATTGCCGCTCGATCAGTTGCTTCTCGGCGATGCCGTCGAGATGATGCGTATGCTGCCCGATGCGTCGATCGACTGTATTTTCGCTGATCCGCCTTATAATTTGCAGCTGCGCGGCGAGTTGCGGCGGCCTGATGATAGTCTGGTCGATGCGGTGGATGATGATTGGGATAAATTTGCCGATTTCGCCGCCTATGATGCGTTTACCCGTGCCTGGCTGAGCGAGTGTCGGCGGTTGTTGCATAAGGATGCGACGATCTGGGTGATTGGATCCTATCATAATATTTTCCGGATTGGCGCGATTTTGCAGGATTTGGGGTTCTGGATTCTGAATGATGTGATTTGGCGTAAATCCAATCCGATGCCGAATTTTCGCGGGCGGCGCTTTACCAACGCGCATGAAACCTTGATTTGGGCTGCGCGCGAACCGACCTCGCGCTATAAGTTCAATTATCAGGCGATGAAGGCGTTGAACGAAGATTTGCAAATGCGCTCGGATTGGACCTTGCCGCTATGCACCGGCGCGGAACGGTTGCGCAATGATCACGGCTTGAAGCTGCACCCGACGCAAAAGCCTGAAGCCTTGTTGCATCGGGTTATCCTGGCGGCGACCAACCCTGATGACGTGGTGCTCGATCCGTTCGCCGGAACCGCCACCACGGCGGCGGTGGCCAAGCGGCTCAATCGGCATTTTATCGGGATTGAGCGGCATCCTGCTTATGTCGAGGCGGGGTGGGCGCGGTTGAAAGCGATGCGCGCGGCGCCGCCTTATTTGACATCTACTTTGTCGCGGCGGGATGTGCCGCGCATTCCGTTTGGCACTTTGGTGGAGCAGGGCATGGTGCCGGCGGGCACGGTGTTGCATGATCGGCTGCGCCGGGTGCGCGCGGTGGTGGCGGCGGATGGGACGATTATTGCGGGGGCTGTGCGCGGCTCGATCCATCAGGTGGGGGCGGCGGTGCAGAATGCCGCGAGCTGCAATGGCTGGAGTTTTTGGCATATTGAGCGCGATGGGCGATTGGTTGCGATTGATACGCTGCGCGCGACGATGCGCCTGTGAGCGCTGATCCACCGTCCGACCTCGCGTCGATGACCGGGTTCGCCCGCGTCGCTGAGCCGGGCGATGCGCTGGTGGTGGAGATTCGCAGCGTTAATGGTCGGGGGTTGGATTTGAAATTGCGGCTGCCGTCGGGGCTGGATCGGCTGGAGGCGACGTTGCGCCCGCTCGCCGAGCGGGCTTTGGGGCGCGGCAATGTGACCGCGACGATCAGCCGCAAGCGCGAGGAGCGACCGGGGTTGGTGGTCGATCCAGTCGCGTTGGGCGCGATGCTGAGCGCGATTGAGGCGATCCGCGTGCGCCTGCCCGGCACCCCGCCGCCGCGTGCCGAGGCGGTGCTGGCGCTGCCCGGCGTGCTGAGCCGGGCGGATGCGGTTGATCAGGCTGATCCGGTGGCAGATCAGGCGTTGGAGCAGAGCATTATCGGGTTATTTGAGCGGGCGGTGGCCGCGCTGACCCTGTCGCGCCGGGCGGAGGGGGTGCGGCTTGCAGCGATTCTGGCGGCGACACTCGATCGGGTCGAGGACCTCACCCTGCAGGCGCGCCGCGTGGCCGCGGCGCAACCGGCGCTGCATCAGGCGCGGCTGCAACAGGCGCTGGCCTCGTTGCTGGGTGGTGCGGAGCCGGTGGCACCCGAGCGTTTGGCGCAAGAAATTGCGCTTCTGGCGGGAAAATCCGACGTGACTGAGGAGCTGGATCGGCTGGACGCGCATTGCGCGGCGGCGCGCGCGTTGCTTGCTGAGGCGCGGGGGGTTGGCCGACGGCTGGATTTTCTGGTGCAGGAGTTTAATCGCGAGGCGAATACGCTGTGCAGTAAATCGGCCTCATTGCCATTGACCACGCTGGGGTTGGAGCTGAAAGCGGCGATTGAGCAATTGCGCGAGCAGGTGGCGAATGTGGAGTGAGGCGTGAGTCGGCGCGGATTATGCTTGGTGCTGGCAGCGCCTTCTGGCGCGGGCAAGACCACCTTGTCGCGTCGTTTGCTGGCGGCGGACCCAGCGATTGCGCTCTCGATCAGTGCAACGACGCGCGCGCCGCGCGCCGGTGAGCGCGAAGGCGAGCATTATTTTTTCAAGACCGATGCGCAATTCGCCGCGATGGTGGCGGCGGGGGCGTTTTTAGAACACGCGACGGTGTTTGGCCGCTCTTATGGCACGCCGCGCGCGCCGGTGGCGGCGCGGCTGCAGGCTGGGCAGGATGTGTTGTTCGATATTGATTGGCAGGGATTCCGCCAAATTCGGGCAGCACTGCCGGGCGATGTCGTTGGTGTTTTTATCCGCCCGCCGAGCTTGGCTGCGTTGCGGGAGCGTTTGCAGGGGCGCGGCGATGCCGCCGAGGATGTGGCACGGCGGATGGCGGCGGCGCAATCCGAATGGGCGCATCAGAGCGAGTTTGATTATATTGTGCGCAATGATGATCTTGAGCAGGCGCTGGGCGATGTGCTGGCAATCCTGCGCGCCGCACGGCTGGCGAGCGCGCGGCAAGACGATTTGGCGCCCTTTGGCGAGGCGCGCTAGCGCTTAATTGGTCTGCATTATGTCGGCCATTGATGAACCGACACTATTATGGATCGGTTGCACTTGGAATCATCGCGCGATCATCATGTCATGAGCCCGATATTTTGATGTTGCGTTTTTTATGCATATGCAGCATGAGCGCGGAAGTTGTGTTTTGTGCAATCTCAAGATGTTTCCACTATTCAGTCAGGCAAACGGGCCGAGGATCGGGGTATGGGTTTAGCAACGGTTATTTTTGTTATTCTGGTCATTGGTGTGTTGATCATTGTCGATAGCATGGCCCGATTAAAGGGCCAAGATCTGTCGAAACTGCATGAATGGGGGCTGGGCGGACGGCAATTTGGCTTGGCGATGTCGTGGTTCTTGGTCGGGGGTGATGTGTATACGGCGTATACATTCATTGCCGTGCCGGCTTTGATGTTTGGCGTTGGGGCCTTGGCCTATTTCGCAGTGTCCTACACGTTGATGGCCAACATTGTGCTGTTTGCGATATTTCCGAAATTATGGCGGGTTTCAGCGAAATATGGCTATGTGACGGGCGCCGAATTTGTGCGTGCGCGCTATGGCAACCGGCTGCTGGCGTTGGCGATTGGCGTGACCGGCATTTTGGCAACGGTGCCCTATATCGCGTTGCAACTGGTGGGTATGCAAACGGTGATTGGCGCGCTTGGGTTTAATGGCACCGGCTTGGGCGCGCATTTGCCGTTGATCATGGCGGTGACGCTGGTGGCGCTGTTTACCGTGACATCTGGGCTGCGCGCGGTGGCGATGGTTGCGGTGGTCAAGAATTTACTGATTTTCTTAACGGTGATTGTCGGGTTTATCGTGATCCCGGCAGAGTTGGGTGGATTTGGCACCATTTTTGGCAAAGTATCGGCGGCTCATTTGCTGCTCGCGCATCCGCCTGCGGGGTCGTCGGGCCTGTATTCGGGCTATACGACCTTGGCGCTCGGCTCGGCGATGGCGCTGTTTTTATATCCGCACGCCATGACCGGCATTCTAGCCTCGCGCAGCCGCGACGTGGTGCGCCGTAACGCATTTTTGCAGCCGGCATTTGCCTTCATGTTGGGGTTGGTCGCGTTGTTCGGGGTGATGGCCGTGGCGGCGGGGGTGAGCAAGATGCCGCAATTTGCGGAGGGTTTTCGCATTGACGGCCCTAATTTCTCGTTCCCGGCGTTATTGATCCACACGATGCCAAGCTGGTTCGTTGGCCTTGCCTTCGCCGCTATTGCGATTGGCGCGTTGGTGCCGGCGGGGATTATGGGCATTGCGGCGGCCAATATTTTCACCCGCGATATTTGGCGGCAATTTATTGCGCCCTCGATGTCATCAGGGGTCGAAGCGCTGATTGCGAAACTCTTCGCCATCGCGATCATCCTGGGCGGCTTGGTTTTCGAGATTGATTTGCCACTCAAATACGCGATCCAGCTGCAATTGCTGGGCGGCATGTGGATTATCCAGACCTTTCCCGCCGTGGTGTTCAGCCTGTTCACCCGCTTTTACAATGGCTGGGCCTTGTTGATTGGTTGGGCCGTGGGTTTTGGAATGGCGACCGATCTTGCGCTGCTGAACCATTTGAGCGGCGCTATTTACGCGTTTGATCTATTCGGCTTTACCGTGCCGTGCTATATCGCGGTCGTAACATTTGGCGTGAATGTGGCGGTGGCCACGGTGCTATCGCCGCTCTTTCATCGCATTGCCTCTGATCGCAGCCGTGATCGGACCGTTGCGTCGGATTATGCGTGAGGATACGGCTGCGGAGCCGCTTGCGCTGACACCGGTATTCAGTTAGATCACCGGCAGGGCGAAGAGATATCATTTCGTCTTCCGAGAGAAAGCTGCTGAACCGTTTCGGCTAAGTCCGGTGGTTCAGGTGCAATTGATCCCGGTAT
Organism: Pseudomonadota bacterium; assembly: GCA_021808315.1. Classification (GTDB taxonomy): domain Bacteria; phylum Pseudomonadota; class Alphaproteobacteria; order Acetobacterales; family Acetobacteraceae; genus Acidiphilium. The sequence continues at coordinate 40,077 of JAKBBY010000002.1, read as the reverse complement.
GATTATTTGCGTTGCCAAAACTTTTGCGTAGCTGCACGTGTGATCGTGCGGTAATATTTACCAAGGGGGGCTATGACGATGTCTGATCCACAAGATTTATCCGACCAAATTCCGGCGCGGTCTTCGCCGTTGCGTTGGTTGCTGTTGATCCCGTTCATTGCGACGCTGTGGGTGCCCTTTTACAATAGTAAATCGCCAGAACTTGCCGGTTTTCCATTCTTTTATTGGTACCAGTTGCTGTGGGTGCCGTTGTCGGCGCTGATTATTTTTATCGTCTATCGCGCAGAACGCTGAGGACTGCATTATGACCATTGCAACAGTTATCTTCGCCATCTTAGTGATTGGCGTGCTGATCCTTGGCTTTGTCGCGGCCCGCTGGAAGGGCGGCGATTTGTCGCAATTGCATGAATGGGGCCTCGGCGGGCGGCAGTTCGGTGTGCTGATTTCCTGGTTCTTGATCGGTGGCGATATTTACACGGCCTATACATTCATCGCGGTGCCGGCCTTGATGTTCGGCGCTGGCGCGCTTGCGTTTTTTGCTGTGCCATACACCATCGTCGCTTATCCGATTCTATATGTAATTTTCCCCAAGCTCTGGCGGGTGTCTGCCAAGCATGGCTTTGTCACGGGGCCGGAATTTGTGCGTGGGCGCTATGGCAATCGCTATCTGGCTCTGGCTGTTGGCCTAACTGGCATCGTCGCGACCATGCCCTACATCGCCTTGCAGCTTGTCGGCATGCAGACCGTGATTGGTGGCCTTGGGATCACCGGCGCTGGGTTGGGTGCTCGCTTGCCGCTGATCATTGCGTTCTTGGTATTGGCCGCCTTCACCTTTACATCTGGCCTGCGCGCGCCAGCGATGATCGCGATCGTCAAGGATATCCTGATTTATTTGACGATTATTGTTGCGGTCATTGTGATCCCTTCTGAACTCGGCGGTTTTGGCACGATTTTCACCAAATTGGCGCCAGCGAAGCTGTTGCTCGCGCACCCGCCCAAGGGCGGAACCGGAATTTATTCTGGTTATGCAACATTAGCGCTCGGCTCTGCTATGGCATTGTTTTTATATCCGCATGCGATGACGGGTATTTTGTCGGCGCGCAGCCGTGAGGTGGTGCGGCGCAATGCGGTTATTTTGCCAGCGTACTCCTTCATGCTCGGGCTGATCACCTTACTGGGCGCAATGGCCGCTGTGGCCGGGGTGAGCACGCTGCCGCAATTCGCCAAGGGTTTTAAGGAGTTTGGCCCAAGCTTCTCGGTGCCAGCCTTATTGTTGCACACGCTGCCCGGCTGGTTCGTTGGTGTTGCCTTTGCGGCGATTGCGATTGGCGCGCTGGTGCCCGCCGCGATCATGGCGATTGCCTCGGCGAATATTTTCACCCGTGACATTTGGCGGCAATTTATCCAAGGGGGTGTTTCGCCGGCACAAGAATCGATGGTCGCAAAATTATTCTCGATTGTGATGATTGTCGGGGCATTGGCCTTCGTGTTTGGCTTGCCGCTGAAATATGCGATCCAATTGCAATTGCTGGGCGGGATGTGGATGATCCAGATTTTTCCCTCGATCGTGTTCAGCTTGTTCACCCGGTTTTATAATGGCTGGGCATTGTTGATTGGTTGGGCGAGCGGTTTTGTGCTGGCGACGCATTTGGCACTGCTCAATCATTTGGCGGGCGCGATTTATCCGTTCCATATTTTTGGTATGGTTATTCCCTGCTATATCGCGATTGTAACGTTCGCGCTCAATGTGATTGTCGCGACAGCGCTATCGCCGGTGTTTCACGCTTTCGCTTCGGACCGCACCCGCGATGTCACGAGTGCATCGGATTATGCCTAATCGTTTGAGATAAGCTGCAGCAATCCCGCCGATTGGTGATTACACCGGTCGGCGGGGTGATTTTTATATGATTTTTATGAGACGAGCCTGGTTTTCGGCTCGTTTTTTTATGCCCTGTGCGCCCATTGATCGGTGTTGTCCTCGCCTGCGCGATTGCGGCGCAATGATGCGGGATTGATCGAGTGGAGCGGATTATGGGGGATTTTGTGGCCATCGCGGTCATTATTGCGAGTTTTGCACTGTTTGCCGCTTATGTCGTGTTTTGTGATCGGATCTGATCATGATTGACATTACGCTCGGTGCGGTCGTTTCGCTCGGATTGTTGGCTTATTTGGTTTGGGCTTTGATCCGGCCAGAGGATTTTTGATCATGACGCTCCACGGGCTTGGTGCTATGACCCTGGTGCTGGTGTTCGTGCTGGCGGCTGCTGTGCCGCTTGGGCGCTATATTGCATCGATCTTTCGCGGCGATATTGGATTTGCTAGGCCAATCGAGCGGGGATTTTATCGCCTATGCGGGATTGATCCGGCGCGGCAGATGGGTTGGCAGGCTTATGCGATCGCGTTGCTGCTGCTGAGTGCGATCCATGTTCTGTTGCTCTATGCCATTTTGCGGCTGCAAAATGATCTGCCGTTCAATCCTCAGCATATTCCAGCCATGGCGCCGATGCTGGCGTTCAATACCGCTGTTAGTTTTGCCACCAACACCAATTGGCAAGCCTATACGCCGGAGGCCCAAATTTCGAACGGTGCGCAAATGTTTGGCCTGATGGTGCATATGTTTCTCTCCGCTGCGGCGGGCATGGCCGTTGCCGCCGCACTGATGCGGGCCTTTGTGCGTGGTGGCTTAACCACGCTTGGCAATATCTATGTCGATATGACTAGAATAACTCTCTGTCTCTTGGTGCCCATGGCGTTGATTGCCGCCATCTTGCTGCTTTATGCGGGTGTTCCACAAACATTTGCGCCTTTTGCATCCGTCCATCCCCTTGCGGGCGGCGTGCAAACCATTGCGCGCGGTCCGGTTGCGCTGCAAGAGGCGATCAAGGAACTGGGGACCAATGGCGGGGGATTTTTCAATGCCAATTCGGCACATCCGTTTGAAAATCCGACAGCGCTGACGAATTGTTTTGAAATTGTTCTGATGTTAGTAATCGGGTTCGCCTTGCCGATCACACTGGGTCAGATGATTGGGCGACCGCGCGACGGGATCGCTTTGTTTGCGGCGATGGCGCTGATACTCGGCTTCGCCATGGTTGGCGATTATGCGGCAGAAGCAGGTAATAATCCGATTTTGGTGCATGCAGGCATTGCCGCGCAACCGGGCAATATGGTGGGTAAAGAGGTGCGCTTTGGCATTGCGCAATCCACAATGTTCAACAGCGCTGCCACAGGCACATCGACCGGCGCTGTAGATTCGGTGACGGATAGCGACACGCCACTCGGCGGGTTGGTGCCGTTATTTTTGATGCAGCTTGATGAAGTGGCACCTGGCGGTGTTGGCTCGGGCCTGTATGGCATCGTTTTGTTCGCGTTGCTCGCGGTTTTTGTGGCGGGATTGATGGTCGGGCGCACGCCGGAATATCTGGGTAAAAAAATCCAAGCGCGTGAGATCAAGCTCGCGATGTTAGCAATCTTGGTGCAAACCATATTCATCCTGGCGGGTGCCGGATTTTCGCTATTGACCACGTCAGGCATCGGTTCGCTCAGCAATGCTGGACCCCATGGGCTGACCGAGATGTTGTATGGCTGGACTTCGGCGACGGAGAATAATGGCTCTGCTTTTGCTGGTCTATCGGCTAATACGCCATTGCTTGATTATGGATTGGGCATGGCGATGCTGTTTGGTCGATTTGCCGTGCTGATCCCGGTGCTCGCCATTGCTGGATCGTTGGCGCTCAAACCCAAATTACCGTCTTCAAGCGGAACGTTTCCTACCGATGGTGGCCTGTTTATTGGATTATTGATCGGCGTGATCATCATTCTGGGCGGCTTGCAGTTCATGCCCGCTGACACGCTTGGGCCGCTCGCGGAGCAATATCTGATGAATGCCGGCAAGAGCTTTTGAGAGAGATGACCATGACCACTGACACGGATATGATCAGCCTGTTTGATCGCGCGATTTTGCGCCGCGCCAGCCTTGATGCGGTGCTGAAGCTCAATCCACAACAATTGATCCGCAACCCGGTGATTTTTACCACCGAAATCATTGCCGCTTTAGTCACGATTGTTGGGCTGCTGCATTTAATCGAAGCCAGACCGAGCGCGTTTTCATTGACGATTGCGGCTTGGCTGTGGATCACGGTGCTGTTTGCGACCTTTGCGGAGGCTGTTGCTGAAGGGCGTGGGCGTGTGCGCGCCGATGCGCTGCGCCGGGCGCGGTCGGACACGGTGGCCAAATTGATCCTCGATCCACGGGCCCCGACCCTTTATAAACCGACCGCTGCCTCCGATTTGCATTGCGATGATTTGGTGCTGGTGGAAGCCGGCGACATAATTCCCTCAGATGGCGAGATCATCCACGGGATTGCGAGCGTCAATGAGAGCGCCATTACCGGTGAGTCAGCGCCCGTTATCCGCGAAGCTGGCGGTGACCGGTCAGCCGTGACCGGCGGCACACAGGTGATTTCGGATTGGTTAGTGGTGCGGATTCGGGCCGAGCCGGGTGCGACCTTTCTGGATCGCATGATTGCCCTCGTTGAAGGCGCTGAGCGGCGCAAGACGCCGAATGAGATTGCGCTTGATATTTTACTGGCAGGGTTGACCGTTGTTTTTGTTATTGCGGTGGCGACCTTGCGTGGCTTTGCTTCCTATTCACAAACCCATTTATCAATCGCAGTGTTGGCCGCGTTGTTTGTGTGTTTGATCCCAACGACGATTGGTGGATTATTGTCAGCCATCGGCATTGCGGGCATGGATCGGTTGATCCGGCTTAACGTTGTGGCAACCTCAGGGCGGGCGGTGGAGGCGGCGGGCGATGTTGATGCGCTGTTGCTCGATAAAACCGGCACCATCACTTTTGGCAATCGCATGGCGGCGGCGATCTATCCGGCGCCGGGGGTCGATGAGCGAATGATGGCGCACGCAGCTTTGTTGGCCTCGCTGGGCGATGAAACGCCAGAGGGCCGGTCGATCGTGGCGCTGATGCGCGAACGTTACCAAATCAATGCGGGATCGCCTGATAAAGCGATCCGAGTGCCTTTTAGCGCCAATACAAGGGTCTCGGGTATTGATGTCGGTGCGCAGACTTGGCGCAAAGGCGCTGTGGATTCGGTGCTACGACTAACTGGCGCGCCTCCTGCGGAATTTACCGATATTGTGTCGCGGATTGCCAGGGCCGGGGCGACGCCGCTCGCTCTGGCGCTGGATAATCGCTTGTTGGGGGCGATTGAGTTGAAGGACATTGTCAAGCCAGGGATCAAGGAGCGCTTTGCCGATTTGCGGCGCATGGGGATTCGCACGGTGATGGTGACCGGTGATAACCGGATTACCGCCGCCGCGATTGCCGCCGAAGCCGGGGTGGATGATGTGATCGCCGAGGCAACACCGCAAGATAAGCTCGGCTATATCCGCAAAGCCCAAGAGGAGGGGCGCTTGGTGGCCATGTGCGGTGATGGCACCAATGATGCGCCCGCGTTAGCGCAGGCGGATGTGGGTGTCGCCATGCAAACCGGCACGCAGGCGGCCCGCGAGGCCGGAAATATGGTTGATTTGGATAGCGACCCCACCAAGCTGATCGAAATCGTTGAAATTGGCAAGCAATTGCTGATCACACGGGGTGCTCTGACCACATTCTCGATTGCCAATGATATTTCAAAGTATTTTGCGATTTTGCCCGCGATTTTTGTCGCCACCTATCCGGGGTTGCAGGCGCTAAACATTATGCACCTAACCTCACCGCGTAGTGCGATTTTGTCAGCGGTGATTTTCAACGCCCTGATCATTGTGGTGCTGGTGCCGCTCGCGCTGCGCGGGGTCAAATTTCGCGCAGTGGGCGCTGCGGCACTCTTGCGCCGCAATTTGTTGGTTTATGGGCTGGGCGGTATCGTCACACCTTTCATCGGCATCAAGGTGATCGATCTGTTGCTCGGTGCCTTGCATATTTTCTCGTGAGGGGACATCTCATGATCCGCGAAATCCGTTCGGCGTTATCACTGGTTTTGGTCTCGACCCTGGTTCTGGGCATACTCTTGCCGATGGGTTTTACCGAATTGGCGCAGCTTGTAGCGCCGTTCGAGGCGAATGGCAGCTTGCTCACGGTCAAGGGCCGCGTGATTGGCTCGGCATTGATTGGGCAAAATTTCTCTGGACCCGGCATTGACGCTGCGCGCTGGTTTCAACCCCGCCCCTCGGCACTGACCGGAACCAATGCGAAAGGACAAACGATTGCGAGCCCCTATGACGCGTCAGAATCAGGCGGCTCTAATGCCGGGCCGACCAACAAAAATATGATCGATCATGTCCGGGCGCGCATTGCCGCCTATCGGGCGGCTTATGGGCCGGGGCCGGTGCCCGACGATGCGGTGACCAGTTCGGGGTCTGGCCTTGATCCGGATATTTCCGTGGCGAATGCGCTGCGCCAAGCACCATCCGTGGCACAAGCGCGGCATCTGCCGATCTTGTTGGTGCGCCATTTGGTGCGGCAGAGTGCAACGCACCGATGGCTTGGGGTGATCGGCACGCCGCATGTCAATGTGCTGAAGCTCAATCTTGCATTGACAGAACTAAACGCGCGATGATCGGCCAGGATGGCCACGGCAGCGGACGATCAACGACCTGACCCGGACGCCTTGCTCGCCGCACTCGCCGGTGCGCATCGCGGGCGGCTGAAGATTTTTCTCGGGGCAGCGCCAGGGGTTGGCAAGACGTGGGAAATGTTGGTCGCCGCGCAGCAAAAGCAGTCCGAAGGGCTGGATGTGCTGGCCGGGCTGATCGAAACCCATGGCCGCGCCGATACGGAGGCGCAAATTGGGAATTTGCCGGTGCTCGCGCGCAAGCCTGTGGCGTATCGCGGGCATGTAATTGGGGAGTTTGACCTCGAAGCCGCGATTGCCCGACGGCCGGCGTTGCTGCTGGTTGATGAGTTGGCTCATACCAATGCGCCCGGATTGCGGCATGCGAAACGCTGGCAAGATATTGTTGATATTCTTGATGCTGGGATCGATGTTTGGACCACGCTGAATGTGCAGCATTTGGAGAGCGTGCATGATCAGGTGGCGCGGATTACTGGCGTGCGGGTTGCAGAAACGTTGCCGGATACGGTGCTTACGCTGGCGACCGAAATTGAATTGATCGATTTGCCGCCAGCGGAATTACGAACGCGGTTAGAGCAAGGGCGAATTTACCGGCCCGATTTGGCGCGGCGGGCGCTTGATGGATTTTTTCGCCCCGGCAATTTGGCGGCACTGCGCGAAATGGCGCTCAGGCGGGTAGCGCAACAGGTTGATCGCGATATCGCGACCTATATGCGCGCGCGGGCGATTGCGGGGCCGTGGCCTGCGGCAGAGCGGGTGATGGCGGTGATTGAGGCGGGGTCAGCGTCGGAGCAGGTCGTGCGCCATGCGGCGCGGCTTGCGGACGCGCTGCGCGCGCCTTTACTCGCGTTTCATGTGGAAGCCGGGGCTGGTGGAAATGTGCAATCGGCGCTGGATTTGGCGCTGCAATTGGGCGGCACGGTGGAGACGACCACGCAGGCGGATGCGGTCGCGGCGGTATTGACGGCGGCAGCGCAGCATAACGTCGCGCATATTGTGGTGGCGCGCGGCGCCGCGCGGGCGTGGCCGACCCGGCCATTGGCGCGCGCGCTCGCGCGGCATGCGCGGGCTTATTCGCTCTATGTTGTGCCCGATCCCGCAGCACGCCCGGCCACACTAAAGCCGAAAAAATCAAAGTTCCATCTGGCACCTTATGGAATCAGCCTTGCCATTATGGCGGCGGCAACGGCGTTGGGATATGGGATGCGTGCGGTGGTGCCGCGTGATGCGATGGGATTTGTGTTTACCGGAATTGTCGTGGCTGTGGCTAGTCATTATGGGCGGAGCCTTGGCCTGTTTGCGGCGATTATCAGCTTTTTACTGTGGAATTTTTTCTTTTTGCCCCCGGTTTTTACGCTTTCGGTTGGCGATCCGCGCGATATTGTTGCGTTAGTGGTGTTTCTCGCGGTTGGCTTGCTCACCGGCACGTTGGCAGGGCGGGTGCGCACGGAAGCCGAAGCCGCGCGCAGCCGGATTGATGCGCTGCGCCGGGTGGCCTTGTTCGGGCGCACCCTGGCTGCCGCAACGGATGCGGCGTCGTTGAGTCGGGCGATTGAAAGTGAAGCGTCCGCGCTCGCTAGCACCGCGATGGTGCTGATCGCTGAGGGTGACGATTTGGAGCCTGTGCCAAGCCTCAGCGATGCCGACCATGCGGCGGCTGATTTTGCGTTTCGTCATAAAATCGAGGCCGGACTTGGCACGATTACGTTGCCATCGGTCGCGTGGCGATTTTTTCCGTTGGCAACGGAGGCGGGCAGTGTGGGGGTGTTGGGGGTGAAACCGACGGGCGTGATGACCGAGCCAACGGTTCAAGCTTTGAGTGCGCTGGCCGATCAAGGGGCGATGGCGATTGAGCGGCTGCGCCTTGCGGCGCGGGCCGCGGAAATCCGCGCCCAGACCAAAACCCAATCTTTGCGCACGGCGCTGCTATCGTCGCTGTCACATGATTTGCGCACACCGCTGACCGCAATTAGTGGTGCGGCGCAGACCCTGCTCGCCGCCGGCAGTGCGGTTACAGAGGCGGTGCGGTTGGATTTGTTGGCTAGCATTGTCCAGGATGTTGAGCGAATGACCCGATTTCTGACCAATATAACGGGCATGGCGCGGATCGAGACCGGCGAGATCGTAGCGCGCCGTGATATTGTGGCGTTGCCAGCGCTGATTGAGGCCGCCGTGGCGCGGGTGCCGGACGCGTTTCATGCCGGCGTGAATATAGCGGATGACGCCCAAACAGTTATGGCGGATCCAAGTTTGTTAGAGCAGATTTTGGTGAATTGTTTGGAAAATTCGGTTAAATATGCGCCGCAGGGATCGGCTATCTCCATCGTCGCCCGGCGGGATGGGGCGTTGGTGATGATCTCGATTGCCGATGAAGGGATTGGTATTGCTGCTGATGATTTGCCCCGCGTGTTTGATCGGTTTTTTCGGGCGGAACGGGGTGATCGGGTTGCATCCGGCACCGGGTTGGGCCTTGCGATTGCACGCGCCTTTGCCGAAGCGATGGGCGGATCGATTGAAGCGATGAGTCCGCGAACGGATTTGCCGCGCGATGGCATGCCCGGCACGATGATTACGATCAAGGTTCCCAGCGCATGAGTGGTCGCTCGATTCTGATTGTCGATGACGAGCCGCAGATCCATCGGTTCCTGAAACCCGCGTTGGAATCAGCGGATTATACGGTGTGGCGTGCCGATCATGCTGCTGAGGCGCTCAGGATCATCGCTTTGCGCGTGCCTGATCTGATTTTGCTCGATCTTGGTTTGCCTGATCGTGACGGTCAGGCCTTGTTGGCTGAGATTCGCCGGGATTATGCGATGCCGATTATTGTGCTGTCAGCGCGCGATCGTGATGGTGATAAAATCGCAGCGCTTGATGGCGGCGCCAATGATTATATTGAAAAGCCGTTCAGCCTTGGGGAGTTGCTAGCCCGCTTGCGCGCGGCATTGCGGGCGAGCGCATCAGGCCCGCTCGCCGGGCCGGTTTTCGTCGTTGACGGGTTAGAACTTGATATGACGGCCCTGACTGGCCAATTGGCGGGCGTGACAATTCAATTTACCCGCACTGAGTTCCGCTTGTTAGAGTTTTTGCTGCGCAACCGGGGCCGCGTGATTACCCATAGCGCGATTTTGAAGGCGGTTTGGGGCAGCGCGCAAGAACGCGAGATGAACTATCTGCGGATTTATATCGGGCATCTGCGTCGTAAACTCGGCGCATTTGGTGAAACTCATTTGAAAACCCGGCCTGGGGTTGGTTATTATTTTGATTAGAGCGACATCCGATCCGATGGTATGATTTGATCGGATAAAGTTGCTCGCCAAAACAATGCTCTTGACCGGAATTGGTCGGCGTTAGGCACGCGACGAGCGTATAAGCCTGCAAAACGGCACTAACACGCAGCGCCCGGCGGCAGCCAAGGATGCCGCCGGGTGCGAAAATCAGCTTTTCGGCGCGTAGAAATTACAATAGCCGGTGGCGGCGACGCTGCCCTGAACCACCATGCACATCGACCCGGCTGGAATATAATTGGCGCAGCTGGAGCAATCTGCACCGCCCGGACCGGGTTTGGCAACGTATCCGGCGGTCGCTTTACTGGATTTGTTATCCGCCGCGGCGGAGCGTAATGCCAGCAAACTCATGGCCGATCCTACGGCACCAAGTCCGATCGCTTTCAGGGCAATACGACGACCGTAGTGATTGTCGCTCATGATAAATTCCTTTCGCGTCGTGGGTTAAGTCAATGAAATTGATCGGCAAAAACGCTGGCGCGTGATTGGTGATCGACAATCACGCCCTAACGTCGGGTCGATGGTTATTTCGTGACAATCTCTGGCCCCATCGCAGCCAGTTTGGCGAGCAGATTATTTTGCGCGGCCGTGGGGATATGTTCTTTATCCATGGCGCGGATCATGTCCTCAGCGAGTGCGTTGAACGCCGCTTGGGTAACGCCCATATGCGCGTGAATGGCGCGCATATTCATATTGAAAGGGCAGCCGCCGCCCTCAAGATTGCAGACCTGATTGACTAGGGCCGCCTTCAGGGCTGGGATATTGGTGTGGGCAAAATAAAAATTGATCCGGTTATCAGCGGTAACATTGCCAACAAATGTGTTGATCAGCGCCGTAATGCCGGGCCGTCCACCAAATTCGTTGAAATAGGTTGAACTGGCATGGGCTGGCGTGGCGATGATCGGCGCCATGGCGAGGGTGCTGGCGGCGATCATCGCGGCGAGCGCGCTGCGGAGGGTATTTTTGCGGCGATACTGTGTCATTGTTGTTAGCTCCTGAGCATGTTTGAGAAACGCGGTCGTCGGGCCTTAGAACGTCGCGGTGAATGAAAGGTACAAACCGTTCGAGTTTTTAGCGCCCGCAATCGTGCCGAGTGCTGCATAGGCGGCGGTGATTGAGAGATTTTTGGTGGGGAAATAGGCCACGAAAACATCTTGCCAGTTATTGGTGGTGTTCAAATTGAGCGCACCGGCAACATCGAAATGCGGCATGGCGCGGAACTCGTACCCAACGGCGAATTTCCGATCCGGGAAGTAAGCAAAGTCAAAAAACGGCTCGACATGATAGCCTGATTTGAATTGTCCGGCTGCATTGGTGCCGCCAAAGCCGAGCAAGCCATTATAGTTGGAATTAGTCAGGCGTGCGCCGGCGCTGACCAACGTGTAGTGACCAAACAAGCCATCGATGAATAATTTGGTGGCGACGACATAGAAGGTGGTGCCGTCGAGATGCGAGCCCACTGCTTTGGGCAGCGCTTCATTGGTGCCCGGAAAGGCGCTGGTCACGTTTTCATGGTAGGAAGCGCCCACGGCCACCACCGGGAGCATGGTGCCCTGATCGTAAACCGCGTTGCCGAATAGGCGAACCTTGGCGCTGATAATGTTCTGGCTCAGATTGAAATCCGGGCCGAGACCGAGAGAGGCGCCGGGGCTGCCCAGGTCGAAATTTTGCCGGGCTACTGATACCTCAACGCGGTTAAAGAGACCAACCGAGGCACCACCAGAATTCAACGTGTAGCTCCCGGCGATCAAATGGGTGAAAAACCCGGTGACGCCGACTTCATCATTGGTGTCGTAACCCGAAATCACCGCAAACGGGTTGATGCCACCGCCGCCAACACCATTGATCGAGGTGACGCCGCCGGTTGCGAGCAGCCCCCCCTGCGCCATCATCGCGTCCTGCGCGTGCGCTGCGGGCGCTGCAACGACAAGGCCAGCACCCATGATAGCGGTGCTGGCGAGCCACGCCATCGATCGAGGCGCACGGTCCCAGGATTTGGTTTTCTTTTCAGATGGCTTGAACATTTTAAGCATGACGACCTCCTGTTATGGTGGCCGGGTTACGATCCAACCGCAGATCCGGATGCATGCGCGCGGACGATTTTATTGATCCGCTCACCATCGTCCATCACAATGGCAAAAATACAACATCCAACGGTCACTGGGGGGCTGCATCCGGATTGCCTCGCGCTGGGTATCCGCTTACGATCATGTTTGATGGCATCGATTTTTCCCCTCTGATGAGCAGCACGCTCGGCACCGCTGACGATGCGCGGTTGCGCGACTTGCTCAGCCGTTGTGCGGGGCGTGATCGGGCGGCTTTACGCGCACTCTATGATTTGACGGCGCCCAAATTACTGGGCATCGCGCTGCGCCTGTTGCGCAATCGCCCGCAAGCCGAGGATGTGGTGCAAGAAGCGTTTTTGCAGATTTGGCGCAATGCGGGTCGGTTCGATACCGCGCGCGGCTCGGCGATGGGCTGGATGGTCGCGATTTTGCGCTATCGAGCATTGGATCGGATTGAATCCGAAAAACGCCATACCGGCACGGATGAGTTGCCCGATGTCGCTGCCGAATTACCCGTATCCGTCGAGGATCAATCAGCGCTCGCGGCCTGTTTGGCGACGTTGCCTGAACCCTGGCAGCGTTCGATCAATCTCGCCTTCGTTGATGGTTATTCGCATTCCGAGATCGCCGAACTCACCAAAACCCCGCTTGGCACCATCAAAAGCTGGATTTTACGAGGGTTGGCATCGTTGAAACGGTGTCTTGAAGCATGAGCCAATCTTTAGAATCCGGCGAGGGACCGCCCCCTGACCAACGGGCCGGCGAATATGTGCTCGGATTACTGCGTGGGATGGAGCGGGCGCAATTCGAAGCGGAGATGGCGCGCGACCCCGCTTTGGCGCGCGCTGTCGCGTTTTGGGAAGATCGGCTCACGCCGCTCGCCCTGGCCGCAGCGCCCGCAATCACGCCACCGCCGTCGCTTTGGTCTGCGATTGACGCGGCGATCAACCCGGCGCGACCAATGGCATCACGGCGCGAGCGGCTGGCCGCGCTCTGGAATCATGCCGGGTTGTGGCGCGCTGTCGGCGCGTTGGCGATTGCGGCGGCGTTGGTGCTCGTGCTGATTCGTCCGTTCAATCGGCCCGCAGCACCGCCGCCGAGCATGGTTGCGCTGCTCAATCAAGGGAACAAGCCGCTCTTTACCGTGTCGCTCCGCGAGAATGGCAGCGCGCAAATTCTGCCGCTCGGACATGTCGCGCCGCCTGCGGGTAAAGTGTGGGAGCTCTGGGCGGTGGCCAAGGGCGTCAAGCCGGTGCCGATTGGGTTTTTGCAGCCGGGCCTCACCCGCTTGCCGGCGGGCGATATTCCGGCCTCCTTGCGCAAACCGGGCGTGCTGATTGCGGTAACGGTGGAGCAGCCCGGCGGCTCACCCAGCGGCGCGCCGACCATGCCCATCGTGTTTGATGGGCCGCTCAGCGCCGTCCAAGGCTGATTAGCCCGTTTTTTCCGGTTGCACCGAAACCGTGCCGTCCTGAAACCGCACGATCATATGGGGTGTCGTGCGCGCGGTGGCAGCAGCGGAGATTGGTGCGCCGTCCGGCGCGGTGACCAGCGCGAAACCGCGCATCAGCACAGCTTGATATGAGAGGGCGTTCAGCCGCGCGGCGAGGGCATCGAGCTTGATGCGGCGCTCGCGCAGTGCCGTGCGCATCGGCGGTGCCAAGCGTTGCGCCACCAGCGCCAACCCATGGCTCTTGCCGGTGAGCCAATGCCGTGGATCGGGCAGGCGCGCCACGATCTGCTCCAGCCGGTGGCGCTTGGCCTGCGCGTAGCGGGGCAGGGCCATGGCGAAACGCTCGCTGCGTTCATCAAGCCGCTGGCGGGCCGTGGCCATTAGGCTCGGCAAATCCGGCAATTGCCCGGCGGCGCGGTTCAGCCGCAAATGGCGCGCATTGATCTGGCCGGAGAGCGCGCCGGTCAGCCGGGCGCCGAGCTGTGCTAAGCTGGCCGAAACGCCGAGCCGGTCCGGCACCGCCAATTCGGCGGCGGCGGTCGGTGTTGGCGCGCGGCGGTCGGCGGCGAAATCGATCAAGGTGGTGTCGGTTTCATGGCCCACCGCCGAAATCAGCGGAATTTGGCTTGAGGCTGCGGCGCGCACCACCGCCTCGTCATTGAACGCCATCAAATCTTCGAGCGAGCCGCCCCCGCGCGCGACGATCACCACATCGGGCCGTGGGATCGGCCCGTCGGCGGCGAGGGCGGAAAATCCAGTGATGGCGGCGGCAATTTGCGCCGCCGCCCCTTCGCCCTGCACCGCGACCGGCCAGAGAATGATCCGGCTTGGAAATCGTCGGGCGATGGTGGTGCGAATATCCTGGATCACCGCCCCTTGCGGCGAGGACACCACCCCAATCACCCGGGGCAAAAACGGCAAGGGGCGTTTGCGCGCACGCTCGAACAAACCCTCATCGGCCAGTTTGAGCCGCAGCGCCTCGATGCGCGCCAGCATCGCCCCTTCGCCGGCATAATCGAGCCGCTCGATAATCAGCTGATATTCCGAGCGCTCCGAATAGGCGGTAATTTTGCCGGTGGCGATCACTTCCACGCCATTTTCCGGCTTCAAGCCCAGCCGGCTGGCATTGCCCTTCCAGATAATCGCGCGGATTTTGGCCCCATCATCCTTGAGCGCCATATAGGTGTGGCCGGATGGGTAGGTTTTCATCTCGGTGATTTCGCCGCGCACCCGCACCCGGTTGAAACTCGATTCGAGCGTGCGTTTGACCGCACCGGCCAGTTCGGAGACGGTTATTTCTGGGATATTATGCGGTTTGGGTGCTGATATTTCTGACATCGGGCGCGACTATGCTAAGCCCGCGCCAACGCGGCAAGCGGCGCAGATGGAAAAGGAGCAAAAATGCGGGTTTTGGTGGTTGGCGGCGGCGCGCGTGAAGGCGCCTTAGCCTGGAAATTGGCACAAAGCCCGGCGCTCAGCGCCCTGTTCATCGCCCCCGGCAACCCCGGCACCGCCTCATGGGGCAGCAATATCGCCATCGCCGTCGATGATGTCGCGGGTCTCGTTGAATTTGCGCGCGCGCAGGCTATCGATCTGGTGGTCCCCGGCCCCGAAGCGCCCCTGGCCTTGGGCCTGACCGATGCGCTCGCCGCCCATCACATCGCCTGTTTTGGTCCCAGCCAAGCCGCCGCTCAGTTGGAAACCTCGAAAATTTTTACCAAGGAGCTTTGTGCCGTCGCGCAAATTCCCACCGCCGCGTGGGCGCGCTTCACCGATCTGGCGCAAGCCCAGGCCTATATCCGCGCGCGTCCGGCGCCGATTGTGGTCAAGGCTGATGGTCTCGCCGCCGGCAAGGGCGTGGTGGTCGCTTTATCGACCGAGGAAGCCCTGGACGCCGCCACCGCCATGCTGGCCGACCGGGTGCATGGTGCGGCGGGGGCTGAAATTCTGGTCGAGGATTGCCTCACCGGCCCGGAAATTTCGTTTTTTGCCCTGTGCGACGGCGAGACTGCGATTTTCGCGGGCATGGCCCAAGACCATAAGCGCGTCGGCGAGGGCGATACCGGGCCGAATACCGGCGGCATGGGCGCGATTGCGCCGCCGCCTTTGGATGATCCAGAGCGTCTCATCGAAACCGTCATGGCGCGCATCATCCGCCCCACGCTAGCGGCGATGGCCGAGCGCGGCATGCCGTTTCGCGGGTTTTTGTTCGCAGGGTTAATGCTGACCCAAACCGGCCCACAATTAATCGAGTTTAATGCCCGCTTTGGTGACCCGGAATGCGAAACCTTGCTGCCACTGATCGAGGATGATTTGCTGCCCTGGCTCGTCGCGGGCGCGCATGGAGCGCTCGATCCCACCAAAAAGTTGAGCTGGCGGGAAGGGGCCTCAGCGACGGTGATTTTGGCGGCCAAGGGCTATCCGGGGGCCTATGCGCGTGGTGCGAAAATTGACCTCGCCCAAGCGGCTCATCTCGACGCGTTGTTGATTTTCCACGCCGGTACGATCGAGCAGAATGGCGTTTTGCAGGCGAATGGGGGCCGCGTGCTCGCGGTGACGGCCACCGGCGCTGATTTGCGGACAGCGATTGAGCGCGCCTATCGCGGTGTTGATGCGATCGATTTCCCGGAGGGTTTTTCGCGCCGCGATATCGGCGCCCGTGCGCTGAGCGCCCGCTAAAGCGGCCTAAGGATTGTTGGCCCGATCAACTGGCGTTGATCGGCGCATGGGCTGTTGGCCCGATCAACTGGCGTTGATCGGCGCATGGGCTGTTGGCCCGATCAACTGGCGTTGATCGGGCGGGGCCTTCCTTCGCTGTCAATCGCAACAAAGGTAAATACCGCCTTGGTGACCCGCCGTTCTGTGGTGGAATCACGCGCGCGCCGCCACGCCTCGACATTCACCTTAATCGAGCTGCGACCCACTGCGACCAGCATGGCGTAAACGCTCACCTCATCGCCAATTTTCACCGGCCGAATAAAGCTCATCGCATCCACCGCCACGGTGGCAATCCGGCCATGGGCAACGCGCCCGGCCAGATTGCTGCCGCCTAAATCCATCTGCGACATCAGCCAGCCGCCGAAAATATCGCCATTGGCATTGGCGTCCGCCGGC
Source organism: Pseudomonadota bacterium (assembly GCA_021808315.1). Lineage (GTDB taxonomy): Bacteria > Pseudomonadota > Alphaproteobacteria > Acetobacterales > Acetobacteraceae > Acidiphilium. The sequence continues at coordinate 23,570 of JAKBBY010000002.1, read as the reverse complement.
ATGGCGACGGTCCGGATCATGGGCGGTGTTTGTGGCACCGCCTCACCGGCATCAATCTCCGGGTCGCTCACCGATCAGCCGATATTCTGATCGATAAAAGCCTTCAAGGTCGATTTCGGTGCCGCGCCCACATGGGTCGCGACCGCTTTGCCGTCCTTGAACATGATCAAAGTTGGGATGCCGCGCACGCCAAACTGCGTCGGCGTCATCGGGTTTTCGTCGATATTGACCTTGGCAATGTCGAGCTTGCCCGCATACTCGCCGCTCAACTCTTCCAAAGCCGGGCCGATCACGCGGCACGGGCCACACCATTCAGCCCAAAAATCCACCAGCACGGGTTTGCCGGCGCCGATCACATCGGCGGCAAAGCTGGCATCGGTCACAGGTTTCGTCATCGGTTCGCTCCTCGTTGTTGATAGGCAGAGTGGGACCAGAAGCTGCCGCAATCAAGCCCATCATGGCAGCCATTATCGGCAAGCGCGGCGTGGTGATCGATCAGCGCGCCTCGCTGGAGAGCGGCTGCAACCGTCGCGCCTCGATCCCCTGCCAAATCAGCAACACCGGCACGGCAACAATCAAATCACGGGCACGGCGCAGCAACGACACGGAAAGCGCAATATCCGGCGGTAAGCCAAACGCTGTGCCGAGCAACGCATAGGCCGCCTCCTGCACGCCAATCCGCCCTGGCACGAAAAATCCTGCCGCCAGGATCGCATGCAATAAGGCCTCGATCGATACGGCCTGCCAAATCGAAATCGGCGTGCCAAACGCCCGGAACGCGACGAAGGAGGCGCAACCCGTGCCAAACCAGCAGAGCAAATGCATCACGCCAGCCCCGGCCAATCGGCGTGGCTGCGCGTAAATCGCATCCAGCGCCGCTTGCAAATGATCGGCGCGCATCGCCACCTGATCGCCCGAACGCCCGGCGATGCGGAGCGCCAACGCCCGGAAAATCCGCGAGCCGCCTTTTTGCGCAAAAATAAACCCCACCCCGCCCAGCACCGCCATCATTAGGCCGAGCGCCACGGGCATAACGAGTTGGTTATTGGGCACCAAGGTCGCCAGCAGCACCAACCCCACACTGATAAACACCAATTCCGACAGAAACTCGATGGTCACATCCGCCAGGGTCGAGGCCGCAGCATCGGCGAATGCAACACCGCCTAACGCGATTGCCCGCCCGCCGAGAATGAACCCGCCCACATGCGAGAACGGTAGGAACTCGCCCGCCGCATCGCGCACCAGCCGCCCCCAATAGAGCAGCAAAAACCGCCCCCCGCGTCGGCTGCGCAGCACCATCCGCCACGCAACCGCGAGCCCGGCGACGATAACCGCCTGAACCCCGAGATAGGCGATGAAATCCGAAACGCGCACCGCACTGAGCGCGCGCACCACCCCCGCCCAGCCAAACCAAGCGATGGTTAGCGTAAATAAGCTGACGCCGATCAACGCGGTGATCACCGACCATAAGCGCGCGCGGGTCATGATGTGCACCGATGCGCGCAGCCGGTCAGGGATGGGGCACAACGCATCCGGTGCCAATAAAGCGGATATGAACACATGTCCCGTGCTTTACACGACGGCGCATGATCCTGCCAATCGAACCGCGTCCTGCCCCGCGCGCAGGACGCGATCCGCACCGGCTATTCGGCGGCGATGGCTTGGCGCCCGCGTGTGGCGAGGCTTACACCCGCCAGCACCGCGATATTGCCGATCAAGGCGATGATCCCGACATTCACATCACGAATACCGGCGGGTAGAAACGGCATCAGCGTGCCGAGCGATGCATGGCTAAAGGTCAGCCAAGCGGCCAGCGCGACCCCGACCACGATGCCGGCAAATGCCCCCTCGCGCGTGACGCCGAGCCTTGGAAACAGGCTCGCTAACAAAGAGGGGAACATTTGGGTGACGAAACTATAGCCCACCAGCAGCAAGGTCACGATGGTCGAGCTGCCGGTGATGGTGAAATACACTGCAATCGCCATCACCACCGGCACCGCGCATTTGGCGATGAACACGATCTGATCATCGCTCGCCCGCGGATTAATCGCGCCATAGAGGTTACGCGAAATCAGCGTCGCGGTGGTCATGGTCAGCATCGAGCCGGGAACCAACGCGGTGAGCACGCCCGCCGCACCGACCACGCCGACAAACCAGGGCGGAAATTGCGCCACCACCAGTTTGAACAAAGCGAGATTGGTCGCAGCCCCCTTCAAGCCCGGAATTTGCAGCACTGCAGCAAAGCCCACGAAATACACAAACAGCAAAATCAACTGGTAGAGCGGTAGCACTATCGCGTTTTTGCGAAATGTCTTGGCCTCGCGCGCCGCATAGCAGGAGGCCAGCGTATGGGGCCACATGAAAAACCCAAGCGCTGTCAGCAATACCGTCGAGACAAACCACCACACGCTGTTCCCTGCCGCCGGAAATACCAAAAATCCCGGCTTGGCCTTGGCAATCGCATCGAACATCGAACCGATGCCGCCATAGAGATGAAACGGCAAATAAATCCCGAGAAACATAACAACCGCGAGGATCATGATGTCCTTGGCCACCGCCGTCCACGCCGAGCCGCGAATGCCTGACACGATCACATAAATCGTCACCACCGCCGCGCCGATGATGATGGCGGTATCCTTGCCAATCGCGCCATGGCCCGCCACGGCCACGATAATGCCAAGCCCGGTCAGTTGCAGCACCAGATAAGGGATGAGCGCGATGATATCGACCAGCGTGACCAACACCCCCAGGCTCGGGCTTTGATATTTATGGGCGAAAAAATCAGGCTGCGACACCAGATGATGATCCCGGCCATATTGCCAGATCGCCGGGAGCAGAAAATAGCCCATGACATAGGCAATCGAGCCATAGGCCAAAATATAATAGGCTGGTGCGCCCTGGCCGTAGGCAAAGCCGGAGGCGCCGAGGAAGGTGAAGGTGGTGTAGATCTCGCCAGCCATCAGCAAAAACACCAAAATCGCCCCAAAACCGCGATTGCCGACGGTCCAGCTTTCCAGCCCCATGTCATGGCCGGAGCGAGCCACCAAACCCAGGCCCAGCGCAAACAGCGTGGCCAATGCCAGAATGATCAAGGTGCTGGTCATGGCGCGCTATTCCCATTGCGCGGATCAAGCCGGTAGATGACCAACATCACCAGCGCGATGACCGCGATCCAGATTGAAATCCAGCCGAGTGGAAACGGCATGCCGAGAATGAGCGGATGCACCTGATTGTGCAAAACCGGCCCGATCAACAGGAAAAACACCGGAACGATCGCAAGCCAATATAATAATCGCATGAGGCACCTCTTGCTTGACGTGTGATTTATCGTGCGACTGACCAACCCCGTCACGAAACTGGACGGAACGCTGTCACAAAGCAAGGAAAATTTGACCGCTGACCCGCACCCTGCGGGGCGGTGCGCTATTGATGGCGCGGCATCAGGCCGTGAATGAAGCCGAGCTTGCCGATCACGGCGGGCGAGAGGATGAACGGGTATAAATCGGCTTGCCCCAGGCTGCGCGCTAGGCTGTTCATGGCAAAGGTCAGCGGCAGCCAGCGCTGGATGAGCGCGCCGATGGTCGGGATTTGATAGGGGTTGGTCTCCGCCACCGGGGTCGGTTCCAGGTCCGGGCCGGGTGGCCGCACGGCCAGACCGTAGCTGCCGGCGGTCTCCAGCGTGTCGATAATATGCAAATAATGCGCCCAGCTTTCGGCGAAATCCTCCCAAGGATGGGCGCTCGCATAGGCGCTGATATAATGGGTGCGCCAATCGGGCGGGGCCCCTTGTGCGTAATGGCGCTCCAAGGCTGCGCCATAATCGGCACGCTCATCGCCGAACACAGCGCGGAACGCCTCCAGGCGTCCGCCATCGCGCACCAGTAAATCCCAGTAAAAATGGCCAATTTCATGCCGAAAATGGCCGAGCAAGGTGCGATAGGGCTCACCGAGTGCGGCGCGCTGCTGCTCGCGAATCGTATCCTCGGCTTCTTCAATATTCAGGGTAATCACCCCGGCGCTATGCCCGGTCAGCGGCGGCGGCTCGCCCGGCAGCGTCGCCAGAAACTGAAACGCCAACCCGTGCGTCGGATTTTCCCGCCGGTCTGGCAGGGTCAGCCCCAATTGCTCAAGCGTGTAAATCAACCAATGTTTGGCCGACTCGATTTTGCGCCAGCGCGCCAGATTAACCGGATCGGTCATATCCGGGATCACCTGATTGAACCGGCACGCCGCGCAAAACAGCGCGCGCGGCTCACCCGGCGCTGGCTCGGCGATCAGCCAGTTGCAGGCATCATATTGGGCATTGATGCAAAACCGCACCCGCCGTTGCGGGTCCACCAGCGGGGTCCAGCGGCCCAGATAGGCATCCTCATCATCGGTATGATCGTTCGGTCGGCGCAGCGCCGTCAGCGCGCCGCAATCGGCGAGATAGCCGAGCCAATGATCGCAAGAATGGCAATAGCGGTTCTCGAAATAGAGCCGCGCGCCGCATGATTGGCAGGTGAACAGGCGCATGCGAGCCTTTCAACCCAAAATAAAATCGCTTGTGACCGAACGCCCGATTCGATCAAAAGCGACCCGATGATGGAGCAAACCGTGAGGAGCGGAGGATCGTTGCGCGAACGATCGCTCACGTAGCGACTTACTTAATTTTCGCTTCCTTGAACGCGACATGCTTGCGCGCAACCGGATCATATTTCCGGAATTCGAGCTTGCCCGTCTGCGCCTTGGCATTCTTCTTGGTCACATAGAAGAACCCGGTATCGGCGGTTGAAACCAGTTTGATTTGAACAGTGTTTGATTTGGCCATGATATGTCTCCAGAAATTTCGATATGGCGAAGCCGCGCCGTGCGGTCAAGCCCGCAGCGGGCACGGATGCCGATTTTGCCGTGTTCAGCCCGCCCGCATGGGGCGGATCAACGCCGCGCGATAGCGCGCCGGGTGCGCAATCAGCGATCGCGCCACGCTGAAATCATCATTTGCGCCAATCGTTGCCGGGCACGCATCGCGGATTTCCAGGATTTGCGCAAGCGCCAAAGGCGGGCGCGCATTGCGGGCCGCGGCAATCGAGGGGTCCATCAAATCCCGCCCGTCGCGCAAGGCCTGCATCTGGCGGCGCACCGCCGCTGTGCCGAGGCTGGTGCAAACCTGCGGGATTACCCCAAGCCCCTGCAAGGGCCAGCCGCGCGGCGCGATGATCCGGCTCCACGTCACATATAAGGTGCCGCCGCCCGGCAAATGTGCGACGGTTTGCACCAAACCCTTGCCCAAGGTCGCACTCCCCACCACCACCGCCCGGTCATTATCCGAGAGCGAGGCGGTAAACACCTCCGCCGCACTCGCCGTTTGCCCATCCACCAAAATCACCACCGGCAAGCCTTGCGCCAAATCGCCGCCCTCGGCGTGAAAAATCTTGTTGGCCCCCGCTGCCCGCCCGATTGTTTGCACAATCTCCCCGTGACTGAGCAGCGTATCAACGCTCAGCACCGATTGCCGCAGCACCCCACCGCGATTGCCGCGCAGATCGATCACAATACCCGCCGGTTGCGGGCTCTGCCCAACCAAACCGGCCAGGGCGGTAGCGAATTCCTGGCCGGTATTCGGCCCGAACGCGGTGACCCGGATCACGCCGACCCCATCGCGCATTTTGCTGAACACGGTGGGCGGCGGCACCACCGCGCGGGTCAGGCTGATGGTTTGCGGCAGGCTGTGGGGCGGGCGCACGACCAGCGTCACCATGGAGCCTACCGGGCCGGACAGCATCGCTTGCACCGCCGCCACGGGTTGATTGGTGATTTTGGTGCTATCAACCGCCATGACCGCCATGCCCGGCTGAATCCCGGCCTGACCCGCCGGCCCGCTGGCCGCCACCTTGGCCGCGATGATCGCCGCACCGCCCTGCGCGCCATCGCGGCTGAGGGTGAGGCCCAGCCCGGCAGGCCCCGGCGTTGCATCCTGCTCGCGCGGCGATTCGTAGCGCGAATAGGGATCGAAATGATTGAAGAGCTCATCGAAAAAGCTGCGAATCACGGCCCCCGTCCCGGCGCGTCGCAACCGGCGCGATGCGGTAAAGGCTTGCGCGGCCACCGCCGCACAGGTCTGCCCCCATTGCGGTCCGGCCTCCGGCCCGTCCCCGGGTGCCGGGATCGCATAAATCACCCGATCCGGGCCATAGAGCACAATTTTCCCCTGCAGCGCCTGCACCGTCAGATTAGGGTCGAGCGCGGTGAGGCCCGACAAACCCCACACCGCGAGTTGCGGGATTGGCACCGGCTTGAGCAAACGCGGCGCCATGAAGGTCAAGGCAGCACCCCAGATTTGCGCCGCCTGATCGCTATTGAACCGTGCTTTGGCGCCGGGCACGGTGGCTTGCGCCTGCGCCACGGGCAAGATCAGTAAAACCGCAAGCAACCGCAGCCAGCGCGTCATGTTGGCAACGCGGCCTTAGCGCGGCGGCCTTTGCGGGCCGGTTTGCGCGCGGGTTTTTCCGGTTTGGCCTTCTTGGCTTTTTTGCTTGGCTTGGCAGCGTCGTGCGGTGCGTCTCCGGCTTGACCCCGGCGCGCCGCCGCTTTGGCCGGGGCTGCTGCCGCGATGGCGAAAATCAACCCGCCGGTCACCGGTCGCGCTTCCACCAGCCGCACCGCGACCAAATCGGCCAGCCGATACACGACCCGGCTGCGCCGCCCGGCAAGGCTGTTGCTCGCCTCGTCATGGAACCAGAAATCCTCGGGCAAATTCGCGAATGGCACGAAGCCGGATGCGCCGGTTTCCAGCAGTGTTACAAACAAACCAAACCGCGTCACCCCAGAAATCCGCGCATCGAACGCATCGCCAATCCGATCCGCCAAAAACGCCGCCAGATAGCGATCCGCCGATTGCCGCTCCGCATCCGCCGCCCGCCGCTCGGTGATGGTGATATGGGTGCCCAATTCGGCAAACCGTGCGCTGGCATCTGCATCCAGCCCGTCCGCGCCGAGTTTTAACCCGGTAATCAAGGCCCGATGCACCAGCAAATCGGCATAACGGCGAATCGGTGAGGTAAAATGCGCATAGGCGCGCAAACCCAGGCCAAAATGGCCAATATTTTCCGGCGCATATTCCGCCTGTGACTGGCTGCGCAAAATCGCTTCATTGACCAGGGCGGCACTCGGCGTGCCGGCCACCAGCCGTAAAATCTGATCCAAATCGCGCGGATGCAATTGGTCGCCCGGCTTCAAACTGATCGAAAAAGTGCTCAGCAGCCCGCGCAACGCATCCAATTTCTCTGCCGAGGGCGGGGCATGCACCCGATACATGCATGGCTGCACCAGCCGCTCCAGCTCCTCCGCTGCCGCAACATTGGCGAGGATCATGAATTCCTCGATCAGCCGGTGACTATCCAGCCGAGGGCGCGGCGTGACCGAGGCGACATGCCCATCCGCACCGAGCGTAATTTGGCGCTCCGGCAAATCAAGATCGAGCGTGCCGCGCGCCGCCCGCGCCGCCGCCAGACGCTGATAGGCCCCGAATAAATGCGCAATCGTGCCCGCTGGCAGCCCTTCATCGCGCTGGGCATCCTGCGCGGCCTGCGCTTGTTCATAGGTCAGCCGCGCTGCACTGCGCATCAGCCCGCGGCCAAACCGGTGAGAAATTTTCCGTCCGTCCGCGCCAATCCGCATTTCCACGAACAGACAGCCCCGATCCTCATCGGGCCGCAAGCTGCACCAGCCATTCGACAAGGCCTCCGGCAGCATCGGTACCACCCGATCAGGGAAATAAACCGAATTGCCACGATGGCGCGCTTCGCGGTCCAGCGCCGAGCCGGGCGTCACATAGGAGGCAACATCGGCAATCGCGACGATCAACCGATAGCCATTGTGCTCCGGGGCGGCGAACACCGCATCGTCAAAATCGCGCGCATCCGCGCCATCAATGGTCACCAGCGCCACATCGCGCAAATCGGTGCGTTGACCAAGGCGCGTCGGGCCTGCTTCTTGGGCCTCCGCCAAGGCCTCGGGCGGAAAAATATCGGGAATGCCGAGGCTCGCAATCGCAATCAGGCTAATTGAGCGCGCATCATCAATGTCGCCGAGACAGTCGATAATTTGTGCCTTTTGCAAGCCATAGCCGCCACCGGCCAGCGGTTCGGCGCGCACAATCATGCCGTCAGTCGCATCGCCCGTCGCCCCCGGCGGCACCAGCCAATCCGCGCGGATTTTGCGATCAACCGGCTCAATCCGCCCGCCGCGCGCCGGATCGCTCGGTTGATCGGCCCGGAACACGCCAATCACCGTGACCGGCACCCGATCCAGCAATTTGATCGTGCGCCCCTCATAACGATCACCGCCAATGCGCCGCAGCCGGGCTATCACCCGCGCGCCGGGTGCCAACGCCGGCTGGCCGCTGCGCTCGGGGCGCATATAAACAACCGGCGCGCGCCCGCCGACCCAATCAACCGGCCGCGCCAAAGGCTGCCCGTCGCGGTCCAATCCGGTTACCATCACCACACAGCTCTCCGCCAACGCGCGCGGCGCTTTCGGCGAGGGGGACTTCGATTTTCGTGGCAATTTCATCAAAGCCCGATCCGCTGGAGAAACAACTGGTCCAGCCATCCGCCGCACCCATCACCGCGCCGATAACGGCACCGATCAATGTCACGCATGCGGGTTCGGGCCAATGCCAACGCCATACGGTCAATGTAATGAGGTTACAACGCGTTGCCGACACCCTGGCGGCGTGATGACGCAAGTTTTACGACCCTGCGGCATTGCTACCACAGAGCGCCATTTATTTACCCCGTCGCGTCACGCGCCAAGGCGGTTTCGATCAGCGCAATCGTGGGTGCAAGGCCGTAGAGCGCAATGAACCCGCCAAAGCGCGGTCCTTCACTTTGGCCGAGCAAAAGCTGATATAAACAACCAAACCAATCGCGCAGTGCCGGGAACGGGTGGCGCTTGCCCACGTCATAGACCAAAGTCTGGAGCGCCTCGGCATCGGTTCCAGGTGGCAGCGCCCGCAACGATGCCGCCAAATCCTCAAGGGCTGCCCGCTCCACACCGCTCGCCGCGCGATAATGCTTCGCCGGTCGCACAAAATCCTGATAATAGCGCACGGCATAATCAACCAAGCGCGCCAGGAATGGCTCGGACTCCGGGCTGGCATCGGGCCGGTAGGCGCGAATGAAGCCCCAGAGCAGGTCCGGCGTTTCGGCATTCACCACCGAGGCCAGATTCAACAACATGCCGAACGGGATCGCACTGCCCGAAGCCGCGGGAACCACCCCGCCATGGATGAACCAGGCCGGATTTTCTTCGGCCACCCCGCGCCCGGCGCGCAGCGCATCGACGCTGGCGATATATTCATCGGTCGCTTTCGGGATCACATCGAAATAGAGCCGCTTGGCTCGCTGCGGGGCAGCAAACATAAACTGCCCCAGGCTTTCCGGCGGGCCATAGGCTAAAAATTGCTCGACCGAGAGGCCATTGCCTTTCGATTTGCTGATTTTCTGCCCGGCCTCGTCCAAAAACAGCTCATAGGTGAAAGTTTCCGGCGGCGCGACGCCCAGGGCGCGCACAATCGCACTCGATAATTTCACCGAATCGATCAAATCCTTGCCGGACATTTCATAATCAACATCCAGCGCAAACCAGCGCATCGCCCAATCGGCCTTCCATTGCAGCTTGGCGTTGCCATCAAGGATCGAGGTGGTAAAAATTGCCCCGCTATCCGGATCGCTCCACGTCACACTCGCCGCCGCCGCATCGACCTGATCGATCCGCACCTGCATCACCACCCCGGTCTCCGGATGGATCGGCAATATCGGCGAATATGTCGCGCGCCGTTCCGGCCCCAAGGTCGGGGCGATAATATCTCTGATCGTATCGTGATGCGCCGCGATGGTGCGTAGCGCGTCATTGAACCGGCCCCCGCGATAATAATCGGTCGATGACGCGAACTCATAATCGAACCCGAACTGGTCAAGGAAGGCCCGCAGCCGCGCGTTATTATGCGCGCCAAAACTATCATGGGTGCCGAACGGGTCCGGCACCTGTGTCAGCGGCTTGCCAATGAAGCCGCGCAGCAAATCCTGGTTTGGCACATTGCCGGGAACTTTGCGCAGCGCGTCCATATCATCGGAAAACGCGAGCAATTTCGAGGGCATGCCGGTCAATTGGGTAAAGGCCAGCCGAATCCAGGAGGTGCGCGCCACCTCCATAAAGGTGCCAATATGCGGCAAGCCGGACGGGCCATAGCCGGTTTCGAACAGCGCGTGGGTTTTGCCGGTGCGCGCCAACCGCTCGGCCACACGCGCCGCCTCACGAAACGGCCAGGAATTCGGAAGCGAAGGGGAATCACTCATAGCCCCGGCTGTAACCGCCGTTTCGCCCGAACGCAAACCACGATATGAGCGCGCATGGCTGCTGCAACCATTCTGCTCCCCGACGCGCCCTGTCTCGTGGTCGCTTATGGCCACGCCGTGATTCTCTCGGGCGAGGGCGAGCTGATCACGCTCAGCATCCCGGAAGCGCACAAGACCCTCAAGACCCTCAACCCGCCTTTGGTGATCCACGCGCCCTCGGTGCAAAAACGCCTGGGGCTGGCGCTCCCGGTTCTGGATATTCTGGAACTCTTCGCCTTTGCCCGGCCCGCGCAAAATTGCGCGCCCACCCCGGCGGGTCTGGCCCGCGCGCTCGATGAGCCGGCGCCCTCCAGCCTGGAGGCCGCCGCGTGTGCCATGCAAAACTGGGTCGCCACTCTGCTCGGCATATTGCTGCAAGGGCGTGATTTGCCAATGAACCGCCATGCGGCGGGGCTGGCCGCGTTGATGGGCCAAGCCGGGTGGCCGTGGGCGCGCAGCGTGCTCGCCGCACTCGGCACCCCCGCCGCCCGGCCCGATCCGGCGGGGCTGAAACTCTGGTCGATCCTGCCCGAATGGGAGGAGCAGGCGCCGCGCCCACCGCCCACCGCCTTTCCGGTCGGCACCGAAGCGGCCCGAGCCCGGCTCGCGCAGATGCTCGGCACCGGCGCCGAACCGCGCCCCGCCCAAGCCGATTACGCCTCCGCCGTCAGCGCCGCCTTCGCGCCGCGTGATCAAGCCGGCGCGCCTCATTGCGTGCTCGCCGAAGCGGGCACCGGCACCGGCAAGACCCTGGGCTATATCGCCCCAGCCTCACTCTGGGCCGAACAGAATGATGGTTCGGTCTGGATCGCCACCTATACACGGCACCTGCAGCGCCAGATCGAACAGGAGCTCGAACGGCTAGAGCCGGACCCGGTGCGCCGCCGCGCCCGCGTGGTGCTGCGCAAAGGGCGCGAAAATTATCTCTGCCTGCTGAACTATGAAGATGCGCTCGGTGCGGCCCGCGCCAACAGCTTGGTCGCGATGGGGCTGATCGCCCGTTGGGCGCTGCTCTCGGGCGATCATGACGTGACCGGCGGCGATTTACCGGGCTGGTTCGCAGATTTGTTTGGCAATGGTATCCTGCCTTCCATTGTTGATCGGCGTGGCGAATGTATTCACGCCGCCTGCGCCCATTGGAAACGCTGCACCATCGAGCACGTGGTCCGCCGGGCGCGCGGTGCTGATTTGGTGATCGCCAATCATGCTTTGGTGATGGCGCAAGCCGCCTGGGGCGGGCTGGATGATGCGCAAGTGCCCACCCGCTATGTGTTTGATGAGGGCCATCACGTCTTTGATGCGGCGGATAGCGCCTTCGCCGTCGAGCTATCCGGTGCGGCGATGGCTGAATTGCGCCGCTGGCTGCTCGGTGCCGAAGGCGGGCGCTCGCGCGCACGCGGCCTCGCCCGGCGGCTCGATGATTTTTGCGCCGCGGACGAAACGCTGCGTAGCCCGCTCGATGCAGTGCTGATCGCCGCCCGCGTGCTGCCCGGCGAAACTTGGCTGGCCCATCGGCGCCTGGCTGAAAACCCCGATTGGGCCGAAAATCCGCTCGATCAGGTCGGCACGGCCCCCGCCGAACAATTTCTCGCCGCCCTCGATGACGCCGCCCGAGCCCGCGCCGCGACCACCGAGCCCGAAGCCAAAGGCCGCATCGAGGTTGATTTGCACCCGGCGGGCGATGGTTTGGTCAGCACCGCTGCGGCGCTTGATCGGGCGCTGGAGCGGCTGGCCGCGCCGCTCACAACGCTACGCCATCGGCTGCTCGACCGCCTTGATCGTGAGGCCGACACGCTGGAGGAGCGCGACCGGCAACGCATCGAAGCGCTGGGCCGCAGCCTCGCCCGCCGCGCCATCGACCCAATCACGGCATGGCGCCGCCTGCTCGCCATCGTCACCGGCCCCACCCCCGAGCCGGGCGATCGCCCTCACCGCGTGCTGTTTATCCAGCGTGACCGCGATATTGCGCTCCTGGGCCATTTACTTGATCCCACCGAAGCCTTTGCCGAACTGATCGGCGCACAGGCCCATGGCTTAGTGATTACCTCCGCGACCCTGCGCGATAGCGCCAGCCCAGAGACCAGCCCAGGAACCGGTCAAGACGCGCAAGCCGCGATGGAGGCCAAATGGCGCGCCGCCGAAGCGCGCACCGGCGCCGCCCATCTCGCCGCCCCGGCCATCCGCGCGGCTTTTGCCTCACCCTTTGACTACCCGCGCCAAACCCGCGTGATCATCGTGCGCGATATTCCAAGCCAGAATGAGGCAGCGCTGGCCAGCGCCTATCGCAGCCTGTTCATTGCGGCGGGCGGCGGCGCGCTCGGCCTGTTCACCGCGATCGCCCGGCTGCGCGCGGTGCATCGCCATATCGCCCCCGCTCTCGAAGCGGCGGGCTTGCCGCTCTATGCCCAGCATGTCGATGCCATGAATAATGCCAGCCTCGTTGATGTGTTCCGCGCTGAGCATAATGCCTGCTTGCTCGGCACCGATGCGATGCGCGATGGGGTGGATGTGCCCGGCAACGCGCTGCGCCTCGTGGTGTTGGAGCGCACACCCTGGCCACGCCCGGATATTTTGCATCGGGTGCGGCGCAGCTTTCTCGCCGGCGGCGCACCGCGCGACTATGACGATGCGATTGTCCGCTTGCGGCTGCGCCAAGCCTTCGGGCGGCTGATCCGCCGCGCCGATGATCGCGGCGTGTTCGTGTTGATTGATCGCGCAGCGCCGAGCCGCCTGCTCAACGCCTTTCCCGGCGGTGTGCCGGTGCAGCGCCTCGGCCTCGCCGCGGCTGTCGCGCAAATCCGCGATTTTTTCGCAGCCGATCCGGGCGCTGACCGGAACAAGCTGTAACCTAAATGACACATCGGCGAAACTTTAGCGCGATTTTGCGCGCTCAACCGGCATTGTTGGTAAGCTGGCATGCCGTTTGCTGATACGATCACGTTGTCCGTGACATATTCGTGAAGCTGATGACATGGATGGGCGCAAGTGCCTAAAATTTAGACTTGTGGTGTACGCAATGAACATAACGGAGGCAGTATGTCGTTCTTAAACCCTAATTCTGGCAAAAAACCAGGCCGCCAATGGCTTCGCGCCGTCATGGGCTCGGGCGTTGCTTTGCTGGCCGCGCAGGCTCTTCCCCCGGTCGCGATGGCGTTCAATGGTCCGGCGAATATCAAGATCGATGGCGGTCCGCTCGGCCCGCTCGAACTATCCGGTGGCTTGGATGGCTATGGTTATGTGCTGTCCGGCGCGGGCAATTCCACCAATTACGGGCTGCTCGGCACCGATAAAACCAATGGCGCCGAATTGATGAACGGGCTGATCCAGCTGCAAAAAGCGACTGGCCTTGTGCAATTCACCATTGAAGTCGGCTCCACCACCTCAATCGCGCTCGGTGGCAAGCCCTCGCAAACCTCGGTGCAAACCTTCTCCACCGGCCCGCTCTACGCGGGTTATGTCACCTTGGCACCGACCAGCAATTTCACCGTCTCGGTCGGCCAGCTTGGCTCGCAGGAAGGCTATGAGTCGGGCATCGACTGGAACAACACCAACGTGCTGACCACCGATATTTTCGCGGTGGAAAACTCGCAAAGCCGTGGCGTGGAAGCCACCTACACGGCGGGGCCGGTGAGTGCCACCGTTGAATTCGGCGATGGTTTTGATACCGGCGTGTGGAATTTCGGCCAGGCCTTGGTCACCTATACGCTCAACAGCAATAATGTGCTCAACCTGTTCGGTGCCACCAATTTCGGCAAAACCGGGCTGGATGCGCATATCTATGGGTCGGCCACCACGCCGTATAATCAAAGCTTCGTCGGCAATTATGGCGCTTATTACGTCAATTCAACGATGATTGGCGGTTTTTACAGCTACACCACCGGCAATCTCAATCTCGTGCCGGAAGTGCAATATGTGTATGCCAAGCCGGACACCTCGCTGGGTCTGACCAAATTCTCCAGCAATTTCGGCGCGGCGGTGTTCGGCAACTACCAATTCGGCAAATCGCCCTATGCGCTGGCCGGTTGGGTTGAATATTTCAGCAGCAACGGGCCGGATAATTGGTTCGTCAATGCCGGGGCCAAGGGCTTTGGCATCTCGATTGCGCCGACATGGCAGAAGAATGATCTGTTCGTGCGCGGCGATGTCGGCTTGCTGCATCTGACCACGCTCGGCGTGCCCGGCTCGGCGGGGTATGGCGCCAATGGCACCAGCCGCAATCAAGCAACCGCCCTGATCGAAGCGGGCGTTCTGTTCTAAATCGCGCCTTGCCCAAACAAGGCAGGGTGGGGTCGTCATGACCTCACCCGTGGCGGGATCAACGCCTCCAGCACCGCCCATTGACGCGCCTGCCATCCGTCGCGATGATCGCCCGATCAGATGGATCGGGAGACGCGCATGGATGATTTTCGGATCATGGCCGAGGATGGTATCGCCACCCTCACGTTAACCCGTCCGCAGCACGCCAACGCCCTCACCCTCGATTTCTGGCGGGATTTTCCAACCGCCCTGGAGCAGCTTGACGCCACCGGCGCCACCCGTGCTTTGATCATCGCTGGTGAGGGGCGTCATTTTTGCGCCGGGATGGATTTATCGGTGTTCACCGACGGATCATCGATGAAACCGGATCACGCCGCTGGCCGCGCCCATTTCTATGAAACGGCCCGGCTGATGCAAGACGCGTTGGCCCGCTTAGAACAGCTGCGCTTCCCGGTGATCGCCGCCATCCAAGGCGCATGCGTGGGTGCCGGCCTCGAACTGGTCGCCGCTTGTGATTTGCGTTTCGCGACCACCGATTCGTACGTCAAAATTGCTGAAATCGATATCGCCATGATGGCTGATCTTGGTGCGCTGCAACGCTTGCCGACATTATTGCCCGATGCGATTGTGAAACAAATGGCCTATACCGGCTACGCGCTGCCAGCCCTGCGCGCCGAGGCGCTGGGCTTTATCAATGCCACCGCCGCCGATGCTGCGGGCACCCTGAATCTCGCACAAGAAGCTGCCCAAGCCATCGCTGCCCGCGCACCGCTCGCCATCGCGGGCAGCAAAAATTCGCTGCTCTACGCACGCGATCATTCAGTGGCCGACTCGCTGGAACGCGCAGGCTGGATGCAGGCCGCGATTTGGAACACCGACGACATCACCGCCGCCATCAGCGCGCGTGCGAGCAAAACGCGCCCGCACTTCAAAAATCTGCCCAGCCGGGCGAAAATTTGAGCGTCCGCGCCATGAGTCAACGCATCGCGATTGCCCAAACCCAAGGCTGCTTCGCCGCACCGCTTGCGGCTTTGGATCAGCTCGATGACGAGGCCCGCAGGGCCCGGACCAACGGGGCTGATTTGCTGGTGCTGCCGGAGATGTTTCTCACCGGCTATAATCTGGGCGCCGAACGCTGCGCTGACCTCGCCATCACCCTGCACGATCCGTTATTTGACCAATTGCGCAGCGTCGCGATCCGCCATAACATCGCGTTATGTGTGGGTTATCCTGAACGGGTGGATGATCGCATCGCAAATAGCGCGGCCCTGATCGATGCCTCCGGCCAATTGCTGCTCAATCACCGGAAAGTGCATTTGTTTGGCGCGCTGGACCGCGCGATGTTTTCGTGCAGCGGTGATCGTTTCGATGTGGTTGTGTGGCAAGGTTGGCGCGTGGGTCTTGCCATTTGCTATGATATCGAGTTTCCCGAATCCGCGCGGCTGATGGGGCTGGCGGGGGCGGATTTGTTATTGGTCCCCACCGCTTTGATGACACCGTATGATGTCGTCGCCAATCATGTCGTGCGCGCCAGGGCTTATGAAAACCAAGTCTATCTCGCTTATGCCAACCGCTGCGGTTCCGAACAGACCCTTGACTATGTCGGCCTGTCGTCGATCATCGCCCCCGATGGTTCAGTCTTGGCCCAAGCGAACGCCGATTTTGGCCAGATTATCGCCCCGCTCGACCCTGTCCGCCAAGCCGAAATCCGCGCGCGCGATCCCATGCTCGCCGATCGGCGACCCACTTTATACCACCCTCTCGCGCAAGCCCCTCTTGTGCAAGCCAGGAGTAATCCGCGATGAACGATCATCCCATAACGATGTTCGGGCCGGATTTTCCCTTCGCCTATGATGATTTTCTGCGCCATCCTGCCGGTCTCGGCCATGTGCCCGCCGCTGCGCAGGGCACCGAAATCGCGGTGATCGGCGCGGGCATCGCGGGCATTGTCGCGGCCTATGAATTGATGAAACTTGGCCTTAAACCGGTGATTTATGAAAGTGATCGGATCGGCGGACGGCTTCGCTCCGAGCCGTTCAAGGATGGGGCAGGGGCCTTTGCCGAGCTGGGTGCGATGCGCTTCCCGCCTTCCTCGCGCGCGCTGTTTCATTATCTCGATCTGGTCGGGCTGCGCACCACTGGATTTCCCAACCCGTTAGCGCCAGACACCCCCTCCACCGTCATTGAACTCGCCGGCCAAAAACATATCGCCCGGCGCAAGGAGGATTTGCCGCCGCTCTTTGCCGACGTTGAACGGGCTTGGAGCGAAGCTTTGGCCGAGGGGGCCGATTTTCCAGCTCTCACCCACGCAATTCGCACCCGCGATGTGCCCTCGATCCAGCGGATCTGGCGCCATCTGGTCGAAACGCTGGATGAGGAGAGTTTTTCCGGCTTCATTGCGAAATCCAGCGCCTTTCGTAATTTAGGCTTTCGCGCGCGCGAAGTGTTCGGCCAAGTCGGCTTTGGCACGGGCGGCTGGGATACCGATTTTCCCAACTCCATCCTGGAAATTCTCCGCGTGGTTGCGACCGGCGCTGATGACGAGCATCGCTTGGTAATCGGCGGGGTTGAACAATTACCGCGCCGACTTTGGGCGCGCAGCCCAGAGCGCATGGCGCATTTCGCCCCCGGCACCTCGCTCGCGAGCCTGCATCGTAATGTCCCGCATCCCGCCGTCGCCCGCATCGCCCCGGCCAATGGGGGTAAAATCGCGATCACCGATCGATACGGTAACCAACGCATCTTCGCTGCCGCCATCGTCACCTGTCAGGTCTGGCTGCTCTCGGCGCGCATCGATTGTGCCGAGAGCCTGTTCCATCACGATCTGTGGATGGCGATGGAACGCACCCATTACATGCAATCCTCGAAAACATTTGTGATGGTGGATCGCCCGTTCTGGCGCGATCGCCACCCCGAAACCGGCCATGACCGGATGAGCATGACACTCACGGATCGTCTCACCCGAGGCACCTATTTGATCGATAACGGTGGGGATCAACCCGGTGTCATTTGCCTATCATATACCTGGAATGACGATGCGTTAAAATGGCTTGCCTTACCGCTCGATGAGCGGGTGCGCCTGATGCTGCATAGCCTGCGTCAAATCTACCCCGATCTTGATATCGCCAAGCATATTATCGGTGCGCCGATCACTGTCTCGTGGGAGTCGGACCCGAATTTCATGGGCGCGTTCAAAGCCAACCTCCCCGGTCATTATCGCTATCAACGCCGCTTATTCAGCCATTTTGTGCAGCAGGATTTACCCGCCCATCAGCGCGGCGTTTTTCTGGCCGGCGATGATATTTCCTGGACCGCAGGCTGGGCCGAAGGTGCCGTGACCACGGCCCTGAACGCTGTCAGCGGCGTGCTCCGTCATCTGGGCGGCACAAGCCATCCCGCCAACCCCGACCCGATTGAACGCTGGGCCGAACTCGCCCCGGTTCGCCTCGCGGAATAGCGCGCCGTTACAACGCGTCGGTCGTTGGCGTGAACCGCAGCCAGCGCGCTGCCGCGTGGGGGAGGGCGAACAAATTCACCAATGTCGCCGGGATCAACCCGCCCAAAATGACAATTGCCATCGGCCCTTCGATTTCATCGCCCGGCGATCCGGCGGCGAGGGCCAAGGGCAGAAGCGCCAGGGCCGTCACGCTGGCGGTGAGTAAAATGGCGGGCAGCCGGTCCAATGCGGCGCGCCGCGCGGTCGCTTCATTCCAAATAGCGCCATGTTGCACCAAGCGCTTGGCATGAATCAGGAGCAGCAACCCATTGCGCAACGTTAGTCCAAACAACGTCGCCAAACCAACCATCGCGCCCAAATCAAGCCTGCCACCCAATCCAATCCACGCCGCCGCAATGCCGCCCGCTAACGCAACCGGCAGCCCCAAACAGAGCAACGCAACCGCGCGTGCATCGCGCAAGGCGAGGCCGAGCAAAATCATCACCCAGGCCAAGGCCATGAGCGCATGCAGCGCCAAGCTGCGCTGCGCCCGGCCGCCAGCAATCGCACTGCCGCCATAGGTCACGTAATAATCACCCGCCTCCAAATGCAGCTTGGCAATGGCAGTGCGCAAACGGGCTAACACGGCGCCACTTTGACCGGGTTTGGTATGCACCGTCACCACCTGCACGCGCCGCCCGCCATCATGCAAAATCACCGAAGGGGCGTTGATTTGCGTGATGGCGGCAATCGCCCCCAACCGGGTGATCCGCCCATTTCTCCCTGCAATCGGCAACGCCGCAAGGGCCAGCGGATCATGGCGCAGCGTTGACGGAAGCGTCACGATAATCGGCTCGACCAAGAGGCCCCGATAAACCCGCCCAACAATCTGCCCGGCATAGGCAGCATGGATCGCGGCGACCACCGCATGATCGGTCAATCCCGCCGCCACCATCGCGCGCCGATGCGGGGTAATGCGGATCACCGGCTGATTGGGCGGTGCCGCGAGCGAGGCGGTAATCACCCCTTGGATGCGCCTTGCCAGTCCGGCAATATGCCCCGCATCCGCCGAAATACCCGCCAAATGCGGCCCGAATACCGAAATCGTCAGCGGTGCGGTAAAGCCCGATAACGTCTCGTTAATGCGCTCGGTCAGAAACGTGTTGGCCCACCAGCGCAATCCCGGCACCGTTGCCAACGCAGCCAATATTTTATGCGCGGAGGCCACCGGATGCTGGTTGCCCGCATGGCTGAGGGTGATGTCAATTTCTGCTTTATTGACGCCAGGATGGCCATTGCCCAGCCGGGCGCGCCCGGCATGCAGCACCACCACCCCCACCTGCGGCAAGCGTTTTACCCGCGCAATCGCCCGCGCCCCAATTTGCAATGTGGTGTGCAACGAGGTTCCCGGCGTGCTCAGAAAATGCGCAATAACATCCTGTTCGCGAAATTGCGGTAAAAATTGCGGGCGCAACAACGGCACGCTCGCCCCCGCCACCAGCACTATCACCACCAAAACCAGACCAAACGCCCTTCCATGACGATCAAATCGCGCCGCCCCGGTTTGATACGCCGTGCGTAGAATGTCTCCGGCCCGGTGCGCCGTCAGGGTCGGTCGCCGGGCCAGTAACAGCCCGGAAAGGGCAGGGGTTAGGGTGAGTGCCACCACCAGCGATGATAAAATCGCCGCGATATAGGCGATGCCCAGCGGCGCAAAGAGCCGCCCGGCCAAGCCGCCCAACAGCAATACCGGCGTAAACATCACCGCCACCGCGAACGTGGCATAAATAATGGCGCTGCGCACCTCCAAGGAGGCGCGCAAAATCACTAGTAACGGCGCAACAGGGTTTTCTAACGCCAAACTTTCGCGCAAGCGCCGAGCAATATTTTCAACATCAACAATCGCATCATCAACCACCTCGCCGAGCGCAATTGCCAAGCCAGCGAGGGCCATGGTGTTCAAGCTCATGCCAAGGGCCTGCAAGCTCGCCATCGCCGCAAGTAGTGCCACCGGGATCGAGACGAACGAAATCAATGCCACGCGCCAGTTGCGCAAAGCGAGCATCAGCACAATTAAAATTAGCCCCGCCCCCACCAACAGCACCCGTCCCAAATCCGCCAGCGCTTCGTGAATAAAGCCTGCCGGATCGAGCGCGTCGGGCAGCACCACGACGTCTTCACGATGCAGCGCCGGTGTAATCCGGGCGAGCGCCGCCCGCACGCCAGAGGCCACCGCCAACGTATTCGCGCCGCGCAAGGATGATACAATCAACAATAATCCAGGCTGACCCTCGATCAATGCCGCGCCAAAGCGGGGCGGTGTGCTTGCCTGCACCCGCGCCACATCCCCCAACGTCACCGGCAACCCATCGGCAACGCCCACCAAACTGGCGCGCAGCGCCGCCGCATCGCGGGCTTGGCCCTGTATGGCCAAATCAATCCGCTGATTGCCAGTATCGATAAACCCGCCGCCCAGCAGCGTGCTCGCCCGCCCCGCCGCCCGCGCAATCTGGTTGAACCCATAGCCTGATCGCACTAACGCCGAGGGCCGCACCATCACCGCCAAATCAGGCGGTCGCGCCCCGAAAATCACCACATTCGCAACCCCCGGCACCGCCCGCAACGCCGGGCGCACCAGCGTATCGGCCAAGGCGGTGAGCGTGATCAGCGAGCGGTGCGGCGCGGTCAGCCCAATTTCAACCGCCGTGCCGGTCGCTGATTGCAACGGCGCGATCACCGGCACCACGCCATGTGGCAACCCCGCCTCAATCCCGGCCAGTCGCGTCGCCACGCGGGTCTTGTCCGCCGCAGCTTGGGTATCGCCAGCAAAAACCAATTGCACCGTCGAAATCCCGGCTTGCGATTGTGAGCGCATCGCGGTCACGCCGCGCAAGCCAAATAATCCCTGCTCAATCGGCGTGGTAATCGCCCGCTCAACCCCGCGCGGCCCAAAGCCCGGTGCTTCGGTGGCAATCTTGATCGTCGGCGGAGCAAATTCCGGAAACACACCATAATGGGCCCCCGGCAAGCGCGCGAGTTCGAGCAAACACAGCCCGGCAATCACCAGCACCGCCAGCAGCCGAAATTGCAGCGCCGTGCGGATCAGCGCGGTTAGCATAACGAACCGTTCGCCGCTCTCATCGGCCCGCCTGCGTCACCATCATAGAGCGTAACAAGCCAGCCCCCGCAACCACCACCAGCGGCTGCGCGGGCAAAGCGGCTTGCGGCACGAACAGGCTGCGCAAGCGGCCATCCTGTCGGCTGATCGCCGCCGCGCGCCCCGCTTGCAATGACACGGGCTGGAATGTGCCAGCCCGCGCCTGCTGCACAAAAATCAACACCTGCCCGTGCCGATAAATCAGCGCGCTGGCCGGCACTTGATAGCCCATTTGCGCCGGTCCGGTGCGCACCGCGAGCCGCAAGGCCGCGCCCGCCGGCAGCGCCTGATGCGGCGTTCCATAAAAATAAACCGGCACGCCGGTCAGCCCGGCGGGCAACACCCCGGCTTGCCCAATCCGGGTCCAACCCGCCGCCACGCCATGGGCTGCGTGCGGTGTGGCAAATACCAGCTCAATCAGCGGTGCCCCCTGCACCAGCGCGGTGAGTGCGGGTGCGCCCCGTGCCTGATCGCTCATAATCGCCGCCCCTAAGGCCTTGCCATAAAGCCCTATCGCCCGCGCGCGCAGCGCATCGAGCCGGGCCACCGCAACGGCGCGCGCCGCCTCGGCCCGCTGCAATTGCGCTTGGGAAATATTATGCCCGGCCCGATACAGCGCCTCGGCGCGGCTTGCCTCGTCTCGCGCCAGCCCGGCTCGCGCTTGTTGCTGCACCCAGGAAGCGCGCAACACCAAAATCGGTGCGGCATTGCGCACAATCGCGGTCATTGGCTGCGTCGGTGCGGTGCGCACCAGCGGCAAAGCGCGAATTTTCACGCCAGCATCATGGCGCTGCGTCGCCGAGAGCGTGAGGACGGGGGTTGATGACTGCGCGAACGCTGCATTCGGCAGCCATCCGAACGCCAAAATCACCGCCATCATCGCTGCATTTGCTTTGCTCATCCGCTCCGTCCCTGCCATAAAATCACATGCAGCGCGTCTTCGAGCCGGCCCGCCGCCCGCCACCGCGCCGCCCGCGCCTGCATCAGCTCGCCTTGTGCGATCAGCAATGTTTGCCGCGCAGCAATCAAGCGCAGTTTCCCAATCGCGCCGTGATCGAACGCCATTTGTGCATTCTGCCTGTTTCGCACCGCATCCGCCATCACCGATGCGGCCGCCGCCACGCTGCGATGGCTCCCCGCCCAATCTGCTCTCGCACGTCGGATTTGCGCCAAAACCCGCTCCTGCGCCGCGACGAATTGCGCCGCCGCAATCCGCCGTCGCGCACGCGCCTGCGCAATCGGCCCCTGATTCTGGTTGAAAATCGGCAATGGTAACGAAAAATTGAGTAAATATTTGTTCTGGCCCTGATCATAATGAAAGCCCGGTCCCAGCGTTACCCCTTGAAACTGCCCATCAATCGCCGCACGAAGCTGATCCTGCGCGGCCCGATAGCGCTCCAGCGCGGCCATAATCGAGGGGCGATCCTGCATCGCCCGCATGACCGCCGCCTGCAGCGCTGGCCCGCTCGGCACGGGCCGGATCGCGCCCCGATCCAGTTGGATGTGCGCAATATTTTGCGGCGATACGCCGAGCGCGGCGGCCAATCCCGATTGCGCCAACGCGGCCAACCGCTGCGCCTGCACCAAGCGCAACCGCGCCTGGGCTTGGTCTAATTGGGCCTGCATCAGAGCTTGTGCCGCCACCATGCCATGCTGATAGCGGCTCGCGAGCACGGATGCGCGCGCCGCCGCCAAAATCCGTGCGCGCGCTGCCAATGCCACGCGTTGACGCGCCTGCTGTTCCGCCATCAGCGCATCGCGCACCCTGGCGCGCTCGCGCCACATCGCCTGCTCGATCAATTGCCGCGCCGCCTGATAGCGCGCCGCTGCAGCGCCAATCGTCGCTTGCCGCGCCCCGAAACTGCCGATCACGAAATCGATAATCGGGCCAATTTTCAGCGGCGAAGGCAGTCCGTCTGTCGCATTATAGCTCGGCGTCAGCGACAAAACCGGATTGGGCAGCGTCCGCGCCGTGGTGAGCTGTGCTCGCGCCAACGCCACCCGCCCTTGGGCCAGCGCCAAATCTGGCCGCTCATAAAGCGCGGTCAGCACCAAAGCCCGCACCCCGTAAGGCCCGTTCGGATCGGGTGGGCGTGCGCCCATCGCGCTTAAAAAACGCTGCAAGCGCGGATCGCTGAAATTTTTTGCCCGCAGCGCCGCCGCCGATTGCGCCGGGTCAAGCGCGCGCGCCTGCATCCGCGCACAGCCGCTCAGCCCCGCCAGCATCAGCACGGGCATCAGCACGGGCATCAGCACGGGCATCAACATCAGCAGCGCCGCCAAGGGTTTGATTGGTCGGCATAATCCAGCGTGCATCCCCCTCGATTGACCACCGCACCGC
>JAKBBY010000031.1 GCA_021808315.1 Pseudomonadota bacterium | reverse complement strand
GCAATCCGGCGATTGGCGGCATTGGCAAGGGCCATTTGGTTCGTGAGATTGATGCGCTCGATGGCATTATGGGCAAAGCGGCTGATGCGGCTTGCATCCATTTCAAAATGCTCAATCGCAGCAAAGGCCCTGCCGTGCGCGGGCCGCGCGCGCAGGCGGATCGGGCGCTGTATGCGCAAGCGGTGCAGGGTTTTTTGGCTGCGGAGAAAAACCTCACCATCCTGGAGGCCGAAGCGGCGGATATTGCGCTGGACGATCAAGGCCGCCTGGCTGCGATCATCACCAGCACGGGCCAGCGCATCGGGTGCGTTGCCGCTGTGCTCACCACCGGCACGTTTCTGGGCGGCATTTTGCATTTTGGCGGACGCTCCACCCCTGGCGGACGGTTGGGCGATGCACCAGCGCAAGCACTGTCGCGCCGCCTGCGCGCCTTGGGACTGCCGCTGGGCCGACTGAAAACCGGCACCCCCGCCCGGCTGGCCCGCGCCTCAATCGATTGGGATGCGCTTCCCGCCGATCATGGTGAGTCGGCGCCAACGCCGTTCAGCCTGCTCACTGAGCGGATCACGAACCCGCAAATTGCCTGCCGGATCAGCGAAACCATTGCCGCAACGCACGAGATTATCCGCGATAATCTGCATCAATCGGCGGTGTATGGTGGTCAGATTGAAGGGGTTGGCCCGCGCTATTGCCCTTCGATTGAGGATAAGATCGTCCGTTTTGCGGATAAATCGCGCCATCAGGTTTTCTTGGAGCCTGAAGGGCTCGACAGCGATATTGTATATCCGAATGGCATTTCGACCAGCCTGCCTGAGGCGATCCAGCAAGCGTTCATTCAAACCATGCCGGGCCTTGCGCGTGCGAAAATTCTGCAGCCGGGCTATGCGGTTGAATATGATTATATCGACCCGCGCGCCTTGCGCCACAGCCTCGAACTCAAGCAAATTCCCGGCTTGTTCCTGGCAGGGCAAATTAACGGCACCACCGGCTATGAGGAAGCCGCCGCACAGGGCTTGATCGCGGGCATCAACGCCGCCAACCGCGCCCAGGATCAAGCGCCGATCAAGCTCGCCCGTGCCCAGGCCTATATTGGCGTGCTGATTGATGATTTGGTCACGCGCGGGGTGACCGAGCCGTATCGCATGTTTACCTCGCGCGCCGAGCATCGGCTACGCTTGCGGGCGGACAATGCGGATTTACGGCTGACCGCACTCGGCATTGAATGGGGATGCGTTGGCCTGGATCGTCAACGCGCGTTTGCGGCGTTACGCGACGCTCTGGCCGGCGCATCGGCGGACAAGCGGCTGAGCGCGATGGCGGCGGAAATTCGGGCCGCCGATCAGCATTACGCGGGCTATCTCGGTCGTCAGGACCAAGAGATTAAGGCGCGCGCCAAGGATGACGCGGTGTTGATTCCGGATGATTTCAATTACGCCACGGTCGGCGGCCTCTCTGCCGAGCTGCGCGCGCGGTTGGAACGCTTCCGCCCCGCCTCGCTTGGTGACGCTGGTCGGCTGGAGGGGATGACCCCAGCGGCCTTGGGTGCGGTGTTTGCCGCATTGCGCCGTCCGCGCAATCAAGCGGCGTGAGGATTGTTTCACGTGAAACAGGACCTGGCGGCAATCGAAGCCCTTGTTTCACGTGAAACAATCGAGCGGCTCCGTTCGTTCGAGGCCGAGCTGCGCCGGTGGACGTTGCGAATCAATCTGATTGCCAAGGCGGATATCGACCATATCTGGGCGCGGCATATCCTGGATTCGCTGCAACTTCTGCCCCTCATCCCAGACACCGCCACTGACGGGATCGATTTGGGCGCCGGGGCCGGGTTTCCGGGGATGGTGCTGGCCCTTGCCCGACCGACCTTGCGGATGATTCTGGTTGAGTCAGACCATCGGAAGGCGGCGTTTTTGCAACATGTCGCCGCCGAATTGGGCGTTGCGGCACGCGTGATCGCGGCGCGCATTGAAACGCTGTCGCTGCCCCCGGCTGGCCTCGTTACCGCGCGGGCCTTGGCGCCGCTGGACCGGCTGCTGGAGCTGGCATCGCCCTTACTGCACCCGGAGGGATTTTGCTTGTTTCCCAAAGGGCGTCAGGGGGAGGCTGAGTTGACCACCGCCTCCGCGCGGTGGCACATGAATATTGGCCGCGCGGCGAGCCGCACTGACCCTGATGCCGTTATTTTTCGTCTTGATGGGATAAGCCGTGTCACCTGACCCAAAAACCCGCGCGCCCAAGCCGCCGCGCATCGTGGCGATCGCCAATCAGAAGGGTGGCGTTGGCAAAACGACGACCACAATTAATCTGGCGGCCGCGCTCGCGATTGCGGGCGAGCGGGTTTTGCTGATCGATTTGGACCCGCAAGGCAACGCCTCGACCGGGTTGGGATTGGCCGCGTCCGCGCGCGGGATTGGTGCTTATGCGCTGTTGGCGGGCGATGCGACGCCGGATGATCTGGTGCATCCTACTGAAATTCCTGGCCTTTCCCTGATCCCGGCGACCGACGATTTGATTGGTGCGGATTTGGAGTTCGCTGCCGCCCCGCAGCGCGAGCGGTTGATTGCGCAAACCATCGGCGCGCCGGCGTTCGCCGGGTTGTTCGATTATGTGTTCATTGATTGCCCGCCCGGATTGGGGCTGCTCACCTTGAATGCGCTGGTCGCGGCGTCGCTGGTGCTGGTGCCGCTGCAATGCGAGTTTTTTGCGCTGGAAGGCATCACCCAGATGACCCGGACGATTGATTTGGTGCGGCGCAGCCATAATCCTCGGTTGGTGATGGGCGGGATTGTGCTGACGATGTTGGATCGGCGCAATAATTTTTCGGTCGCGGTGGTGAATGACGTGCGCGATCATTTCAAATCGCTGGTGTTTGAGACCACGATCCCGCGCAATATTCGGATTACCGAAGCGCCAAGTCACGGCAAGCCGATATTGCTTTATGATATTCGTTCGCCAGGGGCGCAGGCTTATGTGGCGTTGGCGGCGGAATTTTTGCGGCGCGAGCGGGCTGACCGGCAAGGAGCGGTGACACATCATGACTAAACCACAACCAAAACGGCTGGGCCGGGGCCTCGCTGCGCTGATGGGCGATCAGGCGAGTGCCGAGCCGTTGGCGGCGCCGCAGAGCTTGGCGACGGCTGATTTGGAGCCGGGGCCGTTTCAGCCACGGCGGACGATGGATGAGGCGGCGCTCGATGAATTGGCGGAATCGCTGAAAGCGCAGGGGGTTTTGCAGCCCTTATTGGTGCGCGCGCATCCGACGATTGCCGGGCGCTATCAGATTATCGCCGGGGAGCGGCGCTGGCGGGCGGCGCAGCGCGCGGGGTTGCATGAAGTGCCGGTGTTGATCCGCCGACTATCCGACACGGAGGCGATGGCGGCGGGGCTGGTTGAGAATTTACAACGGCGAGACCTTGATCCGATTGAAGAGGCGGAAGGGTTCCGCCGATTGATGACCGAGTTTGGGCTGAGCCAGGAAGCGCTGGCACAGGCCGTGGGCAAATCGCGGTCGCATGTCGCGAATTTGCTGCGGTTGCTGAATTTGCCGCTGGCGGTGCAGCGTCAGCTGCGCGAGGGCGAGATGAGTTCCGGCCATGCGCGGGCGATCATCGGCCATCCGCGCCCGGAAGAGGCAGCGCGGGCGATTATTGACCGGCAATTATCGGTGCGGCAGGCCGAAAAATTGACCCAAGAGGCGCTGAGCGCGAAAACGCCGCCGCCACGCCCGCCGACGCAGATCGATCCGGAAACACGGGCTTTGGAGAAGGATTTATCCGAGCGCTTGGGTTTGAGTGTGCGGATTAGCTATGACGGTAAGCGGGGCACGGTGAGTGTGGTTTATAACACGCTCGATCAGCTTGAGGGGATTGTGGCGCTGTTGAACGGCGCGCAATGATGTTGCACCGTTCATTGTGGCGCGCGGGCGAGCGGATCGCGTGAGGAGACAAAATGAGCGGTGGCGGGGACGATGGGGATGCGGATGACGTGCCGTGGGAAGGGCGCGCAATGACGGCGGCTTTCGCGTTTGCCAATGCGTGCGCGGATTTGGCGCGGCGTGGGCCTTACAATAAGGGTGCGGCGCTCGACTGGGTGATGGCGTGTTTGATGACCGAGTTCTGGGACCGGGGGTTCAGTCAGACCGAAATCAGGTCGGCCTTTGAACAAGCTTTGGTGGATATGCCCGGATACGCGGCGGGAGAAGAGCGGCGGGGCGGTGGGTGATGGCCGCGGATTTGATGGTGGATCAAATCAGTGGGTTTCTTGGCCAAATTGGGGCGGCGTTTCCGGCGCCGACCGCACCAGCGGGCGCGGTTGAGGTGGTCGGCGTTGGATCGTTACCGTCCTTATTTGCGGTGACGCCGTTGGCTGTCGCGTCGATGGCGGCGGCGGGGTTGGCGGTGGCTGAATTGGTGGGTTTGGGTGACCCGCGCGTGCGGGTGGATCGGCGGTTGGCTTCGCTGTGGTTTGGCGGGTCGATCCAGCCGGTGGGTTGGGCGATGCCGGGGATTTGGGATGCCCTCGCGGGAGATTATCGCGGGGCGGATGGGTGGATTAGGCTGCACACCAATGCGCCGCATCATCGGGTAGCGGCGTTGCGGGTGCTGGGGTGCGCGGGCGATGGGGCGGCGCTAAGGTCGGCGGCTGAGGCGGCGGTGGCGACATGGCGGATTGAGGCGCTGGAGCAGGCGATTGTTGAGGCGGGCGGCTGTGCGGCGGCGATGCGCTCCTGCGCGGTGTGGGATGCGCATCCGCAGGGGGCGGCGGTCGCGGGTGAGCCGTTGGTTTGGTTTGAGCCTCAGCCCGCGCGTGATGATGGGGCATGGCAACCGGAGCCAAAACGGCCTTTGGCAGGGTTGCGGGTGCTGGATTTGACGCGGGTGTTAGCGGGGCCGATTGCCACGCGATTTTTGGCCGGGTTTGGCGCGGATGTGCTGCGCATTGATCCGCTCGATTGGGATGAACCAGCGATTGTGCCGGAGGTCACATTGGGCAAGCGTTGCGCGCGGCTGGATTTACGGCGCGCAGCGGATCGGGCGGTGTTTGAAGATTTGCTCGCGGGCGCGGATGTGTTGGTGCATGGGTATCGGCCCGGGGCGTTGGACGGGCTGGGCTATGGCGCGGCGATGCGCCAGACGCTCCGACCGGGTTTGGTTGATGTGACACTGGATGCGTATGGCTGGAGTGGGCCTTGGGCACAGCGGCGCGGCTTTGATAGTTTGGTGCAAATGAGTGCGGGCATTGCCGATGCTGGCATGATTTGGCGGCGGGCTGAGCGACCCGTGCCGCTGCCGGTGCAGGCGCTGGACCATGCGACCGGCTATTTGATGGCGGCGGCGGCGGTGCGCGGGTTGATGGGGCGGCTCGCAGGCCGAGGTGGTGCGACAATCCGGTTGTCACTGGCGCGGACGGCGCGGTTGTTGGTTGATGCGGGGATCGTGCCGCAGGATGAGGCGTTTGCGGTAATGGCCGATGCGGATTTGATGCCGATGATCGAACCAACGGATTGGGGACCGGCGCGACGCTGTGCGTCGCCGGTGATGATTGAAGGCGCGCCAATGGCATGGCCGTATCCCGCCGGGCGGCTGGGGCGTTCAGCGCCGGGGTGGTTGCCGAGAGAGGGCGGATGATCAGGGGCTATTTCGATTTTGGTCCGGTTTACGACATGGGACGATGACGGTTGGGTTTTATGCACCGGTTTGGGAATTTCTCTGACGATTCTCGCATCTGGGTGATCTTTTAGGGCCCGCCCGGAGGCGAGGCGCGCGCGGGCGGGGCTTTGAGTGATTAGGGATCGGGATTTCGCGTTGGCAGCTTCAGATCAAGCGGCGGGAGTTGCGCGTATTTACGGGCGCGATCCCGCTCGATTGGGATCAACAACACGGTGAAGACAACAAAAAACAACCCAGCAACAATCAGTGTGCGCGTGATCAGGGTTAGTGTGATCACGATATGCGTCCAGGATTGAACGTTCATGCCCAATCCCTCATCGATCGAGGCGATAACCCGGATGGCCACGGACAAAAGTCGGTAGTTGCGCGGGGGCTTGCCGTTCATGGCGCACCTTTTATGGCGCGTGACCCTTGGGCGTGGTTGTCGTCGATCATTTTTTGGTAGTGGGTGATTAGGCCCATGCCGAAGCCACAGATGATCGCCGACGCGACGATGACCACCGTGCTGCCGACGGTTAGATTTTGGTTGATCGCGTGGCGCGCCACCTCCCACAGACCAAACAGCAGCGCAAATAAAGCGCCCGATCCGCGCAGGGATTTTGTTAAGGACGGGCGTGCGAGCATTGATGCGCATCCGAAGGATGCGATGGTGAGAAAATGTGCCTGTTCTTACGCCTTGTCAACGGTTTTGGAGGTGTAACCGTTTCAACCCAAATGTTCACGCGTGATCGGAGCGGAGCGTTTGCCCGACGTGACCCGCGATGTGTGCTTGGTCGCACTATCAACCCGCCCCCACGAGCGAAAGTTTTTTGCGCCGCTTTTTTCCAAAAAAGCGGCTTTTTGCTCACTTTCACGGCGCTCCACCGATTGGCCTGATTGACCCTCTACCGGGTTGGTGCCAGTTTAATTCGTAAAGATTAGAGCAGCCATGAGGGAGCGGCATTATGGTGCAGTCGGGTGCTGAGCGCGGCGGGGCGCGGCCTAATATTTTGGTCGTTTTGTTTGATGATGTCGGGTTTTCGGATTTTGGGTGTTATGGCTCGGGGATCCGCACGCCGGCGATTGATCGGCTGGCGGCGGGGGGGCTGCGTTATACGGGGTTTCACACCACGGCGATGTGTTCGACGACGCGGGCTTCGTTGCTGACCGGGCGGAACCATCATCGGGTGGGGATGGGGTGTCTTGCGAATTTTGATGCGGGGTTGCCGGGGTATCGGGGCAAGATTGCGCGCGCGGCGGGGGTGTTGCCGGAGATGCTGCGGGCGGTGGGGTATCGGACGTATATGGTGGGCAAGTGGCATGTGACGCCGCTGCATGAGACGGGGCCGGCGGGGCCGTTTGATGGGTGGCCGTTGGGGCGTGGGTTTGATCGGTTTTATGGGTTCATGGATGCGGAGACCGACCAATATGCGCCGGAATTGATCCGGGATAATTCGCCGATTGCGGCGCCGGGGGATTTTCGTTCTGGCTATCATTTGAGTGCGGATTTGGTGGATCAGGCGATGGGGTTTTTGGCGGGGCATCAGCTTGATGCGCCGGGGGCGCCGTGGCTGTTATGGTTGGCGTTTGGGGCGTGCCATGCGCCGCATCAGGCACCGGCCTCATTGATACGGTCGTATGATCCGTTGTTTGAGGCGGGTTGGGATGTCGAGCGTGCGCGGCGGTTGGCGCGGCAGATCGCGTTAGGGATTGTGCCGGAGGGGACCCTGTTGCCGCCGCGCAATGACGGGGTGGGGGCGTGGGAGGCGTTAAGCGACGATGAGCGGCGGTTATTCGTGCGGTTGCAATCGGCCTATGCGGCGATGCTGGATCATGCGGATCAGCAGATTGCACGGCTAACGGCGTTTTTGGAGCAAAGCGGGTTGGCGGAGGACACGATTATCCTGGTGTTATCCGATAACGGCGCGAGCCAGGAGGGTGGGCCGCTCGGCATGGTGAATGCGATGGGGCCGTATAATTTTCAAGCCGAGACGCTGCAGGAGAAAATTCGGCGGATTGATGATATTGGCGGGCCGGACACGCACTCGAATTTCCCGCATGGTTGGGCGATGGCGGCGAATACGCCGTTGCGACGGTATAAGCAGAACACCCATGGTGGCGGGATTCGCGATCCGTTGATTGTGCATTGGCCACGCGCGGTGCGTGATCCGGGCGGGTTGCGGCATCAATTTTGTCATGCGGCGGATTTGGTGCCAACCTTGCTCGACTGGGTGGATGCGCCGGTGCCGGAGACGATCGGCGGGGTCGCGCAAATGTCGCTCGATGGGGAGAGTTTTGCGCGGAGTTTGGTGGATGCGCAGGCGGCGCGCCGGATTGGTGCGCAATATTTCGAGATGTTTGGCCATCGGGGGTTGTGGCATGATGGCTGGAAGGCGGTGGCGTTTCATGCGCCGGGCACCGCATTTGAGGATGATGTTTGGGAACTTTATCATCTGGACAGCGATTTTTCAGAAACCCGCGATCAGGCGGCGGTTGCGCCCGAGCGGTTGGCAGCGCTGCAGGCGATGTGGTGGGCGGAGGCGGAACGGTGCCATGTGTTGCCGCTGGATGATCGGTTCGGGCAACGATTTATCGAGAGTTTGGCGCGCGGGCGGGGTGATCGCCGAGATTTCGTGTTTCATCCGGGGGTTGGCCATATTCCAACCGATGTGGCGCCGGATATTCGCGCGCGGGCCTATGAGATTGTCGCTTATGTGGTGTTAGGGGCCGGGTCCGAGGGTGTGTTGATCGCGCATGGCGATGCGACCTCGGGTTATGTGCTTTATGTCGAGAATGGGCGGTTGGTGCATGATTTGAATATTGGCGGGCGGCATCATGTGCTGCGATCGAGCGCCGCGCTGCCGATGGGGCCGTGCCGGTTGGGCTATCGCGCCAGCGTGGGGCCGATGGTGCGGTTTGCGGCGCCGCATCATGCGGGGATGATGGCCAAGACCGCGTTTCATGAGGGGGTTTTGCTCATCAATGATGATGAGGTGGGGCGGCTGCGGTGCGAGTCTGGGTTTAATACGCTAATTTCGTGGAGCGGGTTAGATATTGGGATGAGCCGGGGCAGTCCGGTTGGTGATTACGCGCCGCCGTTTCGGTTCACTGGGCAGATCCAGCGCATCGAGATGCGGCTCGCGCCGCGCGGCGCGGTGAGCGGCGATGGGGTTGGCCAGGCGGAGATGGCGCGGCAATGACTTTTTGTTAGTTTAAGATGCGGTTGCAAAAATCGCCGAAGGATTCATGGGCAATGCGTTCAGCGGTGAAGCGGGCGAAGAGTGGGTCAAGGGCTTCGAGGATTTCGGCTTCGGTTGCGTTTTCGCGGTGCGGCTGATTCAGGCGTGATCCATCGGGCGCGCCGCCGAGCAGCAGATTATAGCGTCCGGGATTACGCCCGACGAGACCGATTTCCGCGATATAAGGCCGCGCACAACCATTGGGGCAGCCGGTCATGCGGATAGTTATTTTCTCTGACGTCAAACCATGAGTGCTGAGCAGGGCTTCGAGTTTGGTGATCAGACTTGGCAGATAGCGCTCAGATTCAGCAAGCGCGAGCCCGCAGGTGGGCAGGCCGACGCAGGCCATGGCGGTGCTGCGCACCGGCGAGGCAGATTGGGTCACGCCGTGATCGGCCAGGATCGTTTCGATCAGCTTGCGCTGGGCCGGGGAGATGCGCGCGATGATGATGTTTTGGTTGGGTGTGAAAATAAAGCTGCCATGATCGATAAAGTCCGGCAGGCGGGCGATGCTGGCGAGGGCGGATTTCAGGCGATTGGTTTCGGTATCCTGAATGCGGCCATTTTCAATGAATAAGGTCAAATGGTGCAGACCGTCGTGATCCTGCGCCCAGCCCAGCGTATCGTGATTATTGGTGAAGGTGAAAGCGCGTGCGGGCTCCAGCTTTGTTGTCAAACGCTCATTGACGATGCGGGTGAATTCATCAAGGCCGATTGTGTCGATCGTGTATTTCAGGCGGGCATGTTTGCGGTTGCTGCGATCCCCGAAATCGCGCTGGGCGGTGAGGATGGCTTGTGCGACGTCGAGCAACTGAGCGGCGGGGCAATAGCCGATGATTGAGCCAATGCGAGGATAGGTTTCCGGCTCGCCGTGGCTTGCGCCCATGCCGCCACCCACGATGATGGTGTAGCCGGTGATCTGATCCTGCTCGATGATGGCGACGAAGCTGAGATCATGGGCGAAGACATCGACATCGTTTGACGGTGGCACGGCCACGGTCATTTTGAATTTGCGCGGCAAATAGGTAGGGCCGTAGATTGGTTCGGCTTCGGGTTCGGCCCCAGCATCGGGCGGGGTGATTGCTGCGCCATCGATAAAAATTTCGCGCCACGCGCCGGTGCGCGGCAAAAAATGGGCGGAGAGTGCGCGGGCGGCTTCGGCGGCCTCGGTATGGGCGCGGGACAGGAACGGGTTTGCGGTTGCCATCACGTTACGATTAACATCACCGCAGGCGGCAATGCTGTCGAGCAGCGCGGCATCAATCGCGCGCAGGCTTGAGCGCAGATTGGCTTTGATCACGCCGTGGAACTGGATGGTTTGGCGGGTGGTGAGGCGCAGCGTGTGGTTGGCGTAGGTATCGGCGAGTTGATCCATCGCCAGATATTGACGCGGCGTTAGAATGCCGGCGGGAATGCGCAGGCGGGCCATGAAACTATAAGCGCGATCCAGCTTGCGTTTGGCGCGTTCGGGGCGCAGATCGCGGTCATCTTGGATATACATGCCGTGAAATTTCACCAACTGGCCTTCATCCTCCGTCAGGCCGCCGAAGGCTTGCTGTTCGAGCGCCTCGGGCAGGGTGCCGCGGAGAAAATTGCTGCCTGCTTTGAGGGTTTCGTTGCGCGAGAGGGATTTTTGCTCGGTCATGCTGGGGCCTGGATCGGTTGGGTGGGGCGGGGGAGAAAAATACCGCATTCAGTTTTGGGCGTGCCGCTCCAGCGGCCCGCGCGCGGGCTTTCGCCGGGCTTGATCCGGCGGGTGCAGGGAACGCAGCCGATTGAGGCGAAACCATCGGCTTCGAGCGGATGGCGGGGCAGCGCATGGGTGCGGAAATACTGCTCAATGTCCGTGCGGGTCCAATCATGCAGCGGATTGAGGATGATGCGGCCATCGGGGCTTGGTTCGCTCGCGGTGATGGTGGCGCGGGTATCGGATTGGGTGCGTTTGCGCCCGGTGATCCAGGCCGCATAGGGGATTAGCGCGGCATCGAGCGGCATGGTTTTGCGAAGGGCGCAGCAGAGATCAGGATCGGACGCGGCGAGCCGGTGATCGGGATCGAACCGGCGCAGATGGGCAGGATCGGGGCGGAGCGCTTGGATATTGGTCAGGCGCAAACGGGTTGTTAGCGCATCGCGATAGGCGATACTGTCGGGGAAGAGTTTGCCGGTGTCGAGAAACAGGATTGGCAAGGCGCGATCAATGGTGCTGATCAGATGCAAGAGCACGGCGGATTCGGTGCCGAATGAGGAGATCAGCGCGATTTGGCCGGGGAAATCGCGCGTGATGGCGCGGGTGAGCAGCGCGTGCGCGGCGGCTGGTTTGGGCATTAATAGACATCCTTTTTATAGCGGCCAGCACGGATCAAGGCTTCGAGCGCATCGGCGCCGAGAATCTCGGTGAGGGTGGCATCGACATCGCGGGCCATGGCTTTGGCATCGCCGCAGAGATAGAGCACCGCGCCGTCGGCGAGGGTGGCTTTGAGCGCCTCGCGCTCAGCAGCGAGAATGTGCTGGACGTATTTTTTCTGCGGCTGGTCACGGGAAAAAGCGAGATCGAGGCGGGAAAGTACACCGGATTTTAACCATTCTTGGATATCAAGCTGGTAGAGAAAATCATGCAGGAAGTGACGATGTCCGAAGATGAGCCATGATTGGCCCATATTGCCTTTGCCTGAAGCGCCCAGGGCTTCGCGGTGCTGGAGGAACGCGCGGTAGGGGGCGATGCCGGTGCCCGCCCCGATCATCACGATGGGGGTTTGCGGGTCGGCGGGCAGGCGGAAATGACGGTTGGGTTTGATTGTCAGGTTCAGGGTGTCGCCTTGGTGGACGCGCTCGGCGATCATGCCGGAGGCGACACCGAGGCGGTCACGGCCCGCCGCGTGATAGGCGAGTTTGGCGATGGCAAGATGGGCCTGCTCGCCGACCAAGGCTTGCGAGGAGGCAATGGAATAGGCGCGGCGCGGCAACGGGCGGAGCAGATTGATCAGGGCGTCGGCGCTCAGGGCGGCGGGGAAGGTTTCGACCAAATCGATCACGTGGCGGTCGGCGATAAAACGCTTGGTGGCGTCGGCATCGGCGCTGAGGGCCAGGAGGTCGGGGTGGTTGGTGGCCTGCGCGTAATTGCGCAGCAGCTTGGGCGTGAGGGTGGTGATGTCGCGCTCGGTGGTCAGGCGTTGGGCAATGGTTGCGCGGTCCGGGCTGGCCGACAGGGAGGTGGCGGCGAGGAGGGCGGTGACGGTTGCGGGATCGTTGGTCGGCAGGATTTCGAGGGTGTCGCCCGGCTCGTAGGTCAGGCCGGTGCCGGTGAGATCAAGCTCGACATGAAAGGTGGGTGAGGCCGAGCGCGAGGAGGTGAGCGGGTGGTGGGCGATGATTTCTGCTGTGATTGGCCGCTCAGCGGCGGCCTCGTCCGCGTCATGGGTGTGAAGGTTGGTGTGCTGCGCCTCGGTGCGATGAAAATCGACATGAATGATCGAGGCGGGGTTGGCAGCTTCCGGCGCGGGTTCGGCGGGCGGCGCGAGTGTTTCAAACAGCCGCGTGATGAAATTTTGCGCTGGTTGAGCGTAATCAAGGTCGCAATCGAGGCGGGTGGCGATGCGGGTGGCGCCGAGCGCTTCGAGCGCGACATCAAGCTGGCGTCCGGTTTCGCAGAATTGGGCATAGGCGCTGTCCCCCAACGCAAGGACGGCGAAATTCACGCCGGTCAGGTCGATTGGGGCGGCTGGGGGCGTGGCGGGAGTGGTCAGCGCGCGGATGAACGGGGCGGCACGCGCAGGTGGCTCGCCCTCACCCCAGGTGGAGGCGATGACCAGAAGATTGCCCGCGTTTTTCAGCGCGGCGGGGGTGGTTTCCGCCATATCGAGCGTGCGGACGGCAAAGCCGCGCTTTTGCGCGTTGCGCTGGGCGGCGGTCGCGAGGGATTCGGCGTTGCCGGATTCGGTGGCGTACAAAATGGTGAGTTTGGGTTTCGGCGGGGCGGCGATCTGCGGGGCGGGTGCAGCGGGGGCTGGGGCGTCGCTGTTCGCGGCGTCGATGCCGGCGAGAAAGCCCGCGAGCCAGGCGCGCTGCACCGTTGAGGCGCGGCCAATGACCTGATCGAGGGCCACGATGTCGGCCTGGGCGAAGGGGGCGGTGCGGGGCAGGCTGGCGCGTTTGGTCATGGGATCAGGCTTCCTGGGCGCGGGTCAAGGGGAGGGCGTGCGGCGCGGCTGGGGTGAGCAGGGCGCTGAGGGCAACGACGGGGCCGATAATGATCAAAGTGGCCTCGGTGGTGAGATCGCGCGCGCATCGCCCGGCTTGCGCGAGGGTGGTGTGGATGATGTGCTGGCGCGGGGTGGTGGCATCGAGCAGGAACGCCACCGGATCATCGGCGTTGCGGCCCGCCGCGATCAAGGTGGCGGCGATGCTGGCGATGCTGTTGCGCGCCATATAGAGCACCAGCGTGTCGGCGGCCTGGGCGAGGCGTGCGAAATCAACCTGCGGGCCGGTTTCGCCGGTTTCGCCGGTCGCGAACAGCACGCTGCGGGCCACACCGCGATGGGTGATTGGCAGCATGGCGGCGCTGGCAGCACCGATGCCCGCCGAAATGCCGGGGATCACCCGGTGCGGAATGCTGGCGGCGGCGAGGGCGAGGCATTCTTCGCCCCCCCGGCCAAAAATGAACGGATCGCCGCCTTTGAGCCGTAGCACGCGCAGATTTTGCTGGGCGAGAGCGATGAGGTGCGCGTTGATGGCGAGTTGCGGGGTTTGCGCGCCGCCTGCGCGCTTGCCGGTGGCGATCAGCCGGGTGCGGGCCGGGGCGAGGGCCAGAATCTCCGGGGCGACCAGCGCGTCATGCAGAATGACATCGGCGGTTTGCAGCGCATGCAGCGCCGCCAAGGTCAGCAAAGACGGGTCGCCCGGACCGGCGCCGGCGAGCCAGACGCTGCCGGGCGCGAAATCGGGATGGGTCGGGCTGGGGGCGGTGTCGATCATGGTGGGGATATAGGCGGAATCGGCGCGCCTGAAAATATTTTTCTCCAAAAACGCTTTTTATCCGCTAAAATAAGATTGATTTTCTCTCCTTATCGGCTATCATGGGATCTCAATCTAAAATCGGCGGAGAAAACAGATGGCGGCGGTGGGGTTGGATGCGATGGATCGGGCGATTTTGCGGCTGTTGGTGGCGGATGTGACGACGCCGCTGGCGGCAATTGCCAAGCAGGTCGGGTTATCGGCGACACCGTGCTGGAAGCGGATCAAGCGGATGGAGGATACCGGGGTGATTACCGGGCGGGTGGCCTCGCTCTCGCCGGAGGCGCTGGGCTATCCGGTCTCGGTGTTTGTTTCGGTGGAGACCGCCGATCATTCGGCGCCGTGGCTCGCGCGGTTTGCGGCGATGTTGGCGGAAATGCCGGAGATTGTCGGGGCGTGGCGGATGAGTGGCGATGTTGATTATTTGCTGCATGTGATGGTGCCGGATATTGCCGCCTATGATGCGTTTTACCGACGGTTGATTGCGCTGGTGCCGCTGCGCAATGTGAGTTCGCGCTTTGCGATGGAGCGGTTGAAGGCGAGCGCGCCGCCGATTTGACCGGTTGGTTATTCGTGGCCGGCGAGCAACGGGGCGAGCAGCGGGTTGGGGAAGCGCCGTTTTTGCACAATCGCGTAGAACCGTTCAGCGATTTCGGGAATTTGGCACTGCTCGACCAACAAGCCCGCTTCGAGCTCGTCACGCACCACAATCGGCGGCACCAGGGTCAGCGCGTCACGCTCGCGGGCGAGCAGACGCAGCATCGCCATATCATCGACCTCAGCCACGATCAGCGGATCGATATCGGCCGCTTCCATCAGCCGGTCGAACGCGATGCGAATGCCGCTATCGAGGCTGGGCAGCAACACCGGCTCGGTGCGCAGATCATCGGGGAAGCGGAACGGTTTGGCGCGCGGGCGCGGATGGCCGATCAGGCTGACCGGCTGTTCATCGAGCAAATGGCTGCGCCAGGCGGTGCGGGCATCACGCGGCGCGGGGCTGTTGGCGAGCACCAGATCGATCGTATGGGCTTCGAGTTGGGCGAGCAGATCGCGCATCGTCCCTGAGCGCAGGATCAGCTCCACATCGTCGCGCCGGACCAGCGGGCGCAGAAATTCGAGCTGGAAATTGCGCGAGAGGGTGGGCAGCGCGCCGATGCGCAAGGCCTGCCGGTTGGCTTGGCGTTGGCCGCGCAGCGTGCCGATCAGCTCGTCACCGGCCTGGAACACGTCATCGGCATAGTCGAGCGCGATCCGCCCGGCTTCGGTGAGAACCAAGCGCTTGCCGGTGCGCGTGAAGAGCGGGTGGCCAAGCTGGTGCTCGAGTTTTTGGATCTGCACCGAGAGCGCCGAGGGTGACAGATTGATCCGCTCGGCGGCCTTGGTCAGGCTGCTTTCATGCGCGACGACCCAGAAATAGCGCAAATGATTATAATTCAGGTTTCGCATATCGTTCTAATAAACCGAACGATTTGAAAGAAACAATGAAATTCATTCGATCCGGCGATCAAGCTATGCAGCGACTCACGCTGTTGGGTTCATCAAGCAAGGAGCATTGCGCCGATGTTGATCCGTCTGCTGCCCTGGTTCGCGATTCTGCCACTGCTGCTCGCGGCGCTCGCCGGGTTTCTGCGCCCTGGCTGCCGACCCAAGAAGGTGCCTCGGCGCGCGGCGCTGGCAGCGCTGATCGCGTTTGGGCTGGCGATCATCGCGGTGGTGGCGACCGCGTGGGATGGGCCGTTGGTGGCACCGCTGGGTCTGGACCGGCTTGATCCGGTCAGCGTCGCGATGATGGCGCTGGTGACCTTCATTGGCTGGGTGGTGCTGCGCTATGCGGCGACCTATCTCGATGGCGAGGCGCGGCAGGGCTTGTTCACCTTTTGGCTGTGTTTGACGCTGGTGGCGGTGCTGTTGCTGGTGACCGCCGATACGCTGGTGCAAT
Source organism: Pseudomonadota bacterium (assembly GCA_021808315.1). Lineage (GTDB taxonomy): Bacteria > Pseudomonadota > Alphaproteobacteria > Acetobacterales > Acetobacteraceae > Acidiphilium. The sequence goes on along the minus strand of JAKBBY010000031.1, from coordinate 3,229 downwards.
TGCTGGCGGCGTGGATGGCATCGAGCTGGTTTTTGCAGCGTTTGCTGTTGTTTTACCCTGAGCGCGCCGGGGCGCGGCGGGCGGCGCGCAAGAAATTCATCATGGCGCGGGGCAGCGATCTGGCGCTGCTGGGCGCGTGCGTGTTGCTGATCAGCGCGTTCCACACGATTGATCTCGGCGCGATTTTGGCGGCGGCGCGCACGGGCGCGGGGGGGCGCTGGGTGATCGGCGCGGCGTGGCTGCTCGGGCTCGCGGCTTGCCTGAAATCAGCGCAAATGCCCACCCAGGGCTGGTTGACCGAGGTGATGGAAACGCCGACGCCGGTTTCGGCGTTGCTGCATGCCGGGGTGATTAATGGCGGTGGGTTTTTGTTGATCCGGTTCGCTACCGTGATGATCCATGCCAAGCTGGCGCTGGGGGCGCTGGTATTGATTGGCGGGTTTACCGCGTTGAATGCAAGCTTGGTGATGTTGACGCAGCCGATGGTCAAGACCTCGCTGGCATGGTCCACCGTGGCGCAGATGGGATTCATGATCTTCGAGTGTGGGCTTGGGTTATTTGCGCTCGCGCTGCTGCATATTCTGGCCCATTCGCTCTATAAAGCGCACTCATTTTTGGCCTCGGGCGGTGCGGTCGAGCGGGTGGCGGCGATCCAACGGCCCGGCCCGGTCGCGACGCCGAACGCCGGGGCGGTCGCGCGGGCGTTTTTGGTGGCGCTGATTTTATACGGGCTGGTGGGGTTTGCGTTCGGCTTTGCCGATAAATCGCCGCAGGCGGTGGCGCTGGGGGCGATTCTGATTTTCGGTGTCGCCTATATGCTCGCGCAGGGCTTTGCTGACGCCGCCCCCAAGGCGCTGACCCGGCGCACGGCGGGGTATGCGCTGGCGGTTTCGATTAGTTATTTCGCGCTCCAAGCCATAGTGACCCAGATGACGGCGAGCGTTTTGCCGCCACCGCCGACGCCGGGCGCGCTGCAATGGATGTTGATTGGGCTGGCGGTGATCAGCTTCGGGCTGGTTGCGATTGTGCAGGCGATGTTTCCACTCTGGGCCGATCATCCTGCCGCTGCCGGGTTGCGGGTGCATCTCTCGAACGGCTGGTATGCCAATGCGGTGCTCGACCGGCTGATGGGCACATGGTCGAGCAGCATCGCGGCAGATCGGTGAGGGGTATGGCCATGATGGACACCACATGCACCCCGATTATCCCTGAGGCGCTGATTGCGGCGCGGGTGGCAGAGGCGGGGCAGGCGATCCCGCCGCTTTGGCCGCTGGCGGCCAGCGTCGCGGTTAATCCGTTTCTCGGTCAGGCGGGCGAAGACCTCGCGATGGCCGGGGCGCGGCTCGCCCGCATTGCCGGGGTGAAGGTGATGATGGACCGGGCTTGGTATCGCGCGCAGATCGATGCCGGGCGGATCACCGAGGCGGATTTGCAGGCGGCGTGGGAGGCTGCCCCCGCGCATCAACGCATGGCGGACCCGGCGGGATTGCGCGCCGCGATCCGCCGCGATGCGCCCGCACCGCAAGCACTACCGACGATTGCCGATTTGGCGGCCTCGGCTTCGGGGATTGATTGGCCTTGCGTGATCGCTGAGCGATTTGGCGCGTGGGCGGGCGGTTATTTCGATGCCGGTCAAGCGCTCTGGGCGGCGCCGCGCGGGCCGAGCGCCTATGCGGCGTGGCGCGCCGTCGCGACCCATGATTTGACGCCGGAAATTCTGGGCCTCGCCGGGTTCGCCCGCCATGTGGCCGACACACCAGAACACGCGCTCGCGGCAATCACGCGCGCGATCCATCGGCTCGGGTTCGAGGCGGCGGCGCTGGAGACCTATTTGCATCAAATGCTCATGACGCTGGGCGGCTGGGCGCATTATGCCCGCTATGGGCTGTGGCAGGCGGCGCAGCAGGGCAAGACGGATCCGACATTGACCGATTTGTTAGCGATCCGGCTGATCTGGGACGAGGCCTTGTTCATCCGCTATCAGCCCGCGATTGCGCACGATTGGGCGGCGGTGCGCGCACGCCACGCGCAGCCGCTTGAACCGAGTGATGATTTGCTGCTCGATCAAATATTGCAGGCGGCGGCGGAGCGTGCGGAACAGCGGCGGCTCGCGGCGATATTGGCTGCACCCGCCGCGCCTAAGGACCAACATGCGGATCAGCGCCCGGCCTTGCAGGCGGCGTTTTGCATCGATGTGCGCTCCGAGCGGTTCCGGCGGGCGTTAGAACAGGTCAGCCCTGCCATCGAGACCCTGGGGTTTGCCGGGTTTTTTGGTCTCGCCACCGCGCATCGGCGCTTTGGCTCGGATGTAGATGAAGTGCGGGGTCCGGCTCTGTTTGCGCCGGGGCTGCGCTCATGGTCGGGTGCGGGGCCGATGATGCCCGCCGATCAGGCCGCGCGGATCAAGGCCCGTGCGCGGCGGGCCTGGGGGCGGTTCAAGCTGGCGGCGATTTCCTCCTTCGCGTTCGTGGAGGCGACCGGGCCGCTTTACGCGTTCAAACTGATCGCGGATGCGCTGGGTTTGGCGGGGGCGCCGCCCGCTGCCGATCCGGCACCGTGCCTCGTGGCTGAGGGTGAGCCTGACGGCGCGCCATCGGGCCGGATTGCGATGGCGGCGACGATTTTACGGGCCATGTCCCTCACCCGCGATTTTGCGCCGCTGGTGCTGCTGGTGGGGCATGGGGCCAGCGTGGTGAATAATCCGCAGGCGAGCGGGCTGCAATGCGGTGCGTGCGGCGGCTATCCGGGCGATGTGAATGCGCGGTTGATCGCGAGCCTGCTCAATGATCCGGCGGTCCGCGCCGGTTTGCCCGCGATGGGCTTGGAGATTCCCGCTGACACGCTGTTTGTCGCAGCGCTGCATGACACCACGACCGATCATGTGACCTTGTATGACGCGGTGGATGCGCCGCTTGCCGGGCATCAAGCCGCGCTGGCGCAGGTGCGGCAATGGCTTGCCGCCGCCGGGTTGGTCGCGCGGGCGGAGCGGGCGGCGAGCTTGCCACGGGCGGTGGATGGTGAGGCATTATTCCGGCGGGCGCGTGATTGGGCCGAGACCCGCCCGGAATGGGCGCTGGCGGGCTGCCGCAGTTTCATCGCCGCTCCGCGTTCGCGCACGGCGGGCAAGATGCTCGATGGGCAGGCATTTTTGCATGAGTATGATTGGCGGCGCGATGAAGGGTTTCGCGTGCTGGAGCTGATTTTGACCGCACCCGTGATCGTCGCGAGT
>JAKBBY010000030.1 GCA_021808315.1 Pseudomonadota bacterium | reverse complement strand
GATGGATGCCCAATGTGCCGATTGAATAGCCAATGATGTCGCGGAAGAACGTATCTTCATGTTCGGCGAATTTCACCACCTCGCCTTTGGCGGGGTTGATGGCCCCGAGCACGAGCGAGCCATGCAGGGACAAAGCAAGCGTGGTGGTGAAGAACAAGGTCACCGCGACCATGTGCATCGGGTTATATTCGAAATTGACGTAGGCGTAGCCGGTGTTGGAGACCCAATCGAGATGGCTCATAATGCCATACGGAAAGGCCACACCCCAGGCGCCCATTAATAATGGCCGGATCACTTCGAGCGAGACATAAGCGAAAATCGCGACGCTGAAGGCGGCGGGGACATGCAGGCCGATGCCGAGTTTGCGCGAGATTTCCACTTCGCGCAGGGCCCAGGAGAAGAATGCGCCGAGAGCGCAGACCGTGATGATTTGCCAAAGGCCGCCATGGGCGAGCGGGGCGAGGCCGAGCCCGTAATGCAGGGCAGGGGGGGCTATGTTGATGCGCCAGATATTCCAGGTCGGCCCGATTGCGGCTCCCCAGACGATCAACAGGGTGCCGAGGAGTGAGAAAAATGCCGTGGTGACCCCAAAAAAGCCGACATAGAAGGGGCCAACCCAGAAGTCGAATAAATCGCCGCCAATTAACGTACCGCCGCGGACGCGGTATTTTTGTTCAAAACTGAGCATCGCCATCGGGTTGGTCCTTTCCGTGCCCTAACCTGTTAGTGTCGGTGGTCCCCGAGCCTCGCAAAGCGAGCCTCGGGGTTCCGATCACGCTGAGCGTGAAGGCTATTTGCTCGCCGGCATTGACGACATTTGTGCCGCCGTCACGGCCGGTGCGCCACCCAGCCAATCGAACCGGGGGGTGCTGAGCAGGATGAAGTGAATCAGCAGAGCCAACACAAACAGGAATACCCCGAGTGCGGTGAGAACTCTGCGCGGATCGAACAGCAGCCACATGCGCCACATGATCTATCCTCCTTAACCAATGAGCGTGGTCAGATGACTGACCCCGACCCGTGCATGATCGAGCATTAGCATGGCGTAGCCATGGGGTCCCGGAATCCAGGGGCGCCATTGCCAGACCAGGAAATGCGCGATCGCGGCGATCACGACAAAAGCGACAAAGCTCATCATGAAAATTCCATGAAACTCTTTCGCTTCCCGTTCGGTGAGCCCGCTAAGCGAGCCTTCCCGTTCCTGAGTTGAGGTTGACATAATTACTCCGTTACCAAGGAACATGGTGCCTTGCGGCACCGTGCCGTTTCCGAGCGCACTCCGCGCGGGGAGATGGAACCACCGGTGAGGATGGCGTCCATGGGGTTGCCCGGCGGAAGCCGGTGCATGCTGTGCCGCGCCATCATGCCAACACCCGATCAGGGGCGGCGCTGGCGAGATGGCTGAGCGTGACGCGATCACTGCCGGCGGCGCGGGCCGCTGTTTCGGCACGATCGCGCAGATGTTTGGCGGCGGAAATGCGGATCAGGAACGGCTCGCTCGCCACGGCTTGATCCAGCGCGCGCAAGGCGGTGTCGTCCCACAGCAGAACCGCATCGGATTTCGCGGGTGTCGGATCGATTTTATCAAGCTCGGTGCCGAGCGGCAGGATGAAGAACAAGGCATCGAACAAAGCGTTGCAATATTCTTGAACAATGTAGGTTGCACCTGCATATCCCATGAAGGGTGTGCCCGTCGCACGCCGAATGATCGCGCCGGGAAATGAGGCTGGGATATACATTGAGCGGCCACCGCGCTCAGCGGCGTACATGCGCTCATTATAGGAGCCAAATAACACTAATGGCGGGTTTTCGGCGATTTTCCGGCGCACCGCATCATTGTCAGGTTTAACGCCTGGTTTGCGCTCAACCGTGAAACTGCAGGGGATGCCCAGCTCTTCATGTAGCAGGCGATGAATGCCGCGCGCATAGGTTTGGGTGGCGACCACGCCGAAGCTGGCGGTGGCAAAAAAATCCTGGGTAACGCTGCGCCAAAGATCCCAAATCGGCTTGATGGTTTCGGTTTTTTCGCGCGCGATAAAGGGTTCGGGGTCAAGGCCGGTCAATTCACCGAGTTTGCGCAGGAAATTGGTGGTGGCAAAGAACCCCATCGGCGCCATTAGATAGGGTTTGCCCAGTTCCTCGCAGAGTTTGCGCCCAAATTCATGATAGAGACAAATATTGACGCTGGCATCGGCCAGTTTCGGAATATCCTTGATTGGCGCACCAAGCGGGAACACCATGTTGATTTCAGCGCCGATCCCCTCGACCAGACGGCGGATTTCCGCGAGATCCGAGGGCATGTTGAAGGTGCCATACATCGGGCCGATCAGATTGATCAGCGGTTTTTCAGTTTTGCGCTCCGGACGCTTGGCTTTGGCGTTGCCAAATTCGTGCCATAGCCAAACCAAGGCCCGATCAGCACTTTGCCATTGATCTTCATCGATGGTGCGCGGCAAGAACCGCTTGAGGTTGGAGCCTTCGGGGGTGACGCCGCCGCCGATCATCTCGGCGATGCTGCCGGTGACCACCACGGCGGGGAGTTTTTGATCGCCAGCAGCGGCGGCGCGCTTCATCGGCCCTTCGGTGCCGGTCATGGAGAGCGAATCTTCATCCAACCCGGTGACCACGATGGGGAGTTCATGCGGGGGCAGTGCGTCGGTGTAATGCAGCACGGCGGTAACGGGCAGGTTTTCGCACCCGACCGGCCCATCGATCACGACGCGCAGGCCTTTAACGGCGCTGAACGCATAAACAGCACCCCAATAGCCGCCGGCGCGATCATGATCCTGCACTAACATGATGCGGGTTCCTTATGCGCGGTTTGGGCGGGTGCTTTTGGCGGATCGAAAAAGCTGATCATGCGCGAGAAGCGTTCGCGCCCTTTGCTTTGGGTGTTGACAATAGCGGGTAAGGCAGCGGCTCCGGCTGCGCCGAATACCGGGCGGGCGGAGACGATGTTGGTGAAATAGACCGCCGGTGTGCCCTGCTCTTTGGCGGCTTGGACGAGCGGGGTGGTGCCCAAGGCGAGGTCAGGGTTAACCTCGCGCATCGCCGCGATGTCTTGTTCGAGCGAGGCGCGATATTGCACATGGGTGCCTTGGGCTTCGAGCCATTCGCGATCCGGATCGCTCCATTCGGTGCGCGGTAAAGCGGTGCCGACATAAGGAATGGTCGCACCCGCTTCGATGAGCAGCCGGGCGATCAACAGTTCGGAGCCTTCATAGCCCGAGACGATCATGCGCGCCTCGACCGGGTTGGCGGCCATGACGGCCCGGATCGGGGCGAGGGCTTTGGCCTTGGCAAGATCGATGGTTTTGGCATCAAGATTGACAGCGCGGCCAATGGCATCGAGCCAATCGGCGGTGGCGGCCTCGCCGACCGGGGCCGATCCGACCACGGCGCGGCCTGCCTCGCGAAATTCGCGAACACTCGCGGTGTAGAACGGATGCACCGCAGCGGCGATTGCGCAATCAAGCGCGCCATACAGATCGCGCCATTCGCGCGCGGGAACCGCCGGGCTGAGTGATAGGCCCATGGGTGCGAGCAGGGCGGCGATCCCTGGCGGATCGGCGGGGAATAATTCGCCGATCAGCGTAACTTTCGGACCTGTGGCGAGCGGGCCACGGGGGCGCGCCACCGCGCCGGCTTCGGCTTCGAGCCTCGCGTAGCGCAGCATGGCGCCGGTGAGCACGTCTTTGGCTTCGGCATGGGTGGGCACGCCAAAGCCCGGCACGTCGATCCCGATAATCCGCACCCCATCGATTTCTTTGGGCAGCAAATCGAGCGGCACGCCGGAGGCGGTGGGGACGCAAAGATTGATAATGACGACGGCATCATAATCGGCGGGCCGCGCCGTTTCACGCACCGCTTTGCGGATGTCTTCGAAGAGCTGGCCGGTGACCAGGGTTTCGGAGTCGAACGGCACATACCCCACGCTGCGACGGGCGCCATAGAAATGCGAGGTGAAGGTGAGGCCGTAGACGCAGCAGGCTGAGCCGGAGAGGATGGTCGCGACCCGGCGCATTCGCAAACCGACGCGCAACGAGCCGAAAGCGGGGCACATGGATTGCGGTTGATCGTGCGGCCCTTGTGGGTAATCGGCGGCCAGCTTGGCCAGGGTTGCCGATTTGCCGGCGGCGCGGGCGGCCTGCTGCATGGTTTCCTTGCCGCCATGACAGGATGGTGCGGCGGGTGACGCTGGGGTGGCGGCGAGACCATCAGGCGGGGTCATGGCTCAGGCCCCCTCGTAGACCACTTCGAGCGAGGGCTTGTTCAGCACGTCCGATCCACACATATCCTCAAGGGTTGCCGGATTAAGGGTCACGCCACGGCCAACCGCGTCGCCTTTGAACAGGCCGAGCAGCGCCTCATGGCTCAGCGGCTTCGGGCGGATCGGCGGGGCATCCGCCACTTGCACACCAAGCGCTTCGAATAACGGCGCCCAACGCCCGCCGAGTTGGCCGACGATTTCGTAATTGGCGGATTTACGGCGAATATCTTCATCGGCAGGGATCGCCGCGAGCACGGGGATGCCGACGGCTTCGGCAAAGGCCTGTGCTTCGCCGGTGCCATCATCCTTATTGATCACGAGGCCAGCGACGCCCACATTGCCGCCGAGATTGCGGAAATAATCGACCGCCGAGCAGACATTGTTCGCGACATAGAGCGATTGCAAATCGTTCGAGCCGACCACGATGACTTTCTGACATAAATCGCGGGCAATCGGCAGACCAAAGCCGCCGCACACCACGTCACCGAGGAAATCGAGCAGCACGTAATCGAAATCCCATTGGTGAAAACCGAGCTTATCGAGCAGCTCGAACCCGTGAATAATGCCGCGCCCGCCGCAACCGCGACCAACTTCCGGCCCGCCTAATTCCATGGCGAAGACGCCATCGCGCTTGAAGCACACATCGCCGATTTGCACGGCTTCGCCTGCGGCTTTTTTGCGCGAGGAGGTTTCGATGATGGTGGGGCAGGAGCGGCCCCCGAACAGCAGCGAGGTGGTATCGCTTTTGGGGTCGCAGCCGATCAGCAGCACGCGCTTGCCGAGCTGTGACATCATGTAAGAGAGATTGGCGAGGGTGAAGCTTTTGCCGATGCCGCCCTTGCCATAGATCGCGATGATCTGGGTTTTTTTGGGCGACGCGGCGCTGAGGCTTGCGGCGATGTCAGTGTCCGGGGCGATGCGGCCAGGGTTGGCGTTCATGCGCTATGTCTCCAGTCGATGAGCAGCTTCAAACAATCGGCGGCGCCGAAAGCGGTGTGGTAAGCATCGGCCGCAGCGTGGGCCGGGGCGTGATGGGTGATCAGCCCGTCGAGCGAGAGTTTTTGCTGTTGCAGGCAGGCCAGCACATGATCGAGGTCGGCGGGCTGCCATTCGGCGGCGATGGCGATGCTGGCTTCCCGCATGAAGGCCGGCGCGAAGGCGAAATCGAGCCGCCCAGGGTAAAAGCCAGCGAGAATGATCCGCCCTCCTCGGGTGAGGCGGGCAACGACGAGATCGATGATTTTGGTATCGCCGCTGGCATCGATCACGCAGCGATAATCGCGGCGCTGATCCGCCTCGGGGGGGAGCACGTGGTAACCCGTATCGCTTTCCTGGCGCGCCGGATTGGTCTCCCACACCATGGGGGCGTGACCGGCGGCGACGGCGAGGCGCGCCATCAGGCGCCCGAGCACGCCATGGCCGATAATCAGCTCCGGGGCTTGGCCGGCAATGGCGAGCGCATGTTGGGCGGTGGCGGCGAGGGCGAGCAGCACGCCGCGATCACCCAGATCGGCATCGATCGTGATGGCGCGGGCGGCAGGCAGCACCACCCGCGCCGCATTGCCGCCGAACAGGCCGCGCACATCGCCAAAGCAACGTGCGCCGGGCACGAAGACGGTTTGGCCGATGCGGGCTTTGGCCGCGCCGACAGCATCGGTAATGCGACCGACCGCTTCATAGCCTGGCACCAAGGGGTATCCCATGCCGGGGAAGGGCGGCATGGTGCCGGACCAAAGCAGTTTTTCGGTGCCAGCGCTGATGCTGCTCCAGTCAATCTCGACCAACACATCGCCATCGGCCATCGAGTCCAATGTCAGGCGGCGCAAGGCGACCTGCTTGGGCGCGTCGATAACGACGGCGAGGCTATCGAGGGTGGGTGACTGGGGCAATTTTTTCTCCGGTTGATTGTTATGGGCGACGCGGTGCCAGCTTCCATGGCTTAACTGTCAGATTAAACCGACACACACACTTGTCAATCAAAACTTACATATAGATGTGAATTGACCCGATTTCTTTTCATGATTGGCGGTCCGCCGCCGTTGCGACCATGATTGAGGTCAGTAAAGGCTGGCTGGTCTCGATTGAGCGCGGGTGCGCGAATCCGGCTTGGCGGAGCATCGCGGCGATTTCGGCGGCGCGACGGGGGCGACCGCGCCCCATGGCCCGGAGATAAAAGCCAAAATAGGCGTCGCCCATCGCGGCGGCACCTTTCGCACCGGCCATCGGTTCGGCGATCAGGATGGTGCCGCCGGGTGCCAAGGCGGCGCGGGCGTTGGCGAGTAGGGTTTGGGCTTCGGCGTCATTATGGTCGTGCAGAACCCGCACCAGCGTGATCAGGTCGGCACCCATCGGGAAGCCGCCTTGATGCATATCACCGCCGAACACGTGAGCGTGCGCGGCCAAGCCGTGAGCGGCGAATCGTTGTTCAGCCAGGGCGGCAACCGGCGGTAAATCGAACAAACGCAGCGCCAAATGCGGTGCGTGTGCCGCGAGGGCGGTCAGGAAACTGCCATCGCCACCGCCGATATCGAGCACCAGCCGGTGCCTGCGAAATGGATAGGAGGCGAGGATTTCGGCGGTGACCATGGGCTGAGAATCGGCCATTAACTGCGAATAGGTGCGGGCTTGCCCGGCATCCGCGCTGTCATACGGCCAGAATTGCGCCAAATCGCTGTGTTTCTCACGCCGTAACAGAGCGAGCGGGTCGGCGAGGTCGCGATAGAGGATTTTATGGTGCCTGATCATCGCGACGGCGCCAGGATTGCCGCGCAATGCGGCACCGAGGGGGCCGAGCCTCACCGTTTCGCCGTCAAGTTGCAGCAGGCGCAGCGAATCGGCACCGCGCAAAAGGCAGAGCATTGCGGACTGATCAAGCTGATGGGTGTGGGCGAGCAGCGCAATATTGTGCGGGCCGCTGGCGAGCGTTTCAAACAGATCAAGCTCGACGCAGGCGGTGAGAATTTGAGTATAGACAAAGCCAGCGCACAGATCGAACAAGGCGTTGGCCTCGCGCCGAGCCACGGGGCGGGTGAGGGGAAAGCGTGCCGCTTGCTGCTGAAACCGAGCGTCGGCGAGCAGCCGGTCGCGCAGGCTGCGCCAACGCTCACGGATGGTGGCGACCCAACTCATCGGCAGCACAGGTAGGGCGGCACCCATAAGAGGCTCAGGCGGCGACCCGAGCCAGCGATTTGGGCACCAGGCGTTTCGCCTCCTGGATCATTAAGGCTTGCAGGCCAGCGCGGCCAGGGCAGGGCGGAATTGCGGCGGCGGCTTGATCGGCGAGCTGGTCGAGATAATCGAGCGCGCCCTCAATGCCGCGCTCGCGCACCATGCTTGGGCGGGCTTTGGCGGCGTCACGCCCCGGTAATTTGCCGGATTCGGCGAGCGAACCGGCGGCATCGCATAGATCATCGGCCACTTGATACGCATCGCCTAAGGCCTCGCCTAATCCGCGCCACGGATCGGCGGGTTGGCCTGCCGCCGCCGCGCCGGCCATCGCGGCGCCGGCGAATAATGCGCCGGTTTTGGCGCGCTGATAGCGGGCGACATCGATTTGCGCCTCACTTTCCCAGGCTTGCCCGGCAACGATGCCGCTCGGCATGCCGACGGCTTGAGCGATGATTAAGGTCAACGGGGCGAGGCGCGTCTGAGCTTCCATGCAGCCATGGGCCAATGTTTGAAAGGCCAGCACGATCAGCGCATCACCGGCGAGCACGGCGATGGCCTCGCCGAAGGCGGCATGGACGGATGGTTTGCCGCGCCGGAGGCTGGCATCATCGAAACAGGGCAAATCGTCATGCACCAAGGAGGCACAATGGAGCAGTTCAAGCGCGGCACCGGCGGCGATGGCCGGGGCAAAGGCGGTGGCGCCGCAGGCCGCAGCCACCGCAATGGCGAGTCGCGGTCGCACGCGGGCGCCGCGCGGAAATAGTGCGTGGCGCATGGCACCGGCCAGTTTGGCAGGGGCGCCATTAGCCTCGGCGCGGAGCATCGCACCTGTTAATTCGGCTTCGATGAGGGCGAGTGCGTCCATGCGAGCCTCCCGGCAACTGTAAACTTAACTTGTCATTTAATACTGTGATACGAGATTGACAGATGGTCAAGCGATTTCGCATACTGCACAGCGCAACCGGATCGGACGCGCTCAAAGTTCGATTCGACTGATAAATTTATGCCGTAACCATCTCATTTTACTCGCGTTAGGGAGTGCGCCAGTGCGCGTCCGTCGTGCCCGGCCCGATCAAGAGAGTGCGGCGGATGCCAAGAGCGCAGCATCGCTGGGGTCAAGCTTGCCGATTGTCGTGATTGGCGCTGGCATGGGTGGGCTGGTGGCGGCGCTGGAGCTGGCCGTGGCCGGGCGCGATGTCATTTTATGCGAAAAAGCGGCGCAGCCGGGCGGCAAATTGCGCCAAGTGCGCCTGGGCGAGGCGATGATCGATGCTGGCCCGACGGTGCTGACCATGCGGCCCATTTTTGAGCAGATTTTTGCCAATGCCGGCGCGGATTTGTCGGCTTTATTGCCGCTGCGCCCGCTTGAGGTGTTGGCACGCCATGTGTGGAGCGGATCGCAAGCTTTTGATTTAAATGTTAATCCAGACATTAGCGCGGCAGCCATCGAAGCCTATTTCGGCGCGGCTTCGGCGGCGGGCTATCGGCGATTTTGCGGCTTGAGTGCGCGGATTTATGACGCGCTGGATGCGAGCTTCATGCGGATGCCGGTGCCGAGCCTGCCGGCACTGATTGCGCGCACCGGGATTAGTGGGCTGGCGGCGCTGCGCAGCGTCTCGCCGTTCGCCAGTCTGTGGACCGCCTTGGGCAAGAATTTCCGTGATCCGCGCCTGCGCCAGCTTTTCGCCCGGTATGCGACCTATAGTGGCGCGTCGCCGTTTTTGGCGCCGGCGACATTGATGCTGATCGCGCATGTCGAACAAAGCGGGGTTTGGCGGATTGACGGTGGCCTGACCCGGCTGGCCACGGCGCTGGCCGACCTCGCGACCGCGCATGGGGCGCAACTGCGCTTTGAGAGTGCGGTTGAGGAAATTTTGATCGATCACGGGCGGGTGGATGGGGTGCGCCTCAGCGGCGGGGCAACGATTCGCACCGATCGGGTGATTGCCAATGTTGAATTAGGCGCCCTGGCCGCGGGGCAGTTCGGCGCGGCGGTGCAAACGGCGGTGGCACCGGCGGCGCGCGGGGCCAAACGCTCGCTCTCGGCAGTGACGTGGCAGGTGGTGGCGCGCACGCGCGGATTTGCGCTGAGCCATCATAATGTATTTTTCAGCGCCGATTATCCGGCGGAATTTGCCCAGATTGCGCGTGGGGCACTGCCGGATGACCCCACGATTTATTTGTGTGCGCAGGATCGCCAAGGCAGTGCGACCGGCGATGAGATCAACGGTGTGGAGCGGATGTTGGTGCTGATCAACGCGCCGGCTTTGGGCGATAGCGCGCCGCTGTCGGCGGTGGCGCTCGAGGGGTGTTGGCGGCGGGTGATTGAGCGGCTTGATCGGGCTGGTTTAACGCTGGAGGTCGAGCACTGGGGCCAAACCGATCCGACCGGGTTTGCCGCGTCATTTCCCGGTGCGGGCGGTGCGTTATATGGCCGCTCGCTCGATGGCTGGCGTGACCCGTTTGCCCGGCCACCCGCGCGGACGGCGCTACCGGGATTATATTTGGCCGGTGGCTCGGCCCATCCGGGGCCGGGATTACCGATGGCGGCGTTATCGGGCCGGTTTGCCGCAAGTGCGGTATTGGATGACGCGCCTTGATCCGCTTTGATCAGGCGGTGCCCGATGGGGGATATGCGTGGTGGTATATTGATGCGATCAGCGATGATGGCACCGAGGCGCTGACCCTGATTGGGTTCGTTGGCTCCGTGTTTTCGCCTTATTATGCCCGAGCGATCAAGCAAGGGCGCGGCGTGGCCGAGCGATTTTGCGCGATCAATTTGGCGCTGTACCGCCCGCGCGCCGGGCGCTGGGCGATGACCGAGCGGAGCCGCGTGCAGCGTGATGCCCAGACATTATCGATTGGCCCGAGCGCGCTGCGTTGGACCGGATCCGCTTTGGAGGCGGAGATTTGCGAGGTGAGCGTGCCGGTGCCGCACCGGCTGCGCGGTCGCATCCGGGTGTTGCCGCAGGCGGTGGAGTCGGCGCGTTATTTTCTTGATGCCGCGCAAAACCATTATTGGCAGCCGATTGCGCCCTGCGCGCGGATCGAGGTGATGTTCGAGCGTCCGGCGCTGCGCTGGAGCGGCCATGCTTATGTGGATCATAATGCCGGGTCCGAGCCGGTTGCGGCGGCGTTTCGCGCCTGGAGCTGGTCGCGCATGGCGAGCGGCGCGGGGGCGGTGGTTTGTTATGATGCGCAAAGGCGCGATGGCAGCGCGTTGGACTTGGCGCTGCGATTTTCGGCCTCGGGCGGGGCAAGCCCGTTTACGCCACCGCCCTTGGCAGCACTTGATCGCACCGCTTGGCGGCTGAAGCGTGAGGCACGGGCTGATCCGGGGGTGCGCCCCGTGGTGCGGCGGCGTTTTGAGGACGCGCCTTTCTATGCGCGCGCCCAGATCGACACCGTGATTGCCGGCCAGCGGGGCGATTGCGTGCATGAGAGCTTGGATTTGGATCGGCTGCGCCAGCCAATTGTCCAAGCGATGCTGCCATTCCGCATGCCACGCTGGGGCTAGGCTTTAATCCGCCATCAGAGCGTGGACAAAGCGGCGAAATCGTTCTGGATCGGCGATAAATTGAGCGGGGGCGGTTTCGGCAATCCCTTGGGTGAGATAGGCGATTGATTGGCCGCGCAGGGCGGCGATGAAGGATTGATCCGGCGCCATGAAGCGGAGCACGCCGATCCGCGCCTGGGCGGGCGCGACGAGGGCGAGATGCATGGCCGAGCCGGCTTGGCCCAAAATCAGGTCGGCATTGGAAATTCGTCTGACCTGCTCGGCAAACGCCAAGGTTTCCGGGTGCAGCACGGTGCAGCCAAACTCGGCCTCGGCAATGCGGGCAATTTCCGGCTCGTTGAGCAGAACGCGTGGCACCGAGGCGGGGTTGCGATAGGTGCCGCGCGCGATAAAAATTTTTGCACGGCCAGTTTCGCCGTCGCGGTGATCCATCAGGCGGTTGGTAAAAGCGTTGAACAGCGGTGCGGTGTGTGGATGATAGCCGCCGGGGCGCAGCAGGTTTGGGATCAGTATGGCTTGATCGAGGGTCAGTTGTTCCTGGCGCGAATCAAACCAAATCGCGCGTTCGTCGGTGATGCCGAATTCTGTGCGCAGAATGGTCAAAAACCAATCGGGCATGGCGCGGTCAAGCACCGGCATCGCCCCGTGCAGCGACGGGCTGTGTGCCTGTGCCAAAAGCAGTTTTGGCAGCATTTCGATCAGGAAATGGCCGAAAACCTGGATCCCCCAGCCGAGAAAAACATAGGCTGGCCTGGATTCATGGCGGCGGGGCAGGGCGCGTGGCGCTGTGAGATAATGCGCGGGCGCCGTGCGCAGTGCTTCGACCACATAGCCAGGGAGAATTTCCGGACCGGTCAGTAAATGCTCGTCCTGCCAGATCAGGCCGTGAGCGCTCAGTGTCAGCGCAAGGGGGCCGGTGAAGGCGAGATCGAACGCTGGACCGTCAAGCCCCCCGCGATGCAGATTGACCCAGGATTTATCAACCAAATCAGGATCAGTCACCGCAAGCGGTGGCGCGCCCACGGGCTTTGCCGCCGCCGCAATCCGCAGCCGTTGGGCATAGGTGCGATTGATCCGCACCCAGCCCGGCATTGTTGGCAGCGCCACCGTGGGAACTGGCAGCGCTGTCAAACAGCTTGACCCATCCTGGCGTTCGGACCAGTCAGATTAGTGCTCGTAATGCTCGGAGACCAGACGATCCAGCAAGCGCACACCAAACGCCGTTGCGCCTTTCGGGGTGACGCCAGCTTCCTTGCTGGCCCAGGCCATGCCCGCGATGTCCAGATGCGCCCAGGGCATTTTTGCCGATGATGTATCGACGAAACGTTGCAGGAATTGCGCGGCTGTCACTGCGCCCGCGCCCCGCGAACCGCTGATGTTTTTCACATCGGCGATGTCGCTATCGAGTAATTTGTCATAGGCCGGGCTGAGCGGCATGGGCCAGATTTCTTCGCCGGTTGCGGTGCCGGCGGCGACTAATTGTTCGGCTAGGCTTTCGTCATTGCAGAACAGACCGGCATGCTCATGGCCGAGGGCGATGATGATGGCGCCGGTCAGCGTCGCGAGATCGATCATGAAGCGCGGGGCGAAGCGTTTTTGGGCGTAGGCCAGCACATCAGCGAGCACCAAGCGGCCTTCGGCATCGGTATTCAGCACTTCGATGGTTTTGCCGGCATAGGATTTGACCACATCGCCAGGGCGCTGGGCGGTGCCGGAGGGCATGTTTTCGACTAACCCGATTAGCCCGACCGCGTCGACGCGGGCCTTACGGCCAGCGAGAGCGGCCATCAGACCGACAACAGTGCCCGCGCCGGCCATGTCCCATTTCATGTCTTCCATGCCCGCGGCCGGTTTGATCGAAATACCGCCTGTATCGAAGGTGACGCCCTTGCCGATGAATACCAGCGGCTCATGCGGCTTGGCTTTGCCGATTTTTTTGCCGGATTTGGCACTAGCCTCGGCGCGCGACGCCCCAAGCCACTGCATCACCACCATGCGCGGCTCATTGGCGCTGCCTTGCGCGACGCCGAGCAGGGCGCCAAAGCCGAGTTTTTCCATATCGTGACGGTCAAACACCTCGACTTTGACACCCAGCGCTTCGAGCGTTTCGGCGCGGTCGGCGAATTCGGCGGGGGTTAGAACATTGGCAGGTTCGCTGACCAAGTCGCGGGTGCGCTCAACGCCAGCGGCCAAGGCTGCGAGCGGTGCGAACGCCGAGCGGGCGCGAGCCAAATCAGGCGTCAGCAGCGTGACATGGCGGAGTTTAGCCTTCTGATCGGGTTTTTTTTGCGTGTGATACTGATCAAACCGGTAGCTGCGCAGCCGTGCGCCCAGAGCGGCGTGGGCGAGCAGGGCGGGGCTGAGTGCTTCGGCGATGATCGTGCCGTGCGCGTCTTTATTCAAGGCGGCGGCGGCGGCGGCGCCCGCTTTTTCGGCTCGATGAGGCGTCAATTCATCGCGCTCCCCCAAGCCGACGACCACGACCCGATCAAGCCCGGCACCCGGTGCCAGCAGCGTCGCGGTTTGTTCATGCTTGCCGGTGAATGACGCGACGCTCAGGGCGCGGGTCAGTCCGCCATCCAGCGCCTGATCGAGAGCGGCCGCCAGACCATCAAGCTTGTCGTGGGGCGCGAGCAGGAGGGCGACAGCGCCCGATTGCGGCAAAACGGGCTTGGCAAAGGTGATATCGATCATGAAGCGGTTCCCCATAGCTGAACGGTTGTGACGAGCTCTGTCATGCTTCTATCCGCGATCACGCGAAGCTGCAAAACATGATTGGCGGGGCTGGCGCACGGGTTGGTGGCGCATGGCTTGGCGTTTCGTGCTTGAGCCTGTATCACGCCGCGATGCAGCCCTCCCCCGCTCTATCGATTGATTTGCCGTTTTTGCTCGACCAGGCGGTGCGCCTAGTTGGCGCGGCGTCCGCCGAGATTCTCGCGGTGCGCCGCGCTGGTTTTGCCGTGGATCATAAGGAGGATCAATCGCCGGTCACGATCGCCGATATGCGCGCGGAGCGGTTGATTGTTTCGGGGTTGCGCGCGGCGACGCCTGATATCCCGGTAATAGCGGAGGAGGAGGTGGCGGCGGGACGGATGACCAAGCCGGGACGCTGCTTCTGGCTGGTTGATCCGCTCGATGGCACACGGGAATTTGCCGCCGGGCGTGATGAGTTCGTGGTGAATATCGGCTTAGTGATCGATGGCCGAGCGGTTTTGGGTGCGGTGGCCGCACCGGCCCAAGGGATGATTTATGGCGGCATCGTGGGGCTTGGCGCGTTCCGTCAACAGGGCGATCGGCGCCAGGACATTCGCGTGCGCGCGGTGCCGACCGAGGGCATGACGGTATTTGCGTCGCGCCATTACGCGGATGACCCGGCATTGGAATCGTGTTTAGCGCGCTATAAAGTTGCGCATTTGACCAATATCGGATCGGCGCTGAAATTTTGTCGGATCGCGGAGGGGGTGGCAGATTTCTACCCGCGCTTGGGACGCACCATGGAATGGGACACAGCAGCTCCGCAGGCGCTACTCGAAGCCGCGGGCGGGCGCGTTGTTATTGGCGATGGTTCGCCCTTGATCTATGGCAAATCTGGGTTCGAAAATCCGCATTTTTTCTGCTACGGCGCGGCGTGATGAACGGGCGAAATACCCGCCAAGGTTGTTTTTAATACGCCGCCCTTGCCGTGCGATGTCAGTGCTGGCCGTATCGCGTTACGGGGAAAAAATCGCCCGCAACTTTCAAATTGATGAATAATCCGACATAGTGCTAACGTCACCGCCTCGTGAAGGGTCGGCCCGATTGTCATTGGGCATCGGCGGCGTGGGCGAGTTAATATTTTACGGCGACAAGAATTTCGAGGATTGCGGGAATGGATGGTCAGGCTAGGCGAAACACAGGACGGCGCTCACGGCGGAAAATGCTGACCTATGGCCTTGCTTGCGCGACTGTTGGCGCGGCGCTGACCGGCCAGGCTGTCGCGCAATCACCTTTGCAGTCGCCGGGTGCGGCGGTGCCGCAAGTTTCGCCGTTGGGGCATATTTTGCCGCCGTCCACACCGAAATTGGGCGCGGGCTTGCCGAACTTCCAGCCGGTGGGACCGGCGGCGGCGATGCCTAACGAGACGGTATCGATTAACGCCGTGACGACCATCGGCGTTACTGCTTTTCCGGCGGCCAAATTGGCGCCGATCACAGCGGGTTTGACCGGGCCGACGGTAAGTTTAGCGCGCATTGATGCGGCGCGGCGGGCGTTGCTGAATTTATATCGCAATCATGGTTACGTGCTGACCGCCGTGTCAGCTGAAATCAATAAAGCGGGTGAGTTACGATTTATCGTGACCGAAGGGCGCATTGTTTCCGTCAAGCTCTCGCGCAATATCGGCCCGGCGGGCGCTTTGATTCTAGGGTTTCTCAACCATCTGACCCATGAGAGGCCGGTGCGTGAGGCCTCGCTTGAGCATTGGCTGTTATTAGCTGAGCAAACGCCTGGTATTGATGTGCATGCGGTTTTGGAGCCGAACGCGGCGGCGCCGGGCGCGCTCACATTGGTTGCCGAGGTTAGTCACAAACAGGTCGGCGGCCTGCTGACTGTGGATAATCGCGCCTTTCGCGATACCGGGCCGATCGAGGCGTTAGGGGTATTTGATTTAAACAGCCTTACCCGTTTCGGCGATCAGACCCAATTATCATTGTTTCATACGTCGCATGGGACCGATAATTTCGGTCAATTCACCGAGAGCTTTTTTGTCGGCACCGATGGGGCGCGGGTCTCGATCTATGGGGGCACGGGCCGCGCGCAGCCGACCGGGCCGCTCGCGCTCATCGGCTATCATAGTTTTATCACGTTGTTTGGTGCGAGCGCTTCATATCCGCTGCTGCTGCGCCGAGGTGAGGCGCTCACCGGGTTGGTTAAATTTGATGCCTCCAACAATGTTATCGACACCCAAGGCAGTTTGGCGAGCGATGATGCGGTGCGAGCGGTTCGTGCGGAGCTTGATTATGATATTGCTGACAATGCGCTGGCCAATCGATCAGCGTTAACCTCAATGCAGGTTGTTTTTTCAAAGGGTTTGCCATTTTTGGGCGCATCGGCGGATCGGCGCTCTGCCCCGCCGTCGGGGCGGCTGGGCGAACGGATTGATTTTTGGAAAATCGATGCGTCTTTCTCACGCATGCAAACATTATTCTCGCCGTGGGCCGGTGCCAGCGTTGACCTTCATGCTGCCGTCGGGGGACAGTTTACAACCGACGTGTTGCCAACCTCCGAAGAGTTTTATCTGGGCGGCAGCCAATTCACCCGTGGTTATTATTCTGGTCAGGTGACGGGCGACAAGGCGATTTATGCCACGGCGGAATTGGATTTGAACACCGGCATCAATTTTCACGTCTTTGGCCGACGGGTTGAAACAGGGGCACAATTTTATGGTTTTTATGATTATGGTGAAAATTTCCAAAATGACCAGATCGCAGGCCAAGTTTCCGCCAATCATCGCCTTGCTAGCTTCGGTGGTGGGGTGCGGCTGGGATTGACGCGGTATTTGGAGCTTGATGTCGAGGGTGTTCATCGGTTGGTGACGCAGTTGGTGCCGGTGGGGGCAGGTCAGCCTTTGTCGGAAACGGCAATCTATTGGGCGGTCACGGCGCGTTATTGAGTGTCTGCTCGGTGCGGGCAGCGTAAGGGGTGATGCAGATGGTTGAGCAAAACGCTCGGCGACATGTTGAGATCGGCAGAAAGCGGCGGGTGCGGCGCGCCCATCGGCTGTTATTGGCCAGCACCGCCTTGTCGGCGGCAATTTTGCTCTCGACGCCGGTGGGCCGCGCACAAACGCCGCCGCTGCCGCCTGCGAATACGACGCCGCAAGGTGGGCAAGTGGTTGGTGGATCCGCCACGATTGTGCAAGGAAACGCGAGCACCACGATTAATCAGGCGAGCGAGCGGACGGCGATTAATTGGCAGAGCTTTAATGTTGGCTCAAATGCGCAAGTCACGTTTAATCAGCCAAATGCGCAGGCCGTCGCGCTCAACCGTGTTATGGCGAATAATCCATCAGTGATTGCCGGGCATATTAATGCCAATGGGCAGATTGTGCTGATGAACCAAGCGGGGGTGGTGTTCGCCAAGGGCGCGCAGGTCAATGCCGAGGCGATAGTGGTCTCGACGGCGGGTATTTCAACCAAGAAATTCATGGCTGGTTCCACCAAGTTCAATCAGGCACCGCATCCGGGAGCCTCGATTGTCAATGACGGCACGATTACGGTGAAGCAAGCAGGGTTAGCCGCTTTGGTCGCGCCGCAGGTGATTAATCATGGGTTGATTACGGCGAAGCTGGGGCATGTTATTCTGGCCGGCGCCGAGACATTTACTCTTGATTTGTATGGCGATCATTTGATTTCGCTCGATGTCACCAAGGCTGTGACCAAAGTTGATCTCGGCGGAAAATCTGTCAATGCGCTTGTGACCAATGATGGTGTGGTGATTGCGGATGGCGGCACAATTCAAATCACCGCCGCCCAGGCCGATCAATTGGTGCAGACAGTGCTCAATGTTGGTGGCGTATTGCGCGCCGATAGTGTTGGGCAGTCCAAAGGCAGTGTGCTAATTCAGGGTGTTGGCGGCGATATTCAGATTGCGGGTAATGTCCTGACGCGGGGCACTGCTCCGGGGTCCTCAGGCGGGACAATCGGCATTGATGCGACCGGTGCCGTGAGCGTTAGCAGCACGGCGCGCATTGATGCGTCCGGTGCTGCAGGCGGCGGGGTGGTGGCGCTTGGAACCAGCGTGCAGCGCGCGCAGGAAGGCCCGAGTGATAAGACGGCACCGCGCGCGGCCTCGGTGAGTGTGGCGCGAGGAGCGGAGATTACCGCTGACGCGACCCAATCAGGGAATGGTGGTCAGATTGTGCTGCTCTCGCACCATAAGACAACGCAGGCGGGGACTATTTCCGCGCAAGGGGCGGGGAATGGGTCTGGCGGGACCGCCGAAATTTCGAGCGATGGGGTTATTTTGCTTTCGGGCACCGAGAATGTTGGTGCTCCGTCTGGCCATGCGGGATCGGTGCTGCTTGATCCAGCAACGTTGATTGTTGGGACGCTGCAGCATGGATCAACATATACGACGATAAGCGGCACGACTAACGGAACGGTCGTTACGTATGGTAATAATTCTGCGTCGCCCACAGCGAGCTATGTTGACGCGTCGATCCTTAACGCTATCCCGTCGGGAACAATTATTCTACAAGCGGCATCTTATATTGGAATTAAGCAAGCAATTAACTTGAGTGCTAATGTTGGCGCAATGACATTAACAAGCGGCGGCTCGGTTCGCGTTAGTCAGAGTATTTCGCTCAGTGGTGATCTGGAGATTGATGCGGGTTCAGGTATTTTGATCGACCAAACTGGGCGGAGTGGTGGCATCAATGCGAACAATCTCACTTTGGTTGATACGAGTTCAACGGACGGTATAACGCTCGCTGCGCCAATTTTGGTTGGAAATTTAGTCGCTGCGTCAGTTGTGGGTGGTGGATTAATCGAGCAAACGGGAGGCCACACTGGTTATTTGGGAACGCTCACCGCCGGGACTCTGACGTCCGATGGGGGAACGATTGGTGGTGGTGTAACGCTGGGGAATACGGCGAACACGATCGGCACGCTGGGAGGATTATCGATCAGTGGGGGACCTGGCACTATTGCGACAAGCGGATCATTGGTGCTGGCCGGAACGCTCGCAGATATCGGGCGGACGATTACTCTCTTTGGTAACCAAGGCATAACGGAAAGCACGGGGGGGGTCATCGATCTTGGGGCGAACGGTTATTTGGCTGTTGTCAATCCATCTTCGAAATATGGTATTGTCCTCGGCAACAGTTTTAACCAATTTGGTTCAATCTCGGCGATTAGTGTATCGGGTGCTGATATTACTCTCGCCGATCAAGCAACGCTTACCCTAAATAATTATCTATCGGCGAAGAATATTGCATTATATGGCAAAAGCATTGCGATAAACGCCAGCCTTGATGCTGTAAACGCCCTAATTTTCGGCGGCAGCGGTTCATTCAACGAATCATCGGGCGGCTCGATTACAGCGGCGACGATTGAGTCGGGTTCTGGATTGCGGGGCATTGTCAATCTCACACAGGGGTATAATTCCGTTGGTTCCGTCGGTGCTTTTAGTATTGCGAGCTCAACGGACGGCGATGGTT